>NZ_FQXO01000005.1 GCF_900129995.1 Caloranaerobacter azorensis DSM 13643 | reverse complement strand
CTTGAGATTTTACTCTTTTATCTTTTAAAGTATTGATTTTTTCTCCTATATCATATACCTTATTAATATAGGTGAATAATTGTTTTAGGTAACTTTTGTTCATCCTATCAGCATCCTTTTTTTAATGTGTTTATGGTAAAACTATTATAAAAAGGATGCTTTTATTTTGCAAATTTTTTCTCTATAGTTTCCAGCAAAAATCGGAAAATCTCAAATTTTTAGTGCTTATTCTGAAATTCTTATAAATCAACGGGCTATCGCCCTAAAAAATTTTCAAGTGCTAAATTTCTGGTCTTTATTTTTGATAAATTTCACCAAAAAATCATTTTCTTACAATAAAATGCATCCTCTCACTCTTATCATTAGGCTTATTAAACGTAAAACTCTCATAATAATCGATATTTTTAAATCCAGCTCTTCTTAATGCATTTACTATTTCATCTATAGAATATGCTTTCTGTATATGATTTTCATCAAATCTAATGTACTTACTACCTTGCTTCACAAAAAAAGTAATGTATAACTCACATATATTATCATGTTCATCAAAATAGTTTTCCCATACATAAAAAATATTGTCATTTTCTTCAACAAAAGTATTATTACCTATTATTTCATGGAGTTTATAATAAGAACTTATATCAAAAATAAAAACACCATCTTCTTCAAGGTGTAACTTAACTCTTTTAAAAACATTAACTAAATCTTCATATGCAGTAATATAATTAATCCCATCACAAACACTGATTACCATATCAAATTTTTTGTTGATATTAAATAAACGCATATCCTGTTTTAAAATTATTACATTTCTATATATATTAAGTTTGTCATATGCTACAGAAAGCATATCTTCTGATAAATCAAAACAAGTAACATCATAACCATTATCACATAAATACTTAGTAAAATTCCCTGTTCCACAAGCAATTTCAAGAACCTTTTTAGGAGTAACTTCTAATCTTTTTAATATCATCAAAACATACTCGAACCATTTTTTATAATCAACATCTTCCATTAATTTATCATAAAAGTAAGCAAAATCTTTATAACTATGCATACATATCCCCCTTTCGGCACAGATATATTGTATTATAATCCTTTCTATTTTTCCACCTCACGTTTCATTAATTTCTTTTTTACTGTAATCATTCCCCCTATTCTACCTGTTTCCTTCGCCGTTAGACCAGCCCAACCAACTTCCTTTATCTTCTCTAATAAGCCAAGTTCTTTAGCTACTTCATATTTTAATTTATCCTCCAATGTTTCTACTTTTTTCTTCTTTTTCGTTTTTCTCATAGTAACCCCTCCTTAACATCTATTATGTGGATATCTTTGAATAATATTCTAATCATATTACATATAATTTTTTGAAAATTAAAACTTTAATATTTCCTCTTGATTTATATTTATAAAAGTGTTAAACTTGTCGTTGTCGGAAAAAGTACTACTTTCCCACTCCCCCTTTTATATAAATTTTTTATTAAAAAAGGACCTACTCCCCCCAAGTAGGTCCTTAAACTTTTTCTATTTGCTTTTAACTCCTAAATCTCAAAATATTAATTATAATAAATATTATTAAAGTTATAACTAAAGGCACACTCTCAACAGCAGTTAATACATTTGATATATCTTTATCGTCATCTCTTATAGAAAGATTCGTATATTCAGCCGATTTTGGCAGTTTTTTAAGAAGCATAACAGCTATAATTCCAGTAACTAATGAAATAGCTCCAAGAAAAATTGCTCCATAAATTAAAAGTCTAGTATATGACATATTTAAAGGTACATTATTTGGTATATTACTACCTGTATTAAACCTATTTACAATAAAAGCTAAAAATAGAGCAAAAGCATTATTTGTAAAATGAGCCAACATAGATGCAAAAATTGAATTAGTTTTATAGACTATATATCCGAATAATATTCCTAAAAAAACTGGCCCTAATAAATTCTGTACATTAAAATGGAAAAAACCAAATAAAACAGCAGAAAAAATAATAGCTTTCCTCTTTCCGAGTTTTTCATATCCTTTCATTACTAATCCTCTGAACATTACTTCTTCACAAATACCAGCCGATAACGCTATAACAAAAAGAGATCTTAATAATTCCATTCCATTGTCCGGAACTGGTATTGGCATAGGTTTAACTTCTCCAAAAAGACTTAAAAAAATCATAACAATTGAATTTAAAAATGCACCAATTGGATATGATAAAATCACTATTATAGGTATTAATAGTATCTGTTTTAAAGAAAGTCTATTAAGTCTAAGTACCTTTTTAAACGATTGCCTTTTAATCTTTAAATATATTAATACAGGTAGTAAAACAATAGCATATTCTGTAATTATTAATCCTTTATAAATATCCCATCTTTGTGCTAATGAACCTATTGTAATTAAGATTATTCCTACTAACAAATAAAATATGTTAGTTTCCAAAATAGTCAGTTTTGATTCAACATTCAATTCATTATCCATTAGTTAACCTCCCCAATATTAATAATCACTTATAACACCAAAATATTTACAAATTCTTAAATAAGCATCTAATCCTATTTTTAAAATTTCTTCATCAAAATTAAAATAACAACTATGTAAAGGATGTATATATCCTTTTTTTTCATTTCTTGAACCTAACATAAAAAAAAGTCCCGGTATTTCTCTCTGATAATACGAAAAATCCTCTGAAATCATCATAGGTTTGATTATTTCAACAGTATCTTTAAATATATCTTTAAAAATTTCAAACAGTTTATAGTCATTTACAACTGGTGGATACATATCTTCTATTTCCATATCAATATTAACGTTAAACATCTTTTCTAATCCAAAGTTTATTTCTGCCATTCTTTCCTTAATTTTATTATATACTTCTGTACTAAATGCTCTTATTGTGCCTTCTAATCTAACATTATCGGCAATAATGTTTCTCGCTCTTCCCCCTTCAATTTTACCTATCGTTAATACACATCCCTCAATAGGTTCAATATTTCTACTGATTATACTTTGATAATTATTTATAATCTGAGATGCAATATATATGCTGTCTATAGCTGTATGTGGCATTGCTCCGTGCCCGCCTTTAGACGTAATTTTAATATCAAACTCTCCTGTTTGTGCCATCATTGGTCCTGGCGCTACTCCTATTTTACCTTGCTCTAAATCTGGCAATATATGAAGTCCAAAAATATATTCCACATTATACTTTTTTAAAACGCCTTCTCTTACAATTATCTCCGCTCCTCCCGGTCCTTCTTCAGCCGGTTGAAACAAAAACACTATATCTCTATTAAGCTCAAAATCCGATAAATAATTCGCTAACCCTAATAAAATTGCCATGTGTCCATCATGACCACATGCATGCATCATTCCATCTTCTCTTGAAGAATAATCTACACCCGTTTTTTCTTTAACTCTAAGACCATCTATGTCTGCCCTAAATGCTATTGCTTTTTTTAAAGCTGTTCCTTTTTTGTAAGCCACTACACCAGTCCCAGCAACTCTCTCAATATTATATCCATACTTTTTAAGTTTTTCTATTATATAGTTAGAAGTCTTATGCTCATTGAGCCCAATTTCTGGTGTTTTATGTAAGTCCCTCCTTATTACTTTCATTTCCTCACCAATTATGCTTAATTTATCTGCCATGTTATCCCTCCATATACTATATTTTTCTATAATCATTTTATATTTTTTATTCTTTCAATTCAAATAGTTCTATTTATTAAGCACTTAATATATTATAAAATAATATTATAAATAATAACACTTTTTCTTTTCGCATTTCACATTATTATTTTTAGAGGTGATTATTATGAAAAAGTTTAACATTGCCATAGTAGGCGCAACTGGTATGGTTGGAAGAACATTTATTAAAATATTAGAAGAAAGAAACTTTCCAGTAAAAAATCTCTATTTATTCGCTTCATCTAAATCTAAAGGTACAAAACTCAAATTTAAAGGTAAAGAATATACCGTTCAAAAGCTAACAGAAAATTCTTTTAATGAGGATATAGACATAGCATTATTCTCTGCTGGTAGTGAAGTTAGTAAAAAGTTTGCACCTATAGCTAAAGAAAAAGGAGTTATTGTAGTAGATAATAGTAGTGCTTGGAGAATGCACAAGGAAGTTCCTTTAATAGTTCCTGAAGTAAATCCAAATGACATAAGTTGGCATCAAGGAATTATTGCGAATCCAAATTGCTCAACTATACAATGCGTAGTACCACTAAAACCACTACATGACGCTTTTAAAATAAAGAGAATCGTATATTCTACTTACCAAGCAGTTTCAGGCTCTGGCTTAGGCGGAATTGAAGATTTGGAAATGGGAATTAAAGGCAAAGAACCAAAAAAATATCCTCATCCTATCGCATTTAACTGCTTACCACACATTGATGTATTTCTAGAAAATGGCTACACTAAAGAAGAAATGAAAATGATAGAAGAAACTAAAAAAATTCTAAATGACTATAACTTGAAAATTACAGCTACTACTGTCAGAATACCAGTAAGATATGGACATAGTGTATCAATTAATTTAGAATTTGAAAACTCATTCAATTTAGATAAAATTTATGAAATACTCAAAAATGCAAAAGGAGTAATTATACAAGATGATGTAAGTAATAATATTTATCCTATGCCTATAAATGCTGAAGGAACAGATGAAGTATATGTAGGTAGAATAAGAAGAGACTTTAGCATTGAAAATGGCATTAACTTATGGGTAGTTGCCGATAATATTAGAAAGGGAGCAGCTACAAATACAGTACAAATCGCAGAATTACTTATTAATCAACTTTAATATTAGTAATTTAAAATTAATATTTAGGGGGGATCTTATGGCTTTATTCACAGGTTCTGGTGTCGCCTTAGTTACACCTTATAAAAATGGACAGATTGATTTTGACAAACTTGGAGAGTTAATAGAATGGCATATTGATAATAATACAGATGCAATAATTATATGCGGTACTACAGGAGAAGCCTCTACTATGACTGATGAAGAAAAAAAACAGACAATAAAATTTACAGTTGAAAAAGTTAACAAAAGAATACCCGTTATAGCCGGTACAGGTAGTAATAACACTAAACATGCAATTGAACTTAGCGTTTATGCCGAAAGTATTGGAGCAGATGGACTTTTAATCGTTACTCCATACTATAATAAAACTACACAAAAAGGTTTAATCGAGCACTATTTAGCTATTGCTAACGAGGTAAACATACCTATAATAGTATATAACGTTCCGGGAAGAACCGGCTTAAACATTAAACCTAACACAGTAGCTAAACTTTCAGAACATCCAAATATTAAAGCTATAAAAGAAGCTAGCGGCAACATAAGTCAGGTTGCAGAAATTGCTAGATTATGTCCTGAAGATTTCTATATTTATTCAGGAAATGATGATATGGTAGTTCCTTTACTATCTCTTGGAGGAAAAGGAGTAATTTCTGTAGTAGCCAATATCTTACCTAAAGATACTCATAATATGGTCATGTATTACCTTAATGGAGATATAGATAATGCAAGAAAAATTCAACTAAAAATGAAAGGTTTAATAGATGCACTATTTATAGAAACGAATCCAATACCAATCAAAACTGCAATGAACCTTTTAGGAATGGATGTAGGTGAATTAAGATTGCCACTTACTACTATGTCTGAAGATAATCTGCAAAGACTAATAAGAGAAATGGAAGACTACGGTCTATCTCCAAGGAGGTAATTTTTATGAAAATAATTATTAATGGATGTAATGGTAAAATGGGTCAAGTTCTTACAAAACAAATCGAAAATGACCCTGATTTAGAGATAGTAGCTGGTGTTGATAGAACTCCAGATAAATATAAAAATAAATACCCTGTTTATAAAGATATTTTCGAATTCAAAGGAAAAGCTGATGTAGTAATTGACTTTTCAAACCCTTACTATCTCCCTGGCTTGCTAGACTACTGCATAGAAAAAAATCTACCGATTGTTATTGCAACAACTGGTTTCTCTAACAAAGATTATAAAGATATACAAAAATCATCTAAAAAAATACCTATATTTTATTCTGCTAATATGTCATTAGGAATAAATGTGCTAATTAAACTGGTTAGAGAAGCAGCTAAAATATTAGCAGAATCATTTGACATAGAAATCATAGAAAAACATCATAATAATAAAATAGATGCTCCAAGCGGAACAGCTTATATGATAGCTAATAAGATCAATGAAGAGTTAAATAATTCTAAAGAATATGTATTTGGAAGGTATACAAAAAAAGAAAAAAGAAACAAAAATGAAATTGGAATTCACGCAATAAGAGGAGGTACTATCGTGGGAGAACATTCTGTAATTTTTGCCGGGTTAGATGAAATAATAGAAATAAAACACACGGCAATGTCAAAAAATATCTTTGCTATAGGAGCTATCAAAGCAGCAAAATTTATAGTAAATAAAGACAAAGGTCTTTATTCTATGGATGACCTAGTAATAACTTAAAAATATATGGAAAGGATTGGAAACTAATGAACAATGCAAATGAAAAAACTTCAAAATTTGATTTAACAAATCCTTATGAAATAGCTAAATTCATCAAAGAAGCAAAAAAAGTTACACCTGTAAAAGTTTTTTTAAAAGGCGATATGAATAAAATCGATTTTAATAACTTAAAAAATTTTGGAGATGATAACTTTAGAATCGTATTCTGCGATTATGAAGAAATATTACCTATTTTAGAAAAATATAAAGAATACATTCAAGATTATCATATTGAATCAGATAGACGTAATTCTGCAATTCCTCTTTTAGATACTAAAAACCTTCAAGCAAGAATTGAGCCGGGAGCCATAATAAGAGATAGAGTATACATAGGTAAAAATGCCGTAATCATGATGGGAGCAGTAATCAACATCGGTGCTGAAATCGGTGAAAATTCCATGATTGATATGAATGCAGTTGTAGGAGCAAGAGGAATAATAGGTAAAAATGTGCATGTAGGTGCAGGAGCGGTAATAGCCGGCGTACTTGAACCTCCTAGTAAAACGCCAGTAATTGTCGAAGATGATGTCTTAATAGGTGCTAATGCTGTAATTTTGGAAGGAGTTAAAATAGGAAAAGGAGCAGTAGTAGCAGCTGGTTCAGTTGTAACAAAAGATGTTCCTCCTAATACAGTAGTAGCAGGTATACCTGCAAAAGTTATAAAAGAAAAAGACGAAAAAACTACAGATAAAGTAAAAATACTTGAAGATTTAAGAGGATAAAGGGCAGTCATAAGACTGCCCTTTAGTTATCAAAAGTAAATACATGAGGTACATTTCTATAATAATCACCATAATTTAAACCATATCCCACAACAAAAACATCAGGTATCGTAAAACCAACATAATCCGGTGTAATATCAGCTTTTCTTCTTTCAGGTTTGTCTAATAAAACACACGATTTAACAGAATTAGGATTTTTTGATTGTAAGTGCTCTTTAATAACTTTCATTGTAAGTCCTGAATCCATTATGTCATCAACTATTAATACGTCATATCCTTCTAAACTTATATTTAAATCACTAATTATATCGACTTTACCTGAAGTTTCCTTACCATGACCATAACTAGACGTAGTCATGAATTCAATACGAGTAGGGACTTCAATACATCTAACTAAATCGGCAGTAAATATAAAACTCCCTTTTAACAAGGATATCACTAAAAGTTTCTTGTCTTTATAATCATCACTAATTCTCTTTCCTAATTCTTTAATTTTAGCTTTAATCTCTTCTTCAGAAATTAGAACTTTCCATTTCTTTTCCAAGAAACTCAACTCCTTTTCTGTTTTAATAAAACTTATTCTAATTTATATGTTGAATTTTGTCAATATTTTAAACTCATATAATATAAGATTTTTATTTTATTTAAAAATATTTAAAATTGTCATCTAAATTTGCGAAAAATTTATTTTTTAGAAGGATTTTGATGTTTTTTGTAGAATAAAATAGAATATTGTAGGTGAGTTGTTCTATAAGATTGTTCACATCATTATTCCTATCAATTTAAGTAATAAACAATAAAGCTGCTGAATATAATGAATAACAACTTATATCAAATTGATTATGGGGGCCATATCATGGAATATATAAATAAATCTGAAAACATTAAAAAACAACTTGCAGATCTTTGTATTGACTTTATTAATATTTTCGATAAAATGAAAGCTGATGGAATAATTACTGAAGAAGAATATATTAAACATACTAAATACAAAAAAGATTTTTTAAATAAAATTTCTATCAAGTAAACTTAAAGGATGTATTTTAAATTTCTCTGATATTCTTATTATGTCATTACATCTATTTAATTCATTTAAGGCATCATTTATGTTAATTAAATTATTTTTACTGTAAACTAATGGGGATTTCCCCATTTTTCTTTCTATTTCTTCAACTTCAGAACTTGACAGTTTAAATAGATTATATACTAATCTGTCTAATTTATAAACTAAATATTCAATTTCTATCTGCTTCATATACATGTCATATTCATCATATGTATTTTCAGATAGTTGTTTTTTTAATGAAATTATATTATCTATCAATGAAATATACTCTTCTTGTCTAGATAACGAAATTAACTTACAAGGACTCTGCTGAATATGAAAAATCTTTAATTGTGGAAATAACTTTCCCTCTTCCATTATTAATGATCTATATATAAAACTGTATAATTTTGAATTTAACAAAGCTAATATAAACTTTATAGACACATCTTTCCTGCATTGTTCCCTTATTATTAACGAATATAATGTATTCAAAATATAGTATTTTTGTTCATCATATGCACATATAAACCTATCTGCTGTTTGTCTTATAAGTATTTTAGGATTAAACACAAATTCTTCTCTCATAAATGTAGCATATTCTCCCAATTGTTTATTAATTATTGATCTATCTGTTATTACATAGAGTCCAGACCAATTATAATAATATGGCTTAACATCTCTTCCTGTTAAAACTTTTCTAGCACCTTTTTTATTCCCATCATAAGTTAATAATTTGTGTCTTATATTACCAGTAGCAATTCCCGCAACAATCTCACACAAATCATTTATCCTATAAAAATTAGTATTATAAATCCTCTGTCTTAATTCAAATGTCTTTTTAGACGACTCTATATCAAAAACATAATTAAGATTATTATAGTAATACGCCTGATCTATTATTCTATAACTATCCTTAAATAAATCCTTTTTTATATTAGAGCTACCCTTTAGATTTTTGCAAAGAATTTTGTTTCTTTTCAAATTATTCTGACTTTTCTTAACAAAAATAATAGCCATATTCATATCTACTTTATCAAAAATATTGTCTCCTAAATTGACAATCTCCTTAATTTCAGTCTTATCGAGTATCATTTTTCTTATAGGTGTAAAATTATTATTAGACAGTATATTACCCGGAGTTATAAAAGCCAAATATCCATCATCACAGAGTATTTTTATGCCCTTTTCTATAAAAAGCGAATATATATCAAATCGTCCAATTGCTGTTGAAAAAAATTTTTTTAAGTAGTCTTTATCATAGTATTTATTTATTCTTCTATTTTCTAAATACGGTGGATTACCTATAATAAAACTAAATTTATAATTATCGATATAATTATTTTTAAGAAAATCCACATTATACAAATTAAATTTTAAATCTATTTTCTCACCTATCAACTTATAAATTTTAATTTGTAAACTGATTTTACATAAATATATACCTCTTCTATCAATATCAATCCCATATAAAATATTTTCTATAATCCTCTTAATTATCTCTATCCGTGATAGGTTCGTATTTTTCTTATACCAATTATAAAGCATATCAAAAATATACAAAAGAAATACCCCGCTCCCGCATGACGGTTCAAGAATTTTTAAATTGTCTATATTCTTTCTCTGTTTTATATACTGCGCAATAACTCTATCAACTATATATTCAACGAGCCATTTAGGAGTATAATAAATAGCATACCTCTCTTTTTTCTCTTTTCTGCTTATTATATATTCATAAGCTATCGGAAGCACATAATCATCTTTAATAATTTCTTTTGTTAAATCTTTTTTCAATATTTTATATATATCACAATTTTTTACATCGTTGATTTCTAAATCTTCTATAAATAATTTTACAGCATTTAATTCCTCTAAAATAAGTAATATTAGTGAATTTAAAATCATATCTTCTAGCAAATCTTTATCTATCTTTTCATTATAAAGATTTAATATTTTCTCTAGTATTTTAATTAACTTTTTCATCTCTTCCTCCTCACACCATTATTATATTAAAAAACAAGACCTTAATGGTCTTGTTGTAATTCTAAACAGATTCAGCTTTCAATTTACCCTCTCTATTATTATCATCTTTTAAATATTCCATCTTCGATATAGATACTTCATATGCAACCTTATTTAGTACCTCGCCATCCGGAAGTTTCTTCTGATATTCTCTACTTTGAATTCTTCCCCATAATCTAATATGATCTCCAACCCTTAACTTTTCAGAAAACCTCGCATTTCTCCCCCAAGCAATGCAAGGAATATAATCTGATTTATTATAAGGCCTATTCACTGCAACGAGTAAATCTGTAATTTCTCTGCCAAACGGCGTTGTTCTATATACAGGCTGTTTGCAAATATACCCATCTAGGAAAATCTCATTTGGTTTACGTCTAAGTTCTAACAGTTCCTCTTCATCATCAGGTATGTAAACATCTCTTGCAAAAACTGTAAGCAAAAGTCTATTACTTCCGTCTGAATACCTATTATAAGATCTCAATTGCCCTTCAATCACAAGCTCTACACCCGGTTTTAGCTCCATCCCAACAAAAAGCCTTTCAGAAATAGTAACTGGCAGTACATCTGAATTCTCACTTAATCTAGGAACTTTAATATAAAATGTATAAAACCCTTCTCCATACATTTGATGACTAAATTCTAGTTCAGTAACTATCTTTCCAACTATTGTTACAAAATTGGTTTGAATAACCTTATCAACCATTTGCTCCCCACTCCCCTTTAAATCTTATGTTTTTTGGACTAATCTACAACTATAATATTCACTATAAATTAATAATATGAATACTTTTATTTCTATTGGTGCAATATTTTTTTCTTAAGTAATAGAAATTTAATACAATCAAAGTTAATTTTAAAAATCCTTTATATAATATTTGACAAATAATAAAAAAATCCTTCAAAATTCCAAAAAAAATATATACTACTCTCTTAAATAGTATATTGAATCCTTATTTTATAGTAGATTTTAAATTAAAATCGAATAAGGCAATTGATTTTTTTATAATTTCAATATCTACATTCAGACTTAAAGCTACCGCTATCGATGCTAAAGCGCTATAGATATTATTCTCTGCTAAAGATTTTAAAGTAATAGGGAATTCTAATGTACCTATATCTACCCCTTGAATCGTAGTAAGACTCCTTTGCAGACAAACAACAAGATTAATATAATCCGTTATCGAAATGCTTGAAGCTGTCAAACTCGCTTTATTATTCAAACCATATGTAACAACTAAAGCACTATTATTATCTTCTATCAATTTTAAAGCATTATTATCATCTATATTAATTATGGCTATTTTACCTCTATCGAGTTTACAAAATAGCTCTTTCTGTATTTTAAAAAAGTCTATATCTGGATAGCTATTTCCAATACTCGTATGTACTGCAATATCAAATTTAAAATTATATATAAAATCTAATATTTTAGGAAAAACTTCTATAATAACTATATCGACACCATTTTTAAAAATATCATCTATAATATCGATATTTTCAGCATTCAAATCATTAAAATTGGCCTGTAATATTTTCGTTTTTAACCCTGCATACTTTAAAATATGTTCAATTAAACTGATAGTCATTTTACTTTGAATTCCTGTAACTCCTATAAAAAGTACATTTTCATAAATAAAATTATGATAATCTTCTTTAGTTTCTTTTAGTTTGCTAACTATATTCCCTACTTTTTTATCATTTGACATAAATTATTCTCCTTTTTAAATAAAATATCTAATATATATTCTATATTTTGCTTTAATTAATTTTTTTATGTATCATATCTTTTAAGTTCCAGTATTTGCATTAATAATTGAAAAATTTATGGATAAAATAATATTGAGGTGATATATATGAAAAACAATAAGATTTCTGAAAATGCAAGAAAAGCCTTTGAAAATTTTAAAGAAGAAATCGCAAAAGAAATGGGAATCGATACTAACAAAGCAGGTAAAAATACAGTAAAGAAAATAAAAGAAAACTTTGAAAAGCGTTTATCTGACTTGAAAAAATAATTATATTTAAATTATGGTGGCACAAAGCCACCATAATTTAATTTTCTCTCTTTATTTGCCTTCCGGTATTATCTATATAATAATTTTCTTTATAAATCAACTCTGAAACTGGTACTATTTTGTATCCTTTAGCTTGTAGTTTTTCTATTATAATTGGCAGATATTTAGTAACATATTTGGCATTATTATGAAACAACACTATAGAACCTTTCTTTACATTTCTTAAAACGCGATCTACTACTGGCTCTACTCCTAATTCTTTCCAATCCAAAGAATCAACATCCCATTGAATTACATAGTATCCATTATTCTTACAAGTTCTAATAAGTTTATCATTATAATCACCAAACGGCGGTCTAAAAAGAATAGTTTTTTGTCCTGTAATTTTTTTTATTTTATCTTCTGTTTCTTTCAGTTCTTTAATAATCTGCTCTTGACTCAATTTAGTCATATGAGGATGATTTGTAGAGTGATTACCTATTTCATGTCCTCTTTTAACTATTTCTTTAACCATATCAGGATATCTATCAACCCAAAATCCAACAAGAAAAAATGTCGTCTTTACATTATATTTATCTAAAATATCCAAAATTTGCTTTGTATACTGATCGCCCCATGCTGCATCAAAACTTATCGCTATCTTCTTTTCATCAGTATCCACAGAATAAATGGGCAATTCTTTTTTTACTGAAAATACACTAATTATTTCATCTCTATTAATATTCGTATAAATTAACGAACTTGTAACTAAAAATATGACAAGGATTATCCTTATTATTTTATTTTTATCAATCAAAAATACTCTCAAACTATTCCCTCCTTAAACCTTTTATAATTTACCCATCTAATATTACATATATATTAACTGTAATAACATTTTAGTAATCTAATTGGAGGGAATAAATGAAATTACTAAAAGAAATGCAATATATAATAATTTTATTAAGTATTTTAGGCGGTATATTTTTATTCCTTTCAGGCATAAAAATAATTTCTACTTCATTTGAAAAAACAGTTTCTAAAAAGTTTAAAACTACATTATATAAACTGACAAATAATAAGATAGTTGGAGTATTACTAGGAATAATGATAACTGGACTACTCCAAAGCAGTAGTGCTACAACTTTATTAGTCATCAGCCTTGTTCATAGTAATCTAATAAATATTTATAAAGCCGTCCCTATAATCATGGGTGCAAACATAGGTACGACTATAACGGCACAAATCGTCGCAATAGAAATTAAAAACTATGCAATATATTTCTTACTAGCCGGATTTATTACTATGCCTTTTTTTAAAAAAGAATCGAATAAAATAATCCCCAGATTATTAATAGGTATTTCCTTAATATTTTTAGGATTAGATATTGTTTCTAATAGCATAGCTTCAACAAACAGTACAAAAAAGCTTTCTCTATTAATAGAAAATATTGGAACAAACGATGCTTTAGGTATATTTTCAGGATTCCTTATAACAGCAATTATACACAGCAGTAGCACTGGAATCGCTATTCTTCAAATCATGGCATCATCTAATATTATAACAGTCAGAACTTCTATTCCAATCATGCTTGGGCAAAATATAGGTACTTGTATAGATACTTTAATAGGAAGTTTAGCGACTAATCGTACTGGTAAACAGGCTGCTTTTGTTCATATAATATTTAATATTATCGGAGTTATTATCTTTTACTTTTTTACAGATTATCTGTACAATTTTGTCAGCATAATTTCGCCTAATAATCCATCTAGACAAATCGCAAATGCTCATACGCTTTTTAATGTAATAACTACATTATTACTCTTACCTTTTTCATCAACTCTTGTAAATATATCAAAAAAAATATTAAAGGAGTAAATTTTACTCCTTTTCTTCATAAATATAGAGCAATTTGCCATTCAATTTATTTTTATCTACAATACCCTCAAATTTTTTAGGTACAGTAACGATATCTGGATTACCGTCACTAATATATCTTTTTTCAGGGAATTTATCAAAATATTTCAGCCAATTATAAAGGCCTACGTTATCAACTTTAATCTCACTTGCCCTAACTCTTGGTAATGAATAAGGATTAAATCTCTTATCTATCGGTGAATATGAAGGTTTCCATCCCACATTTAATATAGCTATATTATTATAACTAGTTCCGTCATATTCACCTTTCCTTAAGTAATTTTCATTTTCTTTATTTTTAGGCCTACTTCCGTACGGAAGAGCTAAAGTATTCACTTCATAATCTTTTAAAATACCGTTTAAAAACTTAACATTTTCAGCAATCACCTTTTGTATATCATTAGAATTTAAATTAGTAAAGTTATTGTGCCCAATAGTATGATTGCCTATATCTAATCCCTTCTCTACCAAATATTTAAGCTTATACTCTACAAATTCCTTTTGCCTAAAAGGATTCTTTCCAAATACAAAGAATGTTGCCTCTAAAGGAAAATCTGGATGCTTCTCATGAAATTCTTCTAAAATTCCTACTGCACAATCAGGATCGATTATCTTTTTACCATCTTTTATTATTATATTAAAATTATTTTTGTTACCGTCATCAAAAGTGATAACTACAGGTGTGTATCCAGCCTCAACATCTATATTATTGTTTACAAAATCTTTAAGACTTATAGGCCTATATCCTTTTTCATATAATACTTTTAAATCTCTTTTAAAATTTTCAACCGTTCTAACCCATTCACTTTCTTTTTTACCAATATTATGATACATAAGTATCATTATTTGTCCTGCTTCATTTGGCTTTTTTGACAAATCTATTTTTTCAAAAGGATTTTCTTTTTTATCTTCTTCCTTACTATTTTCTTTATCATCTTTTTTATCCACAATGTTATCAATATTATCTTTTTCTTCTACTTTGTTAGAACTTTTATCAACAACTTGTATCTCTTTATTGGCTACTTCTTCAGTTTTATTACATCCAATCAAAAGTAAAAGTACAGTTACTAATATTGCTACTATATTTATCGCCTTCTTCAAATATATCCCTCCCAATTATTTTGAACGGAAAAATTTTGAAGTATTATATCTTTTTATTAGGTTAAAATATAAATATAAACTCTATCTAATTATAACACACTCTATTTATTAAAGCTATAATCTTATCTCTCGCTAATTATAAAAAGGAGATGTTTTTATTGTCTATAAGAAAAAGTACTTTTACCAACATTAAAGGAAAACAGACAGAATACTCTGCTATAACAATTACAAATGACGAGAGGCATTTTTATAGAGAGGCCAAATCTCAAAAGGCCCAGCTTGAAAGTAAACATCAGCATGGTACTAGGAAAGATGTAAAGATTCCTATAAAAAGAAAACTAACTTAAAATACGGCCTACTAAAGGCCGTTAATTATTTTCTAATAATTTTTGTTCCTTTTGGACAACTTGAAATACATAAACCACATACCGAGCCTCTTCCTATATCTTTATACTGTTCACTCATATAACTGCTGCATGCAAATGCATCAATTAATGCATCTCTGTCCATCCCTTGATACCAGTTATTGCCTTTCAATGCCAAAGCAGGACACTTCTTTACACAAATATTACAATTGCCGCACTTTGAATTTCTAATCGGCTCATCGTATGGAAGAATCATATTTGTTAATACAGTCCCCAATCTTATTCTCGGCCCAAATTCTTCTGTTACTAAGCAAGCATTTTTACCTATCCATCCTAATCCTGCTAAAGTTGCAACAGTTTTATGCTGAAAAATACCTGTATATGCATCCGTTTTAGTTTTAACAGTTTGAGAAGCTGGTATTGCCATAGCAAGATATCCTTCATTTTGAATCATAATTGTTATAGCTAAAGTAATCTGATCTATTAAGAAATTTACTGTTCTATAATGATGAAAATAAGTATGAGTCGGTTTATCTACAACATCATTCATTATCTGATCTGATAATCTAACAATAATAGAAATACCCGTCTTCAAATGAGAAAAATTGTCAGGCAAAAAATTCTCTAATTTAGCAAATCCTACTTTAGAGGCACCCATACTAATCGCTTTTTCTATTATTTTTTCTCTAAAAGTTAAATTCATATGATTCTCCTTTCTTTTTCAACACTAAATTTATTATAACAACCGACTACTATTAGTCAATATTGACTATAAATAATTAAATCATTTTTTTCCTAAAATATTAATTATATGAACAATTTGTATAAAATATACCAACTTTTAATATTTTCATGGATATAAGAATAAAAAAAAGGTTATATTAATAATACAACATCAAATATGATGTTGGTAATAAATCTATTTGGGAGGGAAAAAAATTGGCTAGAGGAAATAAAGTTGTCGTTCCAGAAGCTAAACAAGCCCTTGAGCAAATGAAAATAGAGATAGCTAATGAATTAGGTTTATCTAATTATAATAGTATAGATAAAGGAAACTTAACTTCTAGACAAAATGGTTATGTTGGCGGATATATGGTTAAAAGATTAATTGAACAAGCTGAAAGACAAATGTCTGGAAAATAAATTATTAAAAAGGAGAAGTGGTATCTTTGCCACTTCTCCTTTTTATATGTTATAATTTTAGTATGATCTATTTAAAGAGATGTGTAAAGAGGTGGCCTTATGTTTGTCGAAAATACTAAAGAATTAGCACAACACAAACTCTTACTTTTATACATATTAGATATTGTAGAATTTCCAATGACAAATTCTGAAATCACTCAATTTGTCCTCGAAAACAATTACATGGATAATTATTTCATGGTACAACAATTTTTAAGCGAGCTAGTATCTTCAAAATTTATTGAAATAACTACAAAAGATGGTAGTGAGTATTACCATATTACAGAAAAAGGTGAAAATACTCTTAATTACTTCATAGATAGAATCCCAGAAAAGATAAAACTTGAAATCGATGATAATTATAAAAATAAAAAAGAAGAAATGATCAAAAAAACTCAAATTATTGGTAATTACTATAAAAAGAACGATTCAGAATATATTGTTAACCTAAAAGTAATAGAAAAAGATATTACTCTGTTTAATATGTCACTAAATGTAGTCTCAAATAAACAGGCAAAACTTATTTGTAATAATTGGAAAGAAAATCCTCAAGAAATATATAAAAAAATATTAGATTTATTAATAGAAACAAAATCTGAAGTTAAATAGGCAGGATTAAGTTCCTGTCTATTTTCTTTCTATCATACTAAAATTAATCCATTAGGTTCTAATCCTACTGATATATTTTTTATTATTTTGCCCTTTTTATAATCAAACACAGTAACACAATTTTTTAAAGCATCCGATATGAATAATAAATCATCGCCATTATAGAGCATACAATTAGGCATTCCTCCTAAATAATATTTTTCAAGTATATTTTTTTTCTCAATATTAATTTTATATAAAAAACCATCGAAAGCATTAGTAGTATATAATATATCTGTATCTTCTATAACTACCATATCTAATATTACTCCTTCTACTTTTAATTCTGTAAGTAATATATTATCTTTTATATCTAGTATTTGTATTATGCTTTGCATCGTTCCATTCGACTGCGGACATAATATATATACTTTATCTTTATTTATTATAATATGAAATGGATTAAACTTGAGTCTAATTTCATCTATTTTATTACTGTCCAAATAGATTAAACTTAAACTATAGCCGCTACTATTAGCTACATAAATTAGATTTTCGCTATTATTTATTTTAATATCGTGAGGCTTTTCTCCTACAGGTATATTTTCTAGTAATATAAATTCCTTTTCATCTATTACCGATACTGAATTTGAGTCCGTATTTGTAACAAATATACAGCCATTTAACAATTCCAAATGCTTTGGACAACTCCCAACATAGACGGTATCTATAACTGTTTTTTTATTTATATCTATCTTAAAAACACTATTATCATATGAATTAGCTGTATATATTATTGAATCATTACTACCTTTAATAATATGATGCGGCCCTATACATGGCCTGTTCATACTAAAAATATTAACCCGTTCTCTATTTCTACAAATATTATTTAAAAATATATTTTCTATTTCATATTTATTTTTTAAATCTACAAGAGTTAATGTATCATTTCCAGCATTAGCTACAATAAGTCTATTATTCATAAAAATAATCACCTCTGTCTTGATTGCCCTTATATCAGTTTATGCATATCCGATAATAAGGGTGAATAGAGGTGATTAATTAAATTATGTTATATATCGATTATTATTTTTTTTATCCACATTTCTTTGTTAATCGCTATATTTCTTCTTTTTATCTCGATAATTAGTTCATTAAATTCATTAGCTTCTTCCCAATACATTTCTTCGTTATTTAATGATGATAAAAATCTTAATTTTTCCATTTTAGAATAGGCTTCTTTCAATAAAACATCATCTTCTAAATTTTTATATAGTTTGTACCCTATTTCAGACATAATCAACCTCCCATTTGAATATATATATATATTTTATTCAATGGGAGAAAAATAATAACTAATTCATAATAATTTTTCTAACATCACCAATTAAATACAAAGAACCTGAAAATAATATTAAATCATCTTTCCCTGCGATATCTAATGCCTTATTCACAGCTTTCTCTACATCCTTTTCAATTACATATTTCTTATTAAATTTTTTAATAATATCTGCTAATTTTTCGGCCTCGAGCTTTCTTGGATTATTTGCTTCTGTAATAATAATTTCATCTGCTAATGGAACTAATTCATTTAATATACTGCCAACTTCTTTATCACCAAGTATTCCAATACCTAAAATTAACCTATTATATTTAAAAAGTTTTTCAATAGATTTCCTTAAAGACTCTGCTCCCGCTGAATTATGAGCACCATCTATAACAAATGTCGGATTGCGTCTTAATATTTCTAATCTACCTTTCCACTCGGTTCTCAATAGTCCTTTTCTAATACAGTCTTCATCAATATCTATATGCCCATTTTCTAATAGAGTAAGTACAACCGTTAAAGCCACACAAGCATTATATATTTGATGCTCTCCTATAAGACTAATCTTAAGATTTTCAAAAGTTTTTCCATTAAATTTAAAATTGAATTTACTACCTAATTCTGTACATTCAATCACTTCTACATCTTCAACAGGCGCTATTATAAGCTTGCTATTTTTAGCATTAACGACATTCTCAATAACTTTTTGTGCTTCTTCTACTTGAGGATGACTCACAACAAGCCCATTTTCTTTTATTATCCCTGCCTTTTCCCAGGCAATTTTTTCTATAGTATCTCCAAGTATATCTTTATGATCTAATGAAATTGGAGTTATAACCGAAACTAATGGGTTTTCAATAATATTGGTAGAGTCATATCTTCCGCCTAATCCAACTTCAAGTACCACAAAATCGACTCTCTCTTCTCTATAATAGACAAAAGCTATTGCAGTTACTATTTCAAATTCGGTAGGATGATTATAACCTTTTCTTACCATTTCTTCAACTTTTTCTTTAACTTTTGAAGTGATTTGAGCTAATCTTTCATGTTCAATCTCTTTACCTTTTATTTTAATCCTCTCTGTAAATCTTTCTAAATATGGAGAAGTAAACAATCCTACTTTATAGCCAGATTCAGTTAATATAGTCGAAATATAAGATGAAGTTGAACCTTTACCATTAGTTCCAGCTACATGTATTATTTTTAAACCTTTATGAGGATTACCCAACAAATCAAGTAAAATCCTTATATTTTCAAGTCCCAATTTACTCCCAAATTTTCTTGTACCATGAATATACTCTAACGCTTCTTTATAGTTCATTATCTCACTCCCCTAGTTCTTATAAGTTAAGACTCCATTAAGGAGTCTGAACTTGTTGACAAAACAAAATATCTTATGAAAATGACGCTCATGCAGACGAATTTAGAAAAAACTTAAGGCTCAAATTTTTAGAAAATCCTAACGCACCTAATCAAGACATCCTGTCTTGTAGGATGCTGGTTTGACTTCCTGTCAAACCTACGGATTTTCTAAAAAATTTTCACCTAGTTTTTTTACTAAATTCTTTCAAGCATTCGCTTTCATTTTCATAAATATTTAAAAATATAAGTTTATAAGCAATTTGATGCTCCATTAAGGAGTCTGAACTTGTTCTCTATTTTCTCTTTAAACTCTCTAATCTTTCAAGAACTTTTTCCATCATTTTTTGATACTTATCTTCTTTTTCTCTTTCTTTATCAACTATATGTTTAGGTGCCTTACTTATAAAGCCTTCATTAGATAGCTTATTCCTTACCCTTTTTAATTCCCCTTCTAATCTCTCTTTTTCTTTTTCTAACCTTTCTATTTCTTTTCCAATGTCAACTAGCTCTTCTAAAGGTAAATATATCTCGCAATCTTCTACTACAGCCGACATTGCATCTTCACCTATACCATCTTTATTGTCTCTAATCTCTATGCTTGAAGCTCCTGCAAGAGTAGTAAAATAAACTTTACCTTCAGACAATATATTCTTAATCTCATTATTATTAGTTACAAATATTACTTTTGCCTTTTTAGAAGGAACTACATTCATTTCTGCCCTTATATTTCTAATATTCTTTACAGCCTCCATTATGAAATCAATTCTTCTTTCAGATTCTTCGAAATTATACTCCTCTTTATATATTGGCCATTTTGCTACTATTAAACTATCTCCTGTATTTGGTAAGTGATGCCAAATCTCCTCTGTAATAAATGGCATAAATGGATGTAACAATTTTAGAAGATCTTTTAATACATATAATAACACATATCTCGCAGTATCCTTACTTAATTCATCATCTCCATATAGACGAGGTTTTACCATTTCAATATACCAATCGCAATATTCACTCCAAATAAAATCATATAACTTTTGAGCCGCTATTCCCAATTCAAATTTTGTTAAATTCTCTGTAACTTCCTTTATAACCCTATTTACTCTGGATATTATCCACTTATCTTCTTCTCTTAATGAAGCAAATGCCTTTTCATGTTCTATTAACTCTTCTCCTAAATTCATTAATACAAATCTTGAAGCATTCCATAACTTATTTGCAAAATTTCTACTTGCTTCAACTCTTTCCATATGGAATCTCATATCGTTTCCTGGTGTATTTCCAGTAACTAAAGTAAATCTTAATGCATCAGCACCGTATTTATCTATTATTTCAAGTGGATCAATACCATTACCTAATGATTTGCTCATCTTTCTTCCTTGTGAATCTCTAACTAAACCGTTAATTAAAACATTCTTAAATGGAATATCTCCCATATGCTCTAATCCTGAAAATACCATTCTAACTACCCAGAAGAAAATAATATCGTATCCTGTTACCAACACATCCGTTGGGTAGAAATATTTAAGTTCTGGCGTATCTTCAGGCCATCCTAGTGTTGAAAACGGCCATAGAGCAGATGAAAACCATGTATCTAAAGTATCTGGATCTTGTTTAATATCTACATCTCCACATTTAGGGCAGCTTTCAGGTTTTTGTCTTGAAACTATAACCTCCTCGCAATTTTGACAGTAATATACAGGTAATCTATGCCCCCACCAAAGCTGTCTTGAAATACACCAGTCTTTAATATTTTCTAACCAATGAACATATATTTTGCCGAATCTTTCTGGTATAAATCTAAATTTTCCTTCTCTATATGCTTTTAACGCCGGTTTAGCTAAAGGCTCCATTTTTACAAACCACTGCTTTGATATTATAGGCTCAATAACGGTTTTACATCTCTCACAATGTCCTACATTATGAGTATGATCTTCTATTTTTACAAGATAACCCTTGTCTTGCAAATCCTTAACTATTGCCTTTCTCGCCTCATATCTATCCATTCCTTCATATTTACCGCCTAATTTATTAATGCTTGCATCATCATTCATAATTTTTATTTGTTCTAAATTGTGTCTTAACCCAACCTCAAAGTCATTTGGATCATGTGCCGGAGTTATCTTAACGGCTCCTGTACCAAATTCCATTTCCACATATTCATCTGCTATAACAGGTATTTCTCTGTTAACTAGAGGTAAAATTAATTTCTTTCCAATTAAATGTCTATATCTCTCATCTTCTGGATTTACAGCAACTGCTACGTCCCCAAGCATAGTTTCAGGCCTAGTAGTTGCAATAACAATATACTCATCACTATCCTTAACGGGATATTTAATATGCCACAATTTACCTTGTTTTTCTTCATACTCTACTTCAGCATCTGAAATGGCTGTCTTACAACTTGGACACCAATTTATAATTCTATTTCCTCTATAAATTAAACCTTTTTCATATAATCTTATAAAAACTTCTTCAACTGCCTTACTTAATCCCTCATCTAAAGTAAACCTTTCTCTTGACCAATCGCAAGAAACTCCAAGTTTTCTTAATTGCTTTCTTATATTGCCACCGTACTTTTCTGTCCAATCCCATGCTTCCTCTAAAAACTTTTCTCTGCCTATCTGCTCTTTTGTTTTACCTTCAGAATGTATTTTAGCCACAACTTTAGCCTCTGTTGAAATACTTGCATGATCAGTTCCCGGTAGCCATAAAGCTTCATAACCTTCCATTCTCTTCCATCTTATCAAAATATCCTGTAAAGTACCATTTAAAGCATGCCCCATATGCAAGCTACCAGTAACATTAGGTGGTGGCATCATAATAGTAAATGGTTTTTTGTCTTCATTAATTTCAGCTCTAAAATAATTGTTCTCATACCAATAATTATAAATCCTTTCTTCGAAATCCTTTGGATTATACTTTTTTGCTAAATTCTTATCCATATTTTCCCTCCTCAATGTAATTATCTATTTACCGTAAAACATTAAAAGTGCTCCTAAAATTGATAAAAATAACCCAATTATCTTTATTCTCAATAAACTCTTTAAAGTCTTTATTTTGCCCTTCTTAAAATACGAATCAGAAATAAATATAATTAATCCACTTATTATAAACAAAATTCCTCCCAGTGCAAACATTAAACCACTTCCTTTAAAATACAAAATCTATCCAAATTTAAAAGCCCCCCATCCAAATATAAGGACGAAGGGCTTTTTCGCGGTACCACCTTATTTCCAGATATGAGACATATCTGGCTCTCGTTTATCAAATAACGGTAAAACCGTCTAGGCTTACTTGAAGTTCGGCCTAGAAGCTCCAGAGCTACCTTCAGTAAACATTGCCTTGCAAAACCTTTCAGCCAATGGGTTTTGCTCTCTTTTAAGGTTGTTTACCTACTCCTCTCCTTCAACGCTTTTATCTTATATTTAACTAATTTTACATTTTTCATTTTTCATTTTCAATTTTATATTTTAGTAGTCTAATTTTTAATATATTATATAATAATTATCTCATTTGTCAATGCCTTTTCTCTTTATTCATACGATTTATTTTTCTAAATCCAATCAAATAATTAATAAATGCTATAAGCGTAAGTATAACTGCAGCTAAAACAAGTAAATAACTTATCAGTTTATTTACTTTGAAAACAATAGATAAAATCGCAATATAAAATGATACCGTCGCTATCTTGCCATATTTATTAGCCGGAATAACAGTCTTATCAACAAAATAATATAAAAATAATCCTCCTAATATCATTAAAATTTCTTTTATGCCTATAACTGTAATAACCCATAATGGCAAATATTTTTTGTCTGTAAAGCAGATTAAAACAGTAATCTGCATGAGCTTATCTGCTAAAGGATCAAGTACAGTTCCCCATTTAGTTACCATATTATACTTTCTAGCAATATATCCATCTAAAATATCAGTAATTCCAGCTAATATAAAAACATATGTAGCATATAATATATTATTTTCTATTGATGAATAGAAAATACTTATGAAAATTGGTATAAATAAAAACCTAATTGTTGTAAGTATATTAGGTACGTTCATAATACACCTCTTCTGTTATAATATAATAATGCACTGTTTCCAATGAATACCAAAAAGCCTATACTTAATATTATAAATAATTATGTCTACATACACAAGAATTATAAATCGATTTGTTTTATTTTTTATATAATTTATTACACTTTACATCAAAAATTCCTGCATAATCTAATATTTTGTTAAAATATATTCTTTAAGTGTATGTAACAATTGAATTTACAACTGAATATAATAATTTTAAAATCAAAAACTTAAGGGGTGGCAATATGAGACTACCAAAAAAATTCTCTCTGTTTTTAATAATCATACTTATAATATCTAATTTACTGATAGGTTGTCAAAAAGAAAATCTTAAAACTGTAAAATTAGTCGAAGTTACCCATTCTGTTTTCTACGCCCCACAGTATGTAGCTTTAACAAAAGGCTTCTTTGAAGAAGAAGGTATTAAGATAGAATTAACTAATGGAAAAGGTGCAGATAAGTCAATGGCTGC
Source organism: Caloranaerobacter azorensis DSM 13643 (assembly GCF_900129995.1). Lineage (GTDB taxonomy): Bacteria > Bacillota > Clostridia > Tissierellales > Thermohalobacteraceae > Caloranaerobacter > Caloranaerobacter azorensis. Next base: position 54,260 of record NZ_FQXO01000005.1, on the reverse strand, counting down.
ACTGTTAAGTAATCAGGCAGATATAGGCTTTATGGGCCCAGAAGCATCTATTTACGTATACAATCAAGGCAAAAAAGATTATGCCATTAATTTTGCTCAATTAACCCAAAAAGATGGTTCTTTCCTAATAGGCAGAGAGAAAGATCCTGATTTCTCATTTGAAAAATTGAAAGGAAAAACTATACTTGGCGGAAGAAAAGGTGGAGTCCCTGAAATGACTTTAGAATATGTACTCAAAAAACACGGCCTTGAACCTGGAAAAGATGTGAATGTACGTACTGATATACAATTTTCAATGATGGCAGGAGCGTTCACAAGTGGAGAAGGTGATTATACAACACTTTTTGAACCAACCGCTTCAATGATGGAAAAAGAAGGTAAAGGCTATATAGTCGCTTCAATAGGCAAAGAAGGCGGTTATATTCCATATACAGTATACTGTGCTAAAAAAAGCTATATTGAAAAAAATCCAGACATAATCCAAGGCTTCACTAACGCAATTTATAAAGGGATGCTATGGGTTCAAAATCATTCATCCGAAGAAGTTGCAGAAGCTATACAACCTTATTTCCCAGATGCAGACAAGGAACTTCTAATTACTGTTATAGATAGATATAAAGAGCAAGATACTTGGAAACCTGATCCTGTATTAACAAAAGAAGGCCTAGATCATTTAATGCATATAATGGAATTAGCCGGAGAACTTGATAAAAGAGCTCCTTATGATAAAATCGTAACAACTAAATTTGCCAAAAAAGCTGTTGAAACAATCAAGTAGCAGAAATTACAATTTCTGCTACTTGATTTACATATAATAAAAATTATTCATTTTTGGAACAGAATCTTCAATTTAAATCAATTAAAGCAGATTTTGTTGAAATTTATAATTAGTTAATTTAGAAACATCAACAAATTTAATAAATCTTTTAATATCTTCTATATTGTCAACTTTCAGGTCAGATTTTATTACTGGATTTTCTCTCTCAATAATTTCTCCTCTTAATAAAGATATATATAATTTATCATTTAATTTGAAATTTATTCCCCATACAATATTAGTATTCTTATCATATAAGATAGTATATGTTCTGTTATCGACATAAATTGTTTTAATTTCAAAAGGATTATCTTGTAATAATTGTGATAATGAAACTGGCAATGTACTAATAGAAACATGAAATCCCTTTGTTTCTTTATTTTTGTTCTTATATATTAATTTTAATGTTTCAATAGTTTCTACAGATAATTGACGGTCATACAACTTATTTAACTCAATCGCTTTATAATCTACATCAGGACATGATGAATCTATAATTTTTATAAAACCAAGTTTATACCCACCATAATTTTCTTCAATATGTAATTTATCATAAATGGAATTTACCTCATCAACAGAATAGAAAGTTTTGTTTATATTATAAATACTAAATAATATACCATCATATTTTACTACCTTGTATTTATCAAAAGGAACATCTTTTATTTGTTCTTGATAAAAAGCTCGATATTTTTCATCAAACTCTTCTTCTGCTTCGTCTGAAATATGTTCTTCACATTCAAACAATTTTTCATTATCAAATATTTTATCTTGCTCTGTTATTATGTATTCAAATAGCTCATTCACTAATCTGTTAATTCTCTGTATATCGATAATGTCTATCGTATCTTTTTCTGTATGAATATATGATATATCTTGTTCCCCTATTGTTAATGCAGGTATATGTGCATCAGAAAAAGCAATATGGTCGCTCACTAAATTATTTGTATATAATATATTACACCTAATGTCTCGATCGTTTAAATATTTAGCTATTGATTCAATAAGCATCCCACTCACGTGCTGATTACCAACAATATCAAAAACTTTACCTCCTTTTAATCCAATCGTATCTAAATTAATCGCAACAACTTTTTCATATTTCGGCTTTATATATTCTACAAAACTCATACTTCCATTTAGTCCTGTTTCTTCACCATTAAAAGCACAAATATAGATGTCTCTAGGAAACAAATGATTTTCACTATATTTTTTTAACCTCTTAGCTAATTCTGTAATAGCATATATCCCAGATGCATTATCTAATGCCCCATTGTAAATGGTATCTCCTGCCCATCCAACGTGATCAAAATGAGCAGATATAATTAATGCTTCTTTATTATTATTTCCCGTTATCTTCCCTATAACATTATTGGCTTTTATTTTTTCTTCAGTCATCTCTACTTTTATATGTACTTTTGAATTAGATGCATTAGCAAGTTTATCATATATAGACGGTTCTAATTGAAAAAAAGGTTTACTTTTCGGCCATACCCTTATATTTTTTCTTAATACATCTGTCTTAAATAAAACTGCTTTTATGTTTTCTAAATCCATAATCTTTGTAAGTTCAAAATCATCTACCTGCATCCCATCTACTAATATAAAAACATCTTTGTCTGGTAACTCATTTATATTTGATATTACAGGACATTCCATATCGAAATTGGCTATAGGAATTTTCTCTAGGAAATCTTCTCCATATTTTAAACAATAAGACTTTTCATTATTAAACGTTATCATCATCGTAATTTTCTGCTTGTCCAAAGGATAATAAGTTTGCTCATACTTATATAAATAACCTTTTCCATCATAAGGTTCTAACCCTATAGTTTTAAAGATATCAACTAACTTTTGTTCTGCCAAAATATTCCCTTCTGTACCAATCATGCGTCCTCTATATAAATCTGACGACAATGTATGAAGTAGCGTATCATTATCTTTTGTTGTAAAAATTGACTGGGTACATCCGGTTATTAAACTTATGATTATAAATAATGCAAGTAGTTTTTTGATATTCGTATTCATATTATGCCTCCTATACCTTTTTTAATATATTGTAATATAATATTGATTTTATGTCAATTTTTTCTTGACATGCTAATAAAGGATATATTATACTGTTATTAGGTTAAGCTTCTAATAAATTAAAACATTTAAAAAGGGGGTTTTTATATGTTTAAAAAACGTTTTATATTACTTTTCCTTCTAACTTTAATGATACTTGTACCTATTGAATCCATATATGCACAAGAGAATATCAGCTTTAAAAAAGGGTCTTTAATTAGCCCAAACTATGTTCCTTGTCCTATATGGCAAGGTCAACATCGATATGAAAAGGCAGGAGACCCTACATATGATTGGGTTTATTATGATACACATATGCACTATGATAGTAGTGACGATTATTATTTCAAATGTAAAATTTATAAAAAATATAAAAATCAGGAATATCGCTGCCTTTGTGGAGACAGCTATGTAAAAAGAACTGTTGTTGATACTGTTCATATTGCTCAATAAAAATTTTATTTTATTAATATTCACGACATACTAATACCCCCACAATAATAATTACATAGTGGGGGTACTTTTTGCATCCTTAATATTTTCTCTGTATAAATCCAACTTTTCTATACACCTTACTCAATGTTTTTCTCGCTACTCTCTGTGCTTTATTTGCTCCTTCAATATAAACCTTTTCCAAATAATCTTTATTTTTCATTAAATCTTCAAATTTCTCTCTTAAAGGCCTTAATCCTTCAACCACTACTTCAGCCAAATCAGCCTTAAATTTTGCATATCCTTGCCCTTCGTATCTTTTTTCAATTTCTTCAATACTATCCCCTGAAAGTTTAGAATAGATGGTAATCAAGTTCTTTATTCCAGGCTGTTCATCACAATACTTAACTCTATTTAGCGAATCTGTAACTGCCCTTTTTATCTTCCTTCTGATAACATCTGGACTATCCTTAAGCAAAATATATCCATTTTCATTATTATCCGATTTAGACATTTTACTTAAAGGATCTTGTAAGCTCATTATCCTAGCTCCTACTTTAGATATATAAACTTCTGGAATTTTAAAGGTTTCACTATATCTATTATTAAATCTTTTAGCTATATCTCTAGCTAGTTCTAAATGCTGCTTTTGATCTTCTCCTACAGGAACTAAATCAGTCTGATATAGTAATATATCCGCAGCCATTAACACAGGATAAGTAAATAACCCTGCATTTAAATTTGCTTCATTCTTTCTAGATTTTTCTTTAAATTGTGTCATTCTATTTAATTCACCCATATAGGTTAAACAATTTAAAACCCAAGCTAATTCTGCATGTTCGCTTACATGAGACTGAATAAAAATAGTATTTTTCTCTGGATCTATTCCACTAGCAATATACTGTGCTAAAATCTCCAAAGTATTTCTCCTTAAATCTTTTGGTACTTGAGGCACAGTAATAGCATGCAAATCGACAATACAATAATAACACTCATATTCATATTGAAGCTCAATCCAATTTTTTATTGCCCCTAAATAATTACCAAGTGTCAATTCGCCTGAAGGTTGAACTCCGCTAAAAATCACTTTTTTATCACTCATTTTATCACCTTCCTTTTTGAACCTGCCACCATCCTCGAATCGCTTTAGTCAAATATGTATCTACTACTCTTATTCATCATTTTTTCGTATTTCTTTTTATTATACCATATAACCAAACATATTCAATATAAAAGCATCTTTTTAATCGCCATCGAATATTTCTCCTAAAATACTAGCCCCTATTCCTCCTATTCCTCTTTTTTCATCAACTTGATGAAAACGTGCTGCCGCATATATTCTATCGGCTAAACGTGATAAAGGTAAACTTTGCAAATAAACCTCTCCAGGGCCTCGTAAATAAGCCAAGAAAAGGCCTTCTCCTCCAAATAACGCATTTTTAAATCCTCCAACAAATTGAATATCATAATCGACTGTTGGTGCAAAACCGACTATACATCCTGTATCTACACGTAATGTTTCATTATGAGATAGCTCTTTTTTTATAATTGTACCGCCTGCATGAATAAAAGCCATACCGCTACCTTCTAATTTTTGAAGTATAAAACCTTCCCCACCAAAAAAACCTGCTCCTAATCTTCTTGTAAAAGCTATATCTATGTCAATGCCTCTAGCTGCACATAAAAAAGCATCTTTTTGGCAATAAAATCTTCCACCGTATTTTTCTAATTGAATAGGTATTATTTTACCAGGATAAGGTGCTCCAAATGCAACATGTCCTTTTCCTCTGCCCTGATACATAAATGTTGTAATAAAAAAACTCTCTCCTGTAATCATTCTCTTAAAACCTTTAAACAGTCCTCCTCCCGTAGAAGTTTGCATAACTATACCGTCTTCCATGTACATCATAGCACCTGCTTCTGCCCTTACTCCTTCATTAGGATCTAATTCAATCTCAACAATCTGCATATCATCTCCATAAATTTTGTAGTCAATAATATCACCCATATATTTACCACCTTTCATAATTAGTTAATATTTATTATTTAATTATATCATCATTGAAAAAAATATATCCATATTCTCTTATTTAATCTTCATAAAATAATCCCCGAAAATTCGGGGATTATTTTCATTCTTGCTGTGGATAAAAATCTCTATACAAATCTGTATTTGTATTATTAAACTCTCTACATATATCATTATATTCTTCACATTTACATCCTGAAACATTTTGACAGTATCCAAACGAAGGAAGCAATAATTGTACTTTTAATGCGGCTGATATGATATTATAGATTCCTACTGTTAACGTTTTATTCACTTCATCGATATAAAGTACATTACTATATGTGTCTAATAAAATATCAAATTGTTGCTCATCATCGTGCTTTGGTATGAACATAACTACATCAATTTTATAATCTGGTAATTTACATTGAAGCTGTAAATATTCATTCATTTCGTTTTTCAACGTTACCAAATAACTGATTGTTACTAAAAAAGTAACTCTTCTAAAGTGCTGCCTATTTATTTCTAGTATCTTTAAAGAACCGGGTACTATTTCTCCTTTATTGAATTTTATACTATCTATCTTATAGCAATAAGGAACTTCTAATTTTATATCATAAAGACATATTTTCTTCAAACATTGACTATAAATCTTCTTTGCAATAATACATTCAGATTTTAGAGGTATATCGATTTGAGTAGTATTTGAAAATAAATTACCAAATCTATCCGGATTTGTTTCACTAATTCTAAAACTAGCTAAAGCTTTATTAAAAATTGGACTTAATACAGAATCGGTTAATTTCACCGAGAAAATAACTTCTAGAGAATCGCCTAAATCAAGTAATGGTATCAGCCATTTTACTGTGCCTCCTCGATTTTCCCCACTATGAGTCAAAACAGTGCCTATTGGTACATATATAGATTCTACAAATTTTAATTCATCTGATAATACATCAGTAACTTCAATATCATAAACCGTTCTTGGCCCTGTATTAACTATTTGTATCTTAAATTCCACTATTTCATCTGGATAAACATATATTGGATTCTCCGTAAAGTCTCTACCTTTCGAAACATTTCTTTGAACTTTATGAATATCTACTTTACTATCCGTAACTTTAACATTTTTAATATACTTTACTGGATTAGCTGAAACTCCCGGTTCAAGATCCCAATGCCCATATCCTTCATTAGTCTGTACTTCTACTAAACTCACAGGATCTACAATCGCAGATACGACTTTAGCCTCAAACTTATACTTAAATACTGCATCCTCATATAAAGCTTCTGCATAAGGAACTGCTGGAAATGCTATAAATTGTCCTAGTACTTCTTCTGGAATAATAGGAACTCCATTCAACGTCGCATTACCATTATATTTTTGTCCTATTGGCAATATATCGGTAAATTGTCCATTATACGCTACTGTCCCTTTTGGTAAAATAAATTTAACCGTATAGGTTATAATACCTCCAATGGCAGTATTATCAATATCTGATGTCTTTTCTATTCGTACATTCGGATATATTTGAACAACTTCATTAGATTTAAATGGCCCATATGTTATAGGAGTTGCTTGATTAGTATCATAATAAGCAGTAGCTGAATTATAATCTCTACCACCCGCAGATATTCCTCCTAACACTTCTATTCTAAAACTTAACACCTCGACAGTATCAACATCTAATACATCTATCGTCCATGTAAGTTTTTTATTTGATGCATCAAATGCTGCCGTACCTGCTGAAATATATACTACTCCTTTATATTCTTCAAACCTATCTAAAACATCCGTTATAACAACATTATAAGCAGGCGCTTTCCCAAAATTATGAACGACTAATCTAAATTCTACTATATCTCCCATTTCTACAAATATAGGTTGTGTTTCACAGCAAGTAAACTTTGTTATATTACTTTGATCTTTTCTAATAAATAGAAATGGACTCTTTACTACGATATCTTTTGATACTTTTGAAGGCACTGCAGGTGTTCCTAACGTATCTATATCCCAATTTACTTCTGCATTATTCGTTTGAGTTTCTATAAACGGATATGATGTAGTTCCTTCTACTACTCTAGCTTTAAAAGTATATATAATAGTTACGCTATCTAATGTTGCATCTATAAGATTTTCGGTATCAAACGTTATTAATTGCCCTGATACGCTTGGAAAAACTAATGCCCCATTTTTAGTAGCTTCCCCTATATAAATTTGGCCATCTGGTAAAGTATCTGTCAAAACAACATCATATGCAATAGTCCCTTTTGGCACTGTAACAGTTAATACATATTCAATAAGTTCCCCTATTTCTACATCATCATTTGATGCAAATTTATCAATCTGTAATGAAGGAAGTTTAGCTTCAACTGAATTCGAAATTATAGGCCCAAAAGTAGGCGAAAGTCCACTAACAGCTGAAAAAGTCGCATATATACTGTCTAAAATACTACTTTGAGCTACTCCTCCCGACAATACTTTGACAGCAACAACTGCACTATAACTAGTTGACGGTGGAATAGAAGGTATCGACCAGGTAATCGTGCCTCCTGTATGAATAATAACTCCAGCAGGTGGCAAAGTAACTTGACTAATAAAACTTAACAAACTGTCTAAATCATCTTTAATAACAACATTATAAAGCGTATAAGTCGAACTAGGATTTGTAACGGTTAATCGATAATGTATAACATCTCCGACAGAAATTTGTATAAGATCGGTTGTAAATGAACCTCCAATAGTAAAATTCTTTTGTTCTTTCTCTAATTGAATATCAAGATCTGTTACATATACTTCTACTGTATCACTTTGTGGCGTTCCAGCTGGCCCTCCAGGAGCAGTAGCCCAATTAATTGTCGCTGTATTTATTTGTGTATCTTGTGGATACGTACTCATTGAATTAATAACTGCCTTAAATGTATAGACTATGGTTACAGCTCCTCCAGTAGCATCTATTGTCCCCTCTTGTGGAAACGTTAAAGTCGGAGAAGGTATAATCGAAATCCCATTTCTTGTTAAACTATCTGGAACATAACTCTGATTAGGTGGCAAATTGTCTACTACCTGTACATCATAAGCTATATTACCATTCGGTATGGTTATTTCAACTGTATAAGTTATAGTATCTCCTACAAAAACGCTATTTTTGTCAACCCTCTTAATTATTTCTGGCAAAGTATAATTAAATCCTACTATATTTGATAATTCTGGGCCTAGAGTAGTTGGATTTACTAACGAAGTATCGTATACTGTTGAAGTCTGATTTAACACATTAGTACCCGGTGCTGGGCCAGAATTTACTTTAACAGAAAAAACTAATACTCTGCTTTCGCCTACACCAATATTGGTTTCCGTCCAAGTTATAACACCATCTGGCGAACCTAATGGAACAGATGATACAACGGTTCCAGGAGGTGATACTACAACACCAGTAAATGTTAAAGAAGAATCGAGATTATCTGTCGTTACAACATTATATGCAGTATTGGCTCCATCATTTGTAATAGTTATCCTATATTCTACTATATCTCCTGTAACTACTCCCAACAGAGGCTCTGTTGTAAAATTACCACCCTGCGTAACATTCCTTTGCTCCTTCAAAGCAGTTATATGAGGAGCCTTAACTTCTATATCAACATAATCTGAAACTGGCGGTGCTTCAGGGCCTGTAGGTGTAATATCCCATATAACTTTTGCTAAATTCCTTTGTGTTTCAGTATATGGATAGGTTGTCGTACCACTTATAACTGTTGTTTGAAATGTATAAGTTAAAATCTGCGGGCCTGTTTGCGGTGAAGTCGGTTCATTAAATATTATTTCATTTCCTGATACAGTTGGTGTCCCTGGAAACCAGCTTCCAGATACATATTGCTGGCCGATTGGTATTATATCTCTAATAACTAAATTATATGCATTAACTTTATACGGTATTGTAATTTTCAAAGTATACGTTACTACATCTCCAATACCGACAACGCTTGCAGAAACTGTCTTTTCAATATCTAATGGAGGAATATTTAAATAAACTAGATTTGAATCTTCAGTGTACGTAATAGGATTTACATCATTCGAATCATAAGTCGATGATGCTTTGTCTGTTATCTCTATGCCTGCACCCACTCCTATATTTACAGAAACTGCAAATTCTAATACTGCTATATCCCCAACATCTAATTGAGGTATATTCCATTTTAATAAATTACCAGATAGTACAACACTTCCATCTGTAGGGCCTGAAATTATACTAATAAACGTTAAATCATTACTTATTATATCTTGTATATTGATGTTATAAGCTGGAGAAGCTCCATTAGAAGTTACCTTTAAACGATAATATATTAAATCCTCTGGTAACCCCGATATACTTTCTGTAGTATAACTTCCACCATTTGTAAAGTTTTTCTGTTCTTTTAATATTGTTATATTAGGCGTTCTTGCCACTATATCTATTTTATCTTCTCTCTGCCATTTAAATGAACCTCCAGAAACGATAGCCCACTTTACTCTTGAAATATTAGTCTGGATTTCATAAAATGGCGGATTATGAGTTGCATCTACAATTCTCGCAACAAAAGTATAAACAATTGTTCTCTGCCCAGCTGTAGCATCTATATCCGAATTTATAGGAAAAGTAATTGTTTGCCCTGATATTGTCGGCACAACTGTTACCGGTGGATTCGGTGGCTCTTGTCTAGTAGCTGGCCCTATATATACTTGCCCTATTGGTAAAATATCTTCTACAAGTGGTGTATATGCTATCGTTCCATCTGGTACCGTTATAGTTATTGTATAGGTTATATCATCTCCTATTTCTCCTTCTGTTAATGATGCAGACTTATCTATTTTAACTTTAGGGGCTCTTAATCTAACTGTATTCGTTTTATCCGGCCCATAAGTTACTTCAAAGCCATTATCGTTAGTACTATATATAAAAGAAGCCGTGTCTGGTATACTTCCTCCTGCAGCAACTCCCGGTAATGTTGTTACTGAAAACATTAATGTAGCTGTTTCTCCGGCATTTAGAATAGGTATATTCCAAGTAATAATTCCTCCTGTCTCTGTCGCTGTACCATGCGTTGTTGTAATAGAACCCGGATTTAATAAAAGGAGTGAATCCAATTTATCTGTAATAACTGAATTAAATGCCGTCTCTGCTCCATCATTTGTTATTGATATTCGATATTCTATTATATCTCCAACCGTATAATTAATACCTCTTTTAGTAAATATTCCACCTCTAGTTACATTTCGCTGTTCTTTCAATCCCCTCAAATGAGGAGTTCTTACTTCTAATTTTGCAGAAGTACTAACTGAAATAGCTGGCGTTCCTGAAATATCTATATCCCATTTTACTTTAGCTTTATTTATTTGATCTTCAATATATGGAGATACATGAGTACCATTTATAACTCTAACATCAAAAGAATATATTATATCGACAGAATCGACTGTAGCATCTATATGGGGTATTACAGGAAATGTTACAGTTCCTCCTGAAACTATAGGTGTAATTGGCGCTCCGTCTTTCGTTGCACTCCCTACTATATATGTCTGTTCAGAATCTGGAAAAGTATCTGTAACCTGTACATTATATGCATTTGTACCTTTAGGCACAGTTATTTGTATTATATAGGTAACTACATCCCCTATTTTTGCAAAAAGTGGGTTAACCAATTTGACTATCTTTATACTTTCGGCTTTCAAAGTAGTTTGTGCCGTAAAGGGCTCTCCAGGATACTGATACGATCTATCATATTGAGAATACGGCCTTTGCAGTACAGCATTATTTGTAAACGTCTGCCCACTTACTATTGTCGAATCTACTATTACATCAAAAGTTAATGTCAAACTTTCATTTGGTGCTAGTTTTTTTATTGTCATTGATACATTTTGCCCTGAAAATATTGGGATATCATATTCTCCAGTTCCTGTAACCGTATATGTTCCCGTATACGTCAATCCATCTGGTATTACATCTGTTAAATCCATCTCAAATGCATCTACTACTGTCCCCTCTTCATTTTGCATATTAGATACTGTTATACTATATGTGTATATTTCACCGGCCTTTATTGCATTTACATTTGGCCCTGTTACTGTTTTTTGAAACTGTATATTTGGTTCTCCGAATACTACTTCTACCTGATCTCTTTTGCCGAATATAAGGCCTTCTGTATTCTCTTCTTCCATTTTAGCTAAATTATTCTTTGTACCTACGATATTTATATTCCTTACAGGAACTTTAAAAGTTGCTGTCCACGTCGTATTCCCTGGTACTGTCCCTAGTTCCCATCTAATACCATTAGGAAATACTGTAAATGGTGTGAATGGGCCTGGCAAATTTCCTCCATAAGTTATTGGCATACTTGCTGTTAGTGGCCCCATATTGAGCGGAGCATATTCATCAATTTTTACATTTTTTTGTGATGCCGTTATACCTACCGAACTATATGTTATTCTAAATTCTATTTCATCTCCAGGCGCTGCTACATTCATAGGCTTTAACGTTCCATCTTTATAATAATAATTTAATACTTCTTTCTTTATGTTCGGCTCTCGTATTGTTAAAGTCGTATTCCAACTGTCAGGTGTATCTGTTAATGTTGTTTGATTGATGCCATCTATATTCACATTGTTTTCCAAGATATCATCTGAACTTACAGGCTCTCCATCTGAATAATTTGATTTTACTGTTGTTGTAAAAGTTATTTCCCCCGATGTTCCTTTACTCATATAACCTAAATTCCATATTAGCTCTGTAGTCCCATCTGGATTTACTGTAATTGAATCAGGAGCTAATGATGCTGAACCTACATTATATTCCTGTCCATCCTCTATTATGTCTGTTATTATAAATGAATCTATATCGTCATACTGGTTTATCCTGTATGTTAAAGTATACGTATTAATTTCCCCTACATCTGTTATCTTTTTATCAACTGTTTTATATATTACAGCATCCATTGCTTTAGTAGTAATTCCTACTTGTACCGGGCCTGATATTCCTTCTAATGTAGCTACATTCTGAAGTGGGGTTAAATGCGGTATTCTTTCTCCGCTATTTTCTTCACATCCTTCTGTATAGTTATCCCAAATCGCTGCGTCAAAAGTGATTATGTTTACTGAACCTGCCGATAAAGTTATTGTCTGCCAATCTAATGTTACATAATCTTGGCAATTTGGCCCTGGTGTCGGTATAATTATATTAGGTGTAGATAATTCGGCCGAATCTGGGCCACTTACTGTTAATCCTCCTAAATATCTTACTCCGTTTGGCAAGTTATCTATTAGCGTAACTGTAGATTGTTCTCTTGTATTATTTAATACTACGAGTTTATATTTATATGTCCATAATGGCTGCAAATCTGGAGATAGTAAACCTGCTCCTTTAGGCATTTTTCTCGGAGCTATTTTAAAAATATTGTATCGAAGAGGTATAAAGTCTGATGAATCTGTTTTAGTTATTTTAACATTACCTATATCTTCATCTCCTCTTGGCAGTGTATCTACTGTTGCAGTAACATCCACACTTACTAAAGGTACATCAAAAGGTACTGGTAATCCTGTGCTTCTGAATACATCATCCGATTTTAAATCGATTTCAATGCTATAATCTGTTTCATTTGGGGATAAATCTTTTATGTTTATCCATGATATTGTAATTGTTCCATCTGGATTTTCTTCTATCGATGTTGGTACTACCGAACTATTTACATATGATACTCCATCTGGTAATACTATTTCTACAGTCAGATTGTATCCTCTTTCTGTCGGATTTATATTTTTAAACAGTAATTCAAAAGTTCCGTTCATTCCTAGAACGACTTTTATTGGTTTAGGAATTATATTTAAGATAAAATCAGATTGGGATATAGCCATATACTCACCTCCATTCAACCTTATAATATCAATATATTCATTAAATTAATGTTTGTGATTATAACATAAAACAAACTTCTTAAAATTAAAAAAACCTGCGATCTCAAATCGCAGGTTTTTTAAAACGCTATTATTAGGCCTCCCTCATTTGCATAAACTGTGCTTATTCCACCAGCATCTACAATAATAATATCTTTAAAATTATATCTTTTCATAACTTCTTCTTTAAATTTTTCTGCTTTTTCCAGGCAATTACAATGAGCTATTCCTAAAATTTTCTCTTCTAATTTTTCACCTTTTTCACCTATAAGCTCAATCAACCTTTTAAATGCTTTTTTTGAACCTCTTACCCTGTCTACTAATTCAATTTTTCCTTCTTTATTTCCTCCTAAAATCGGCTTTATATTTAAAGCTGTTGCTATTCTCCCCTTTAATCTACTCATTCTACCTGACTTTATTAAATTCTCTAGCGAATCTAAAACGAATAAGGTTTTCATCTCGCTGATATATTCATTAACCTTTTCAACAATCTCTAGATTTTTATGATTCTTTTTGGCAAGTTCCAATATTTTTAAACTTATTAGTGTTTCTGCAACTGAAGCACTTAATGAATCAAAAACGTGTATAAATTTATCTTGGAATTGTTCTTTATACATTTCTTTAGCCATCATTGCATTATTATAAGTACTGCTTAATGAAGATGACAATGTAACTACAAAAATACTTTCTGCCTCTTTAAATCGTTTTATAAATTCCATAGGTGAAGGACTTGCAGTTTTAGGAACACTATCACTGTTTTTCATTTGCTTCAATAAATCTTTTGTATTCAATTGTTCATCATCTTTATAATGCTTATCATCGATTTGTATTGATAAAGGAACAATATCAATTTCCCTCTCCTGCTTCAACTTATTGTTCAAATCGCAACCGCTATCTGTAACAACCTTAATGCTCATGAAATTCCCCTTTCAATTTTATATACTCATATCTATATTATACTATTTAATGCAATGTTACAATCAGTATTTAAAATATCTTATTATTTTTTATATTTTACCCTATTTAATTTTATTTAAACTTTTACAAATATTTTTTAAAAGCCAAATTATTTTTACTGTTATATCCAAGTTTTTCATAAAACTTATGCGAACCTACTCTTTTTATATTAGATACAAACATTATGAAATGGCAATTATGCATTTTAGCGATATCTTCAATATATTCAAATAACTTTTTCCCAAAGCCCTTTTGACGGAATTCCTTTTTAATTATCACATTTTCAACAACCATAAATGGCCTACATTCTCCTGTAAGATCATTACAGATTATGGCCATAGCACTTCCTATTAATTTATTGTAATATTTTACACCTAGTAAGAAATAATTTGGATTATCTTTAATAGAATAAAAAACTTTATATATATTATTCTTATCACTTTTTTTACATGTTAATTCCTCATATAATATCGATAAATCTTCTAATTCTGACTCCTTAATATTTTCTATTTTTACCATGATATCATCCTCCAGTACTACCTATACTTTAAAATATGTACTGAATACATATTTTGGTGCATACTATTCTATAACAAAAAATAAGGTGTCTTTTCGACACCCGAGTTTTGATTTCTAATAAAACCTAGCAACCTTATTTATAGGTATTGGACATTTATCCTTCAATATATCGAAATATTTCTCTTCTATTGAAACAATAGCACAAGTAGCAGGCCCTGCCGATTTATACAAATCTATTTTTACATCCCTAAATACAGATAAATTTAAACCATTTGTTTTAGCCATTTCTTTTAACTCAAACAAAATACCTTTAGAGCCAACAGGGAGTATTTCTTGTATAAAATGATATTCTCTTAATTCTAAAAGAAGTTTTAATGAAAAAATTTCTTTCCCATTATCGGCTATGACTTCTTCCCCTACTTTAGGTACCCCAACTACCAAAGCAATAGCTCCTTTTTTTGTCATAGGCATAGTCCAATCTTTAGTATTTATAATACCAATGACTGTAATCCCCATTCCTGTTTGAATAACGGGAAAATTTTCCTCTGTGCTACCTGTAATTATGATATCTTTATTAGGTATAGGCTCGATAGCCCTTTTTATTCCTTCTATTATCTTACTTCCTGTATCATTCATCTCTACAGATAATGTATTAACTATAACAAGAGGCTCTCCGCCAACAGATAAAATTTCACATAAAGCAACATTTGTAGTAAAATACCCTAAAATATCAGGAGAAACCTTTACAATATCATTCTCCTTACTTCCTATAGCTCCACTTGAATCACAAGCTATAACTAGTAATTGCTCATCATTAATTTCTACAAATGTTAAATCTCTAAATCTTCTTGCTTTCATTTTACACCCTCGACTTATTCTTGTTTATTAATCTGAAAATCAAATAAGCTAATATAATATTTACAGCTGATGCTAATGTAAGAGGCGTAATTACAGCATAAAACAATGCACTGCCACTAAAAGGTAATCCAAGCAGCGTTGAAACAAACGCTGCAGTAAGCGCTCCAACAGGGCCATTTAAAATAATTGCCAATATTATAGCTATTAAATAATTAAGTTTTCTATAAAATACTCCAAATAAATAACCAAATAATGCCATTTGTAAAGCTATTATAATATGCATTGGAAGCGTTAAAGGAAATCCGCTAGTAGCAGCTGTAAGTATATGCCCTAAACCCGCTACTAAAGCACCATAGCTTGGCCCTAAAAATAGTGCAGCGAAAAATCCAGGCATTGAATCCAATGCTATACTCCCCTGTATTTTAATCAACGCTCCTACTGCTGAAAGTGCAATAAGCATACCGCAGTATACTATTTTTATAGTACTACTATTTTGCCTACCCGTTTTAATTGTATTCATCATTTCACCTACCTAATTAAACTAACTTTGTTAATACTCCAAAATCATTTTCATATAATATTTCAACTAAACCTCCAGGTAATATCTTAAAATGCCACATTTCATCAATATTTAAATTCAAAAGATAAGTAATGGCAATCCTAATTACGCCCGCATGAGTAACTAAAAGAAAAGTCCCATCTTTGTCTTTTAATTCATCTATAAATTGAGTAACTCTATTATACATATCTATTAAACTCTCACCATTAGGTATCCTATATTTAATATTATCACTTATCCACTTCTCCCACTCCAAATGATAAGTTTTTGATATTTCTTTATAAGTTTTTCCTTCAAAAATACCAAAATTCATTTCCTTTAATTTCTCATTAACATAAAATTTTTTACCTATATGTTTCGATATGATTTCGGCTGTAACTAAAGTCCTAGACAATGGACTAGAATATATAACATCAATATTTTCTCTACTTAAAATTTCCAATAGATTTTTAACCTGCTCTTTTCCTCTATCTGTCAATGGAAAATCTGTCCAACCACTATACAATTTGTCTACATTCGCCTTTGTTTCTCCATGCCTTACCAAAATTAATTTCAAAATATCAGTCCCCTTAACAAGTAAAATAATAATAGTGAGAAAGTTTGAGATAACTCAATAACCGCTCCTATAGTATCTCCTGTCATCCCGCCTATTTTCTTTTTAAAATACACACCAAGTAATAGGGCATACGAAAATATAATTATTTCACTAAAAACTAATGTGTAATCGAAAAATATAATAGATATTATAATTGTAATAAATATGACAAATACGGCATCTTTAAAATTCGAATATTCTACAAAACTCTTTCCCATCCCGTTATCTTTTCTAGCATAAGTATTAATAGCACAAGAAATTACTCCGCAACTCCTACCTAAAACAGGTATGATTATTAACAATTTAAAATCTAAAAAATAACTCAATACGATATTAAGTAATATAATAAAAATAATTCCTATCACACCAAAAGTACCTATTCTGCTATCTTTCATTATGTCTAATATTTTCTCTTTATTACGATTACTAAAAACTCCATCGAATGAATCGGCTAAACCGTCGAGATGCAATCCCCCAGTAACCCAAATATAAAACATCCAAACAAATAATACTGTTACAGCTCTATCTATTAAATAATTAGTATTACTTACACACCATAACAGCACTCCAATCACGAAACCAACAATTGGCAAATATTTAATACCTTTAATAAAATCCTCTTCTGTAAATTCAAAATTGACTTTAATTGGTAATCTAGTTAAAAATGTTGTCATCAATAGAAAACTTTTCATAGCAACCTCACTTAATTTTAATTGGTATTCCTAAAACTGTTAAATAAACATCCTGCGCACATCTTGCTAAATACTGATTTGTTCTGCCAGCTATATCCCTAAATATATTCCCTAATCTAAATGTTGGTACGACTCCCATGCCTACCTCATTTGTAACTACAATTAGTCTTTTATTATATTTTTCAATTATAGATAATAATTTTTCGACTTCATCTATAATACCTTTTTCAACCTTTTCAACATCAGACATTGAACATCTGTCAAAATCTAATCCGCTCTCTAATAATAAATTTGTTACCATAAGAGTCATACAATCAAGTAATACAGTATCTGCTTCAATAAAATCCTTATTATATACAAGTTCATTAAAACTTTTATATTTTTCAATAGTTACCCATTCTTTAGGCCTAGAATTTCTATGCTTTTCTATTCTATCAATCATACCTTCATCAAAAGGTATTGCGGTAGCTATATAAACTACTTTCTTTCCTAACTCTTTGGCTAATTTTTCTGCTAATGTGCTTTTACCGCTTCTTGCACCACCAGTTATTAATATAAAATCTTTCAATATTCCACCTTCTTTTATTAAAACTCCAACAGTTAAGAGCTTACTGGAACTATATATGGTACCTTATAGTCATCGAGCTTTATTAGTTTCACTTCAATACCATAAACATCCTGAATATTCTCTTTCGTCAATACGCTTTCAGGTAAGCCAAATGCTTTTATTTCCCCTTTATTCATAAGTAATATATAATCACTATACCTAGCAGCCAAATTTATATCGTGTAATGTCGTAATTATAGTTATCTTTTCTTCTCTGTTAAGCCTTTTACATAAATTTAATATATTTATTTGATGCTTTATATCTAATTGCGAAATCGGTTCGTCTAATAGAAGTATCTTCGGCTCCTGTGCTAAAGCTCTAGCAATTATAACTCTCTGCCTTTCTCCTCCACTTATTTCATGAATACTCTTTTCTCTCAAAGCCCATGTTTCAGTATTTTCCATGGCTCTTTTTACAATTTTAACATCATTTTCAGATTCAGATTTAAATCTCTTCTGATATGGATATCTACCCATCATGACAATATCATATACCGTAAACTCAAAATTTACATTACTATCTTGATGTGCTACAGCCATTATCTTCGCTAATTCTTTAAATGCTATTTTATTTAAATCTTTATCATCAACAAATATTTCCCCTTTTAATGGCTTAAGCAATTTACATATATTTTTCAATAAAGTCGTCTTACCCGAACCATTAGGCCCTAATATGCTTATAAATGCTCCTTCTTGAATGCTCAAATCGATGTTTTTTAGTACTTCCTCATACCCATAGCTAAAATATATATTCCTAACTTCTACTGCATTAGACATAAAGATACTCCCTTATATAAATTTATTACGTTTAGATTTTCTAAGAAGATAAAGAAAAAAAGGCCCGCCAAATATAGAAGTAATAATCCCAACTGGTATCTCAATTCCATTTAAAGCAGTTCTAGCTAAAGTATCGCAAATTAACAAAAAGATCGCTCCGCCAATAACTGAAATCGGTATAAGTATTCTATGATCTGAACCAAATATTAATCTGAACAAATGGGGTACAATTAAACCTACAAATCCAATAATCCCACTTACAGAAACTGCACAAGCAGCTAAAAAAGATGACAATATTAGAATTATCTTCTTTACTAATTCAATATTTACACCTAAATTTTGTGCGCTTTCTTCCCCTATTACTACTGCATTCATTTCTTTAGTCATTGAAGATAAAACTATTATTCCTAAAAATATAGGAATAGTAACAATAATTATCTGCTTCCAATTTGCTCCATTAAAGCTCCCCATCGTCCAAGTTACTATTTTTGCTAATTCATCATGATTGAGCACCATCATTATTGAAATTACAGATGACAGCAAAGAACTTACAACAATTCCTGCTAATAAAACAGAAGTTGTAGATATTTTATTTCCAACTTTAGCTAGATTATAAACTATCAATGTAGTCAATAAAGCCCCTGCAAAAGCAAATAAAGAGGTTAATCCAAATCCCAAAACTGTATTATTAAATCCTAAAATTATACCAAAAGTAGCCCCAAAGGCTGCCCCCGAAGAAGCACCCATAACATAGGGGTCAGCCATTGGATTTCTAAAAATAGCTTGATAGCATGTCCCTACAACCGAAAGCACTGCTCCAACCAAGCTAGCTAATATTATTCGAGGCAATCTAATATTAAGAACTATAAATATATTCGATTTTTTTATATTACTAATATCAATCTTTTCACTTAAAAAATTTATTTTGCTTAAAACGATTTTAACAACATCCCTTGCCGGTATCTTTACCGTCCCTAAAGTCGTTGCCATTATAGAAATAAATATAAATATTAACAACAGTATAAGCATATAAATTTTGTAGTATTTCTTCTGTCTTAAATATGTCATTTAAACCACCAAACTAAAAACCTAACTCTTTTACCTTATATTTATGGAAAGTCTCTACTAATATTTTAAGTCCCTCATCAATAGCTCTTGGAGCTGCTCTAACAAATATATCTTCATTTACTATCTTATATTTTTTATTTTTAATAGCTGATAATGCCTGATAATTTTCACCATTAACCATTGTATCGATATTAAATTGACTACCTATAATAATATCCGGATTATGATCTATAAGTTTTTCAAGACTATATTTCCAGCCTGTTATATCATCAGCAACATTCTTACCACCTGCTAATGAAATAAGTTCTGATATAAAAGTATCTTTACCCGCTGTATATTCTCCCCATTGTCCTGTTCCCACTACATAATATACCTTTGGCTTATCGCTTTCTTTTAAATCTTTTAATACATATTTAACTCTGTCAACTTTAGCCCTTAAACTTGATACTAATGCCCTCGCCTCGTAGTTTTTATTAACTATAGCACCTAATTTAAGCATATAATCATATACGCCTTCTATATCTTTAGCTGTCGATTTAGCTATAACTTTTATACCTGCTTCATTAAGTTTTGCTATAACTTCATCTTTGAAATGTGTTTCGCAAATAACTAAATCAGGATTTATATCTAATATTGTTTCTAGATTTGGCTCATATAAGGTACCAATGCTTGGAATATTTTTAACCTCTTCAGGATAATTACAATATTGAGTTCTACCCTTTATTCTGTCTCCAACACCTAATGCAAACAATTTTTCTGTTACTCCCGGAGCCATAGATACTATAGTTTTAGCCTCTTTTTCAACAACATAAGTATTATCGCCATCTACAATTGTAATAGGAAATGTTATATCCTGAAGTTTTTCGACTTTAATTTTCTGTGCTTCAGCATCCCAACCTATTTTGTAATTTAAAGTTTCAAGTATAAATCTTAATGGTAAGTATATATCTTTATCATTTTTATATGGTTTAGCATCTAATGTTAAGTCTAAACCATTAACCTTAACTCGATTACTTCCTAAAGTAAATTCAAACACTACCTCATCATTCTTGACAATTACTGTATTCCCATTTTCAGTTGTGGTTAATCCAAATTCTTGTAAACTCTTTGATGCAACATAAGATCTAGCATTATTAATTTCAATATTAAGGTTTTTGTCTAATCCATCAACTGCTACATTTGTAGCTAATACCAAATTTGAAAATATTAATACTAGAATAAGTGATAAAATTGTAATTTTTGAAAATTTCTTCATGATAACCCTCCTTGACTTTATATTTTATAAAACTTTTTTTATAGCATTAATTAATTTAATATTATCTTTATGACTTTTAATAGCAATTCTAAAATAAGTATTATCAAGCCCAATAAAATCATCACACACTCTAATATAGATATTGTACTGCATCAACTTTTCTCTCACTTCGTATGCATTGCCTTTTTTAACCTTGCATAAAATAAAATTCGTTTGACTATTAAAAAAATCGATATCTCTAATTTCTTTCAATTCTTTATATAAATAATTTTTTTCATCTTGAAGCCACTTTTTAGACTCTCTATAAAATGCTTCATCATCTAAAATTGTCGAAACTATCGATAAAGCAAAACTGTTTATTGTCCAAGGCTCCTTATGTTCATTTAATTTCTTAATAATTTCACTGTTGGCCACACCATATCCAAGCCTTAAACCTGGTACAGAATAAAATTTAGTCATCGATCTAAGAATAAATATAGGAAATTCTTTGATGAGATTTACATATGATTTCTCATCAGTAAAATCAATAAAAGATTCATCAAGCAGCAAATATGAACCTATTTCTCTAATATAATTAACAACAGGCAATAATTCTTTTTGTCTAATAAAATAACCAGTTGGATTATTAGGATTACAGATTACTAATACATTAGGATTTATATCTTTAAGATAATCTAATAAATCGTTTACTTCTAATTTAAAATCATTAGAATATGTTAATTCATAATTACAAATTCTGCTTCCTGTCAATCTAAATGCTCTAAAATACTCATTAAAAGTCGGCTGTATAATCACTACTTTTTTCGGGCTAAAAGCTCTCGCAAACAAATAAATCAATTCTGTCGCCCCATTACCGATTATAACTTCAGAATGTTCAATACTTAATCTATCTGCTAATACCTTTTTTGCGCTTTCCCCATCTATTTCCGGATATCTATTTATTATGTTTATACTCTCGATAAGCTTTTCTTTTACTCTTTCAGTTACACCTAGGGGATTTATATTTACACTAAAATCTAAAACTTTTTCCTTATTTTCTCCATAGTATCCGCCATGTTTATTCATACAATACTCCTTTCATTCAATATACTTAATTACAGCAAAACGAAAATCAAAATAATAATTACTATTAACAAAATCTCTGATGCATACATAATTTTTATTGCATCTTTTATATTAATGATACTTAATTCTCTATTTTTATCCCCTATAGTAGGCTTGTACACTTTCTGCCCAAAATAAATATTTGTTCCACCTAGCTGCACATTTAATAAACCTGCAACCGCAGCTTCAGAATATCCACTATTAGGACTCTTATGATTCCTTTTATCTCGTTTTAAAATCATATATCCATTTCTTAAATCATATCCGAGTAAAAATCCAGCAATAAGCATAAGCAGACTACCTATTCTGGCAGGTATATAATTTACTAAATCATCTAACTTTGCAGAAGCATAACCTATTTCTCTATACGGCTCTTGAATATATCCAACCATTGAATCTAACGTATTAACAGTTTTATAAAAATACGCCATCTCTACTGGTATTCCTAATACTAATCCAACTCCTATAAACATTAATGGTGCAATTACCCCATCTATCGTGTTTTCAGCAATCGTTTCAACCGTTGCTCTAATTATTTCCTTCTTCTGAAGCTGACTAGTCTCTCTCCCAACTAAATAAGAAAGTAATTGTCTTGCCTTGGTAATATTATCTTCTTTTAATGCATAGTAGACTTTCATAGTTTCCCTATCTAGGCACCTAGCCGCTATAGAAGTATATATTAAATAAACTGAAAATATAAAGCCTAACTCAAAATGTACGATATATGTAAATCTTATTAAATAATGAATTATAATCAATACTGTAGCTAAAGTTGCAAAAGTTAGAACAAATCCGCCTTTTTCCCCAGATAACACTTTACTTTTTCTAATAACTTTCTCATATCTTGTTATTAATCTACCTATATATCTTATAGGATGCGGCCAATTATTTGGATCGCCGATAATATAGTCTAAAACAACTGCTATTATTAAAATGTATATTCCCATTATTTCAACTCCATAATTTACTTAATAAAAAAACACATAGAGGTAACTATGTGTATACAAAAACCGCATACTTCCCTCCGAAGTATAAGCCTACAGCTTTCAAGGCAGGTCTCCTGGCTCGTAGTTCATCTTACTCTCTTCCCCTTCCCAGTTGCCCAGTGGTTTACGGAAGATTTCATCTCTACTCACAGTAGCGGGGGCTGCAGAGGATTTTCACCTCTTTCCCTTTTAAGTTCCGTAAAGGAACACCTTGAAATCTATGGGATTGTTTTAATCAATTACATTATATTTAAATTAGATTTTTTTGTCAATTAAATTTTCTTTAAATTGCGACTTCTCCAATAATATCTAAAAAATCTTTGTAACTAAATATATTTTCTAGCAATAAATTAATAACGAGAGTACTCGTATATATCTTTTTAAAAAATTTCAATTTAAAAAGAGGTGTTGTTATGAAGATTATAGAATTTGGAACAACTGGAACAGAAATAATGAAAATACAAGCAGTTTTAAAGAAAATCGGATATTATACCGGCCCTATAAATGGTATTTTCGATTCTAATACTAAATTAGCAATAAAGAAATTACAAAAACATAGAAACCTTCCAATAACAGGAGCAATCGATAAAGCTACTTATTACCAAATCAAAAGATTAATATTAGGCTATGATTACTATATCATACAAAAAGGAGACACACTATTTGACATTGCCGAAAAATACGATACGACTATTAATAAAATCATTACGGCTAACCCTCATCTAGTACCTTATAATTTAACTATCGGTGAAAAAATAATAGTCCCTTATAGTATCGATGTCGTTGATACTAATATAAATTACACTTATGATATTTTATCTGATGATATAAAAGGACTTTTAGCTAGATATCCTTTCTTACAATCGGGTAGTATCGGTATAAGCGTACTTGGCAGAAAACTTTATTATTTAAAACTAGGTAGAGGCAGTAACGAAGTATTTTATAATGCTGCTCATCATTCATTAGAATGGATAACCTCTCCACTATTAATGAAATTTATCGAAAATTTTTGTAAAGCTTATAGCGAAAATAAATATATTAAAGGTTACAGCATTAGAAAAATATTTGAAAAAAGTAGCATTTATATAGTTCCTATGGTAAACCCAGACGGAATAGACTTAGTATTGAACGGACTAGATAATAATAATCCATATTACGATGATTTAATAAAATGGAATAAAGGCAGTACTGACTTTTCTAAAACATGGCAAGCTAATATACACGGTGTAGACTTAAATCATAATTATGATGCTTCATGGGAAGAATCTAAAAAAGCCGAACCTCTATACGGAGTATATGGCCCCGGCCCTACAAGATACTCTGGCCCTTATCCAGAATCAGAACCAGAATCTAAATCAGTTGCAAATTTTACTAGAAAACATAACTTTAGACTCGTTTTAGCATATCACAGTCAAGGTGAAATAATTTATTGGAATTATAAAAATCTAGCTCCAGCCGAAGCATTGAAAATAGGCAAAAAATTATCTGAAGTAAGCGGCTATTCATTGGCTGAAGCTTACGGCATTGCCAGCTATGCAGGATATAAAGATTGGTTTATAAAAGAATATCGTAGGCCAGGTTATACAATAGAAGTCGGTAGAGGAAAAAATCCGCTCCCGATATCTCAATTTGATAAAATATACGCCGATAATGAAGAACTACTGCTATTAGCGGCAATTGTTTGATCAAAGAATAGAAAGTTGTAGGCTTATCATAAACGATAAGCCTACTTTGTTCAATTTTACAGCTTTCTAATTTTATTTAAAATAATTTTCTGTTCAACGTGCGCAACTAACCTTCTTGTATAATCAACTACATCCGGATTGACACTTATACTATCTATCCCTTCATTTACTAGAAATTCAGTAAATTCAGGATATAATGAAGGAGCTTGCCCACATATAGACACAGTCTTACCATATTTATGTGCCGCCTCTATTAAAATCTTTATTGCTTTCTTAACTGCTGGATTTCTTTCATCAAAATATCCCATACTGTTCAAAATTCCTGAATCTCTATCTGCACCTAGTATAAGTTGTGTTAAATCATTACTTCCTATACTAAATCCATCGACTAGTTTAGCAAATTCTTCAGCTTCAAATATTACAGAAGGAACTTCTGCCATTATCCAAATTTTAAAATTGTTTGTTCTTTCCAAGCCTTCTGATGCCATTATTCCCATTACTTTTTCCAATTCCCATGTAGTTCTTACAAAAGGAAGCATAGCCCATACATTTATTAATCCATATTCTTCTCTAACTTTTCTTAATGCCTTACATTCTAGTCTAAACCCTTTCTCATATTCGGAAGATATATATCTTGAAACACCTCTCCAACCAATCATAGGATTATTTTCAATTGGTTCTACCTCTTCTCCACCTTTTAACCCACGAAATTCATTAGTCCTAAAATCACTTAATCTTACTACTATAGGTTTTGGATATACTTCTTGAGCTACTAGAGTTATTCCTTCTGCCATTTTCTCAATAAAATGACTTTCCATCCCTTTTTTCAATAAATACATAGGATGAGCACCTACTAAATTTGTAAAAATAAATTCTGTTCTCATAAGTCCTATTCCATCGAAAGGTAAATTTTTATATTTACTTATAATTGACGGTTCACCTAAATTCATATATATTTTAGTACCTGTAATAGGCGCTAACTTATATAATATTTCTTCACTTAAACTAATTCCCTCTGTTTTTTTATTTTTACTCTTATCATCTGCATCGAGTACTTTGCCTTCATAAACAACTCCTCTTGTAGCATCTACAGTAACTACCATACCCTCTTTCAATATTTCTGTCGCCTTTTTTGCTCCAACAATGCATGGTATTCCCAATTCTCTTGATACGATTGCAGCATGACAAGTTCTTCCACCTTCATCTGTAACAACAGCCGCAGCTTTCCTCATTGCCGGTACCATATCTGGATTAGTCATTACAGTTACTAATATATCTCCTTCTTTAACTCTTGGAATTTCATTAATATCGTCTATATTTACAACTTTTCCACTACTTATGCCTGGCGATGCAGATAACCCTCTAACTAAAACATTTAAGTTAATATTAGCGTCATCCATATCTTTGCTCTCCTTTAATGTTGTAATTGGCCTAGCCTGTAAAATATACAATTTTTTAGTATCGTTATCGATTGCCCATTCTATATCTTGTGGTGAATTGTATAACTTTTCAATCAAAATTCCCTGCTTACTTAACATTTTTATCTCATCGTCACTTAAACATTGCGAAATAACTTTATCATAGCCTAAAATGTCTTTAACAGCAATTTCTATTGTACCAACCCCATTATCTCTTCTAACTATCATAACATTTTTCTCTGCAATATTTTTATCTTTAATCTGTAATGTCTTTTTATCGATAATATATTCATCTGGTGTAACCAATCCAGAAACTACTGCCTCACCAAGCCCCCAGCTTGCATTTATCATTATTTCATTAATATCATTAGTTACAGGATTTGC
The DNA here is from genome assembly GCF_900129995.1 of Caloranaerobacter azorensis DSM 13643. GTDB lineage: Bacteria > Bacillota > Clostridia > Tissierellales > Thermohalobacteraceae > Caloranaerobacter > Caloranaerobacter azorensis. The sequence goes on along the minus strand of NZ_FQXO01000005.1, from coordinate 27,549 downwards.
TGTAAATAAAACTCCAGATTTTATACTGTTAACCATTTTTTGAACAATCACACTTAATGAAACCTCAAAATGATTAAATCCCTGCTTTTCTCTATAATAAATCGCACGTGCAGTCCAAAGCGAAGCCCAACATTTTTTAATATGTTTTAATACTTCTTCTATTGACTTTATTTCTAAATAAGTGTCTTGTTGGCCTGCAAATGAGGCTTCAGGCAAATCTTCAGCAGTAGCAGAACTCCTAATAGCAACATACAAATCTTTTATATTAAGCTTATCAATAATCTCATTATATGCATCTACTATTTCTATTTTAATGCTTTCAGGTATGTCATAATTTTCAATATATCCTCTTATTTTAGAACTCCTTTTATATAATTCAGAAGAATCTTCTATGTCTAAATTTCTTATTAAATCTTCTATTTTAGGTTTTAGATTATAATATTCAATAAAATAACTGTATGCATCTGAAGTAATACAAAAACCCGGCGGAACATTAATTCCATTTCTGGTTAATTCTCCAAGATTTGCCCCCTTGCCACCAACTATAGATAAATCCTTCTTATCTACTTCTTTAAACCATTTTATATACTTGTATACCCCCATTAAAAGTTCCTCCTTTATAATAATTCTATATATATTATATCATATTTCATTAAATGTGTTATACTTTTTGAAATTTATTTAATATAGTATGTATAATTTAAATGTTTTAAACAAAAAACACACCTGTAAATGGCAATTACAAGTGTGTTTAAAAAATAATATTATTTATTATTTTTGTAAACTTATCTGATATAAATCCTTCCTTAAATGTTTCAATATAGGTAATTGTTCTCTAATTTCATCTATTCTATTTAAATCTATTTCCTTAATTAAAATTCCTTCTTTTTCATCTAGTTTTCCTACTATACTTCCCCAAGGATTGGTTATAATAGAATTCCCATATGATATATATGATGCATTTTCATCTCTAGCCGGTGCTGCAGACGCCATATAAACTTGATTATCTAACGCCCTTGCTCTAAACAACAATTCCCAATGAGCAGGGCCAGTTGTCATATTAAATGCAGCTGGCACAATTATAACTTTTACACCTTTTAAAACCATCAATCTAAACAATTCAGGAAATCTGATATCATAACAAATTGCCACACCTATCTTACAATATTCTGTATCTACAATAGTTAAACTGTCCCCTCTACTCAATACATCTGATTCTTTAAAGCTAATTTTCCCCTCAACATCTATATCAAACAGATGTATCTTTCTATGTTTACCGATTATATTACCTTTTTTATCAAAAACAAAGCTTGTATTATATATATTACCTTTATCATCTTTTTCTGGTATAGAACCTCCTATTAAGTAAATGCCTCTTTCTTTAGAAATTTTTGATAACATTTTAATAGTTTCTCCGTCTGGATAGCTTTCTGCATATTTAGGAAAATAACTATTATTATAAGGACAATTGAACATTTCAGGCAGTACAACAAGTTCGGCCCCCATATCTGCTGCGCTATTTATCATTTTTTCTGCATTTTTTATATTCTCTTTCTTATTTTCACTAACTAACAACTGACACAAACCTAATTTAAATTTTTTCAATCCACTCACTCCCAATCATTTTTATAATAAAATCCAACCAATAAGGTTGGATGAGCTTGTTGACAAAGTAAAATATTTTATGAAAATGACGCTCATGCGGACGAATTTAGAAAAAACTAAATTCTTTCAAGCATTCGCTTTCATTTTCATAAATACAAAAAACATAAGTTTGTCAACAGCCTGATCCAACCAATGAGGTTGGATTTTATTATTTAATGTATCAATTTTACTTATTAAATATTGTGAATAATAATATTATGACTATCATACCTAATATATATATTAAATTAACGTTCTTATACCATTTAGTTTCAGAATTGAAAAATACTTGTTTTACCTGTTTAACTCTATCGTTTTCTTTTTGCTTCAATTCAGGATCAATTTCAAATATTTTTTTCTTAAAATAATTGGATAAAGCATTTTTGACAATAATATAATATACAAAAGTTATAAATATAAATAATAATTTATTTTCACCTATATTGAAAACATTAAAATATTTAAGAGCCAAAAACACCAGAAAATAAGCTATTAATACTGCAACGAGTGTAAAATAATATTGCCTAATAATCTTTTTTTTCTTATCCATTGTGCTGTCCTCCTTCTTTAACTTACATCCCGGCAACAGAAAGCTCTTTTATCTTTAAAGACGGCGAACCAATAAAACCATTCATAGGCAATGCAAATTTCAAGTCATTACCTATTTCCAATACATTATTTAATAAGTCATAAAAATTACCAGCTATCGTTATCTGATTTACAGGCCTATTTATTCTTCCATCTATTATTTCATAACCTGACGCTGCAAGTGAAAAATCTCCGGAAACAGTATTTAAACCTGAATGTAATCCCTTTACATCAATTATAAGTATACCCCTTTTAACACTTCTTATCATTTCATCAAGACTTTTATCTCCATTTTCAATATACATATTAGTTGGCGATATAGAAACTGGTGATTTAAATGAAGGTTTGAAACCATTTCCCGTCGACTGTACTCCATCTTTTTTAGCAGTCTTTATATTATGCAAATATGTTGTAAGTACACCTCTATCTACAACCTTCTTATATTTTGTAGCCACTCCTTCATTATCAAAACTACAAGAAGCAATTCCTCCTTTCATAAATGGATTATCTACTATTGTTATAATTTCACTTGCTATTTTTTTATTTAATTTTCCCTTTAATAAAGACAAATTTTTTTGAACATTTTCAGCTGAAAAAATAGGTGAAAAAGCCCCTAAAATATCCGCTGCAACATCATTTCTCAATATTACAGGATAAGCATCAGATTTAACACTTTCAGCTCCTAACATTGAAACAGCTTCATCTACAACCTGTTTAGCCAAAACTTTATAATCGAATTTAGAAAAATCATTTGAGATTATATATTTACTGCTAGTCTTAACATCATCATTTTCTTTTACCATTACATTAACATATGAATAAGCAATGTTAGACTTATCCTCTAAATTGAGTCCCTTTGTATTGACAAGAATTGTATGCATAGACTGTTTATTAAAAATACAATGGGGTACAGATATAACCCTCTTATCAAGCTCTAAAGCCTCTTTTTCCAATGACTTCGCAAATTCTATTCCATCTTTAACATTTAAATTTTCTAATTTAGTATTAAAACTATCAACCTCTGTATAACTTTTTGAACCCGCAAATATTTCTTCAACATCCTCACTATCTACTGCACTTGCATTTTCCACAGCCTCATTAATTAACATATCTATCGACGTTTCATCTAATTTTTCTGTATAAGAATATCCCATTTTACCATCATAAATACATCTAAATGAAAGTCCTTCTTCTTTCGATATATTTAATTCGTCTACTTCGCCTTTAAATACTCTTAATTTAAAATCATTGCTTTCCTGTATAAAAACCTCCATATCTTTTAACCCTTTTTTTCTGCCTTCTTCAAATATTCGATTTATTAAAACTCTTTTATCCACTTTTATTCCTCCTTTCTCCCACCTACTGTCATAGATTGAACTCTAATTGTAGGTTGTCCAACATTAGCTGGAATACTTCCGCTTACTGAACCACACATACCTTGTCCAAATTCTAAATTGTTTCCTACCATATCTATTTTTTTCAGAACTTCCAAACCGTTGCCGATTAATGTAGCCCCTCTAACAGGTTTTTCTATTTTTCCGTTTTTAATCAAATAACCTTCCATAACAGCAAAATTAAAATCACCAGTTGAAGTATCTACTGAACCCCCACCCATATATTTTGCATATAAACCATATTCTGTATTGGCTATTATTTCTTCCTTCGTAGACTTACCATTAGCAATATAAGTATTTGTCATTCTTGAAGTTGGAGCATATTTGTAAGATTGTCTTCTACCAGAACCTGTTGATTTTACTCCCATCCTTCTACCATTTAACTTATCAACCATATAACCTTTTAATATACCATTTTCAATAAGTATATTTTTCTGAGTAGGAGTTCCTTCATCATCTACATTTTGTGAGCCCCATGCATTCGGTATTGTCCCATCATCTATTGCAGTAACGAGTTCTGATGCTATTTTTTCTCCTATCTTACCTGCAAACACTGAAGTCCCTTTTGCCACAGAAGTAGCTTCAAGTCCATGTCCACAAGCCTCATGGAATATTACTCCACCAAATCCATTATCAATAATTATTGGCATCTTGCCACTTGGACAATAGTCTGCATATATCATAGTTTTAGCGATTCTTGCCGCTTCTTTTGCATAATCTTCAATATTTATCTTATCATAAAATTCAAATCCCATATGAGCACCAGGAGCATAAAATCCCGACTGCATCTCTCCATTTCTTGAAGCTATAGTTTGAATAGCCGTTCTCGTTCTTACTCTTTTATCCTCCACATAAAGCCCTTCAGTATTAGCAATTAAAACATTTTGTTCTTCATCTGAATATCTGACAGTAACTTGTGTTATAACCTCATCATAATTTTTTGCTGCAAAATATGCTCTTTTCATCAAATCAATTTTTTTAGATTTTTCTATATTTCTTGGCAATAATACTATGTTATGTATGCTTTTTATCTCACTTTTCATTAAATTTAGAGTAATATCGCCTTTTACTCCATTTAAAGCCAAAGCTGCCTCTCTTGCTACTTTCAAAAGGTTTTCTCTTGATGAATTGTTCGTATATGCATATACACTATTTGTTTTATTAAATATCCTTATTCCTATTCCAAAATCTCTGCCTGATACTGCTTTTTCAATCTTTCCACCTATCATTAAGAGGCTATTATTAATTTTATCTTCAACAAATATTTCTGCAAAATCTCCACCTGTAGACAGAGCTTCGAGTAAAACATCTTCTATTACTGATTTGCTTAACATTTTAATTCCCCCTTGTCCTATAATTAAATATATTCATATACAAATACATCTGTCTGATAATCTCCATAAGTTTCAAAACCAGCTTTATAAGCGGCTTCTTTTATATCTTGTATATCTGGACACATAAACAAAAGCCAATCATATCCACCTTCTAAATATTTTGAAAATGCAAAATTGATGCCATCTAAATAATATCCTTCTCCACTTAAATATGATATTGAAAGGCCTTTACCCTTTGCCTTTTTATTACTCAATATAATTGTAGATTTAATATTTTGATCTTCTTTTAATACATATACTGAACCTTCATTTATCAATTCTTCAACTAACTCCTCTGTTATTCTCATAAATGTCCAATCAAATGATAAATACCCATTACTAGCCTTTATTTCACTACTATTTAAAATATGTTTGACTTCTTCAACTCTAGTTACCCTATCAAAACGTTTTATGTTTGATATGTTTAAATTAACCTTACCAGATTTATAAAAAGATTTAAATGCAGCAGTCCTCTTAAAACCAAACTTTTCAACAATTTTTATGCTTTCATAATTTTCTATATAAGTAGATAAAGCTAAAGATTTATATCCTTTTTTCTTAGCCTTATCAATATAATACTTAGTTATTTCCTTCCCTATCCCAAGCCCTCTAGATTTACTACTTACCCTTATTCCTTCAAGCCAATATTCTTCAGGTCCCAATACTGTAAATTTAGCAAAACCTTTTATCTCTCCATCGACTTCTACTACTGTAAATTCTCCTTTTCTATCAGCTATCCATTCGTCTACAATTAACGGAATATAATCATCCCCATCCCATATAGTCTTTGAAATACTTAATATCGATTCTTTGTCATGTTCTGTTGCTCTTCTAATATTAATCATAATCAATACTCCCCCATCAAAATATTATCTGTTAATAAAAATCTATCAATGAATCCAGCTATTGTCAACAACTAACTTTTACAAATCAAAATTTTAGCAGAGGTTTTAATACCTCTGCTGATATTGTTGATAAAGTAGAATATTTTATGAAAGTGACGCTCATGCGAACAAATTTAGAAAAAACTAAATTCTTTCAAGCATTCGCTTTCATTTCTATAAATATAAGTTTGTCAACAATCTGAACAGGGTTTTAATACCTCTGCTTAAAGTAGGTATTGTTCTAGCAATAGCAGCCAAATAGTATTACTAATAATAAGAAAAAAAACAACAAGCTATCGTCTCCGTCTCCGCACCAATCACACTTATTAAAGAATAAAACTAATAATAAAAAGAAAAATAGTAAACTTTGATCATTATAGGACAATATTTCAGCCACTCAAACTCCCTCCCCAAATATGTTATAAGTTTCACCTAATACATAGTATTCTAGAAGGGAGTTTTTGGTTACAAAAATTAGCTAATTATATATTATCGGACTTAATTATTTCTATTATTTTTTCTATTTTTCTAATTTGCTTATTAGTTTTCTCATCTAAAACAGGCTTAAAACATTTTATAAAATCTACCATAGATTCAGCTCTATTTGCATTAGCTTGAGTAGCTTTACTTTTATATCCTGATATATTAGCTTTTGTTTCATATATTCTCTCTTTTGAATCTACAACCATATTAATTATTTTTTTGTCTCTCTCTTTTACATATTTTGATATCTCTTTCAATATTTTTTCCTTTCTCTGTATTCTATCCATATCCGATAGTGTATTTATAACTTCTTCAGAATAATCGCCGTCTGTAAGTCTATTAATTTTATAAATTATCTCCAATACATCTTGTACTTTACTTAAAATTTTTTGATCTTTTTCATAAAAATAAGGTTTAATATTCTTCATCATTTCAATTCTATCTTCAACATTAATGTTTCCTAGATTAATATTCGAATTTTCAGATTTAAATAAAAGAAACAAAGGAATTATCATTCCAAATGAACCAAATAAATTTTTAGGATTTTGACTATCACTATTAAGTAGTCTATTATACATATCTTATTTTCACCTCTATTCTTTTTAGCATGTCTAGTCATTTCTAATATATTTTATGCAAATATAGAATAAAGGTGAAAGAAGATATCATTTAGTATCATATATATTTTTCATATTTTCAGTAAAGCGTTCTATCTCTTTATCTGAATAAAAAACTACTTTTTAATTTCAATTTCTGACCATGTATATCCACCATCATTAGTTTTGTATAAGTGCCAAGTTCCCGATTTTGAAATATCTTTTCTAATAATCCAACCATCATTACTATTGACTAACGTAAACTTTATATTCCCATTAAGATTTATATCTGTTGAAATTTGCTCCCAATGTTGTGCTCCATCTTTTGTTTTATAAATATACCCATCACTAATAATCCATCCCTCTTTTAAATTAACAAAATCTATCGCAAATTTACCAGAAATAGTTATAGGCATAGATGGCTTCCAACTGACTCCTCCATCCTCCGTTTGAAAAAAAACTATCTTACTCTTGCCTTTTGTATCTTCAAAAGATACTCCCCAAAACATCCCTTCTCTGTTTGAGAAAAATTTTGGTAGTGATATATGTAAACCAACATTAAGCAATTCTATTCCCTTAGGAATTAGAAGTTTTTCTGCATGCCATGTGTAGCCACCATCTCTTGTGACATAAAACATTTTTTCATCTAATCCACCACAATCTACTACTGTCCAGCCAGTCTGTATATCTCTAAAACTTATTCCGTATTTATGCCCAGCAAATGGCAATGCACCATGCGTTTCTTTATCTGGTTCATTCGTCATTATTTTTATCCAGTTCTCTCCACCATCTTTAGTATGAAAAATTTCTACAACTTCACTTCCTAAAGCACCATCAGTATTTGCCATAAGCCATCCATTATCTTGGTCTATAAAATCTAGTGCAGCAACATTCCTTATACCACTAAGTTCTTTAACATTCCAAGTTTGACCTCCATCGACAGTCTTAAGGATCATTGCATTAGATTCATCTGTACTGCCTATTACGACCCATCCCATATTACAATTAATAAAATCATATACAATACCATCTGGTAAATTCCCAATTGAAAAGTTAGACACAATTGCTTCACTCCATGTCTTACCCCCATCAATTGTTCGTAAAATATTATCATCTTCAACAACAAATCCTAATCTCTCATCAATCATTATAATACACCTGATTGCCAGAGATTGTTTTACTTCCTTTTCTGTGTAAGTTTTATCATCACTTTTTTTAGTTTCTGATATTTTTGTTTCAATAGGCAAGTTTTGTTTATATTTATATCTTATATCAAAATTAAGAAACACAAACAATGTTAATCCAACCAACACTACTATCAAAACTAGCTTCCAACGAGCCATTTTTTACATCTCCTATACTAAATCTAATTAACAAAAAATTCTTAAGTGTGTATGTCTTTTTTTTGATATTTTATATTTTTCTGCCCATATTTAAGTCCTATTACCATCAAAATCTTGATGTTGTCCCCTCTGAAGTTGCTTTACTAAAAGCTAATCTAAATATAATTATACCTATAATTAAATAAACTGAAGAATTTATTGATAAAAATACTATATCTTTCAGTACAACACAATTTCCATTAATAATCGTACTTTTCATTAAATCGGTTCCTTTTGTAAAAGGTAGTGCATAAAAAACATTCCTTAAGCCCTCTGGAATATTCGAAAAATCAATAATACTAGTTCCTAAGAAAAATATACTTATAATGAATGCAAGCTGTCCTGTTCGCTTATATCTAATCGTTATACCTCCCAATAGATACGAAAATCCAATTGTCCCAATTAACATAATCAAAAAAACGATTATTAAGTCTTTATTTATCATCAAAGACACTCCAGTAGATAAAACTAATAATAACCATAGTGGAAAGATTATTAAAGTATTTATCAAAGAGTATACAAGTAATTTGATAAAATAAATTTTTGTTATACTGTTATAGGTAAGACATAATTGTTCAAAAGTACCTTCTACTAGTTCATTATAAATACCATTACTCATAAAACTTATAGTAAATGAAAAGAAAAACCATGACATATAGCCAACTATTTGCATTGATACTATCTTATCTATTTCCTCTTTAGGCATTTTACCCATATTATTTACTATAAAGAAATAAAGCCCCATAAACAAAATATAATATACTACTATATCGGTAATAAAACTTAATATATATCTTTTTTTAAGTATAAGCATTTTTTTAATTCACCTTTAAATATCAAAATTGCTTCTTGCATATTCCCCATTGTCCCCCTTTATAATATCCATAAATACATCTTTGAGTTCAAAATTAACCTTTCTAATATTAAATAATTTTATAGAAATCTCTTTTAAATAATTCAAAATCTCCAATATTTCATTATCTTCTTTTAAAGTAATCCTTATTTGAGTTTTATTATTGTTATCTTCAATATAAACTGGAAAATTTTTATGTATATCATTTTTAATCTCTTGTTGCAAAACCTGAGTCTCTATTATATATGTAATATTATCCGAATAACTTTCAAGAAAACTTATATCTTTATCTAGCACAAGAACCCCTTTATGTATAATAGTTATTCGGTTACATAAATCGCTTACAAACTTTAAATCATGAGAAGTTATAATAATAATTCGATCTTTTGAAATAATCTTTTTAATAATATTTTCCATAGAATCTACCGATTCTACATCTAATCCTAATGTAGGTTCATCTAAAAATAAAATCCTAGGTTCATGAATCATCGCACAACATATTGCTACCTTTTGCTGCATACCTCTTGATAGCTTACCACACTCAACATTTCTCTTTTCTTTTAAATTAAATATTTCTAAGTATTCATCCATTTTCTCTCTAATTTTCTTACGACTTATACCTCTTAGTCCCGCAAAATATTCCATATTTTCAATTGGTGTTAGCCTCCAATAAATATTCCTGTTCCCTTCTAATACTGCACCAATATTTTTTATGTACTTCTTTCTGCTTTTACTTATAGATATTCCAAAAGCCTCTATATCTCCATAAGTTGGCTTCACTAATCCACAACTCATTTTAATAGTCGTAGTTTTACCTGCCCCATTTGGACCTAAAAAGCCTAATATCGTTCCCGCTTCAACATTCAGATTTAACTTATTGACAGCTACAAGTTCCCCAAACGCTTTACTTACTTCTGTGTATTTAAGCATTATAACCACTCCCTCATGCTAGATTCAATTAACCTTATAAACATAATCTAATACTTTTAATTTCTGTTCATATTCTTCAAGTGATAATAAACCTATATTTTTTAAATCTTCTAACACATAATTTTTATTTTCCATCTGATATAATCAAACTCTTTTCCAGATTTTCCTGCAATAAATTTAATCTTAAAAGAATAGCTATATTAAGTAAAAAAGATTAAAACAATTATTAAAACGATAAACATTTAAAATCCCATTTCAACCTCATCTAAACAGTAGAGCTTATATTCATCTGGCGAACCAAATACTCTAATTACTTTAAAATTATTTAACCTATACCTTTTTATTTTATTATCCGATTTTATTGCTTCTATTCTTTTCCCATCAACTTTATCACTTATATTAAAAATCTTCTTGTCTTCAATGTTTACTAAATAAGCGCTTTGAGTTTTATCAATACTTAAAGGAAACCCCAACTTCAAATCTAAATATAGACTTTTATTATTTTTTAGATCATCTATAATTTGTGGTCTAATTATAGATATTAAATCTGTAAATCGCTGTAATTCAAAATAATGACTCTTTTTCACTTGTTTTTCTTTTGCATCTCTTATTGACTTATCCCATACAATTAGTTCATGATCTCTTCTATTTAAATGCATAATCAGTTTTCTGTCTCCAAAAACTGTTTCTTTAAATACAGTGATATTCATGCTCCTAATAGTTTTATCATCTGATAAAAGCATAGTAAAGTCCTCAACCCAATATTTAGACTTATCAACATCCTTACCTTCAACTAAAGCTAACATTTTTCCTAAATCAAAGTTTTCAAAGTTTAATTCCTCAGTCTTTATAATATCTTTTTTATCTTTATTAAAAATAGATACTATAGAAAAAATAATTATAAATATTAAAATTACCACTACAATAAAACTTTTTTTCATACAATCACCCCTAAAATCGCATAATATTCTCAATAATCTTTTTATTTTTATGAATCATCATACTTTATTATTCCAGATTTTATAAGTTCTTTAGACAAACTAATCGCCTCTACTCTATTTTCAGCTGGAGCCGATATCATAAGTCCGTCTTTACTGCTCCAATAACTTTTTGAATAATCACTATTAACAGGCTCGAATAATAATATTGCAACTTTATCAAGATTGTTTCCTAAATAAATTTTCCCATACATCCTAAATTCCCCAATTTCTTCTCTATACCCCACCAAAATATCACTATTGTATTTATTAAGTTTTAAATCTACATTCAAAAATTTCTTATCACCTAAATAGATTTCACCTTTAAATCGATTTCCTAAAAACACTTTTTTTGTATACCAACCTTTAATTCTTACTTCAACCTTTTCTTGATATAAAGTATCTTTCAATCTGTATTTGATACCTTGAAAAGCAACATCATATTCCCTAGGAAAAGTATAGGAAATATAAACTGCTATTACTATAATTAAACATACTAATATAATTTTTTGATATTTACCTTTCATGTTAGCCCCCTGAAACTTGTAATAGTTAATTTTATTTTTTCCTTGCAATTGCTACAAAATGAGGACTCATACCCATTATGCTCTTTTCTTCTTCGACTATCTTTGCTATTTTTAACATTCTTCTTCTACTATCTTCAAAATTCCATTTTTCTTCAAACGCCGGTACTATCCAGACTGGCCCTTCTACAGCTATATTCTTTTCATGTTTTAGTCCTACCTCTGTTATTTCATTTGTTAATTCATCAGGTAAATGAAAATATGCTCTTGCTATAAATCCGGGATATTTCTCCGGCCTTATATGCTGTCCATCTGTTAATTCTCTTTCTATCATCTTCATAAATTCATCTTCTTCAATTAAATTATTCTTTTCTCCATATACTGATAAACCATATAGTGTTGAACCAAATCTAGTTATTGCTGCTACTATCATTACTCCATCTTCTTTAAGTACTCTTTTTGCTTCTTTTAAAGCTAGTAATCTCTCTCTTCTTTCTGTCAAATGGTACAAAGGACCCATTAATAAAACAATATCTGCACTTCCATCTGGTCTATTAATTTGTCTCGCATCTGCTAATTCTATCTTGTAGATACTATTCTCGCTCTCGTTTTTTGATTTTTCTCTTGCTATTTCAATCAGTTTTGGAGATAAATCAAATAAATGAACTTCATGTCCCAGTTTTGCTAACCATCTTGAATATGCACCAGCACCTCCACCTATATCATATATTACTAATTTTTCTTTTGATAAATATCTCGATATTATGTCTTTCGTTCTTTCAAATTCGATTTTACCTATTCCACACTGCAACCTATCTACTTCTAGCCCTCTATTATAATATTCTAATACCTCTTCCATATTCTTTTTACTATTAAACATTTAAATTCATTTCTCCTCTCAATATCTTTTTTATCTATATTTCAATCTTATTATTTTACTGCATCTGATATCCTTTTGAATCTATTACAACTTTTGTTTCATAATATACTCTATTTATTCGTTTAATCAGATTAGGATGATTTGAAAATTTTTCAGACAACCAAATCCAAAATCCACTTTCTTCTTCCGATTGATTTATTACTTCTAATATATTTAATTTCTGATATAATCTTTTCCCTGTTGCTAATACTGTAAGTCCCTGTATAGCTCCATCCGGTACAAGCTGAGCAGCAATTAAATCACTTGTATATTCACATGCCCTTGAATATGCTGGACCTAAAAACGGAACTAACATTGCAGGATACAATAATCCTCTCCATGTAAGATGCTTTCTTTTTATATGTGCTAATTCGTGAGCTATAATAAATGCAACAGCGGGTTCACCTTCTTTATATGCCAACTCAAGCACATCAGAATAAATAATAACAAAATTCCTTCCTAGAAACTTTGTTGCAAAAGCATTAAGCATACCGCCAGACTGCATAATATATATTAAAGGTACTTCTTCAAAACCAATTTTCTGAGATAACTCCTTTGCTATTTTATAAACTTCTGGAAATTGTTTGTCAGATACTCGTATACTATTGCCTCTTATACTTCCAATAAATATCCCATGTGCAAAAAAAGCAAAAATAGTAGCTATTAATAAATACATAATTCCTATTCCTGATAAAATCAATATAGCATAAATTATTGCACTTACTATAAACATTAAAAATAGATAAAATCTTTCTTTTGGATACACTTTTAATTTCATTGAATCTCCTCCTTGATGTAATATTTTCCCATGTGTATTTGCTACATTTAGTTCTTTTATATTCTACATTAAATAACAAATTCCTCTAATTTTATCTATTTTTGTTTGTATTTTAATAGTGATTTTATTCCATAAAAAGAAAAAAGGTGGAAAAACCACCTTAATTAACTACAAATCTCCTAACCCTAGTTCCATTCTAAGCTGCGCTAAAGATTTTAATGTAACTTTACTTTCATCTAAATTAAGTAGTCTAATTGCTCTCTGCAAATCATCTTTTTGCTTAACTTCTATTTCAAGATATGTATACGGATAAGTTTCATTATCCCAAGTATCTATATCAAAAGTAATATCTTCATACTTATATTTAATTCTTTCTTTAGTTCCCTCATGTACAATTTTTAAATTTAACGACTCTAATATCCTTATAAGAGCCTCTTTATTTTCGATTTTAGTCTCTATTTCTAAATTTTCTCTAACGCCATCTCTTGAAATATTTTTCTTTAACGTAAATATATAGCTAACCGAACCTTTATCCAAATCTCTTTTTTCTCTAATTCTAAGATATCCGTTTTGTTTATTCTTTATAGCTCTATCCTCTGTATCAAAAATTGTATTAATTTGATATTCTCTACTTATAAGCTTTGCCCCTACTTCCTTAAGCCTTTTTTCTATTTCATCTTTATCTATATCGAGTACCTTCACTTCCAACTCTTTAGCCATATTAATCAATCCTTTCAATTTCTATATTTTATCAGCAGCCTTTTATACTTTTTCGCAAAAATACACTTGTCCCCAGCAAAACTATAATAACTTCTTTGGACTAAAATCTATAAAATCACAAGAAATGCAATAAAATTTTATACCATCTATCTTACCTTCAACAGCAAATTTATGCCCTTCTCCATGTAAATGTCCATAAACACAAGTAGATACATTATACTTATCCATTACTTCAACAAATTCATTAGGAGTTCCATCAATATTAAAAGGTGGATAATGAAGCATTACAATAATTTCTTTTACATCTTCTTTGATAGATTCTAATGAAAGTTTCAGTCGATTTAGCTCTCTGTTAAATATCTTTTCATCTTTTTCTTTAAACTCATCACTATCTCTACTAATCCATCCTCTAGTTCCACATATCCCTATGTTTTTATATAAAAAATAATCATTTTGTAAAAAATGAATTGTATTAAACTTTAATGCTTTTAATTTAGATTTCGTACTCCACCAATAGTCATGATTACCCTTAGTTATTACCTTAATACCAGGTAATCGATCAATTTTTAATAAATCTATATACGCATCTTCAAGTTTCATGGCCCAACTAACATCACCAGACACTAATACTAAATCTTCTTCTTTAATGATTCTTTTCCAATTTTCAAATATTTTTACTTCGTGATCTAGCCAATTATCTCCAAAAATGTCCATTGGTTTTTCACCTGAAAAATCTAAATGCAAATCTGATATTCCATATATGCTCACAATATTCACCTCAACTAGTTAATGTTAAACTTTAACTTTAAGTTATAAACGTTGAATTTTTCAGTTTTATAAAAGTTAAAGTTATACTTTAATATCAATATAATTATAATTAATTTTTAATTCATCAAGAATATCCTTTTCTCTTGTATGACAAGTAAACAGTATAATCTGTCTGTTTAAACTCTCTTTAACTAAAAATTCTAGGATATTTTTAAGCCTATCATTATCGTATTGTATAAAACAATCATCTAATATTAAAGGTAAGTTTTTACCCTCTTTAATAATGTCTATTATACCAAACCTTATAGCAAAAAATAACTGATCTATAGTTCCACCGCTTAAACTTTCAATATCAACTAATTTTTTACTCATTGGATCTACTACCTTTATATTGAGTTCTTCAGTTACTTTAACATCTGTATATCTTCCTTGAGTTACATTCGATATTATTTCTCCTACTTTCCTATTTAATTTAGGTGCAAATTCTTTATGTATTTCTCTAGATATCCTTTCTATAGTATTTTTAGCTAGTTCTAGAGCTTCAAGTTTTTCTTCATAATATTTTTTAAGCTTTACTTTTCTATCTATCTCTTCATCTATATCGACTATCGGCCTTGATGACAATGTCAATCCTTTCATTTTTTCTTCTAATCTGGCGTAAAGCTCTTTTTTAGCTGCTATTTGCTGTGTAATTGAAATTACTTCTTCCTCTAATTTTTTAATATCATTACTTTCTATTTTTGAAATATCATAATCTAATTTTAACTCTGCCCTTTTCTTTAAATATTGTAAATTGTTATCTCCAAGAACACTATTCAATAGACTCTTTTTATTTTCTAATTCGTGCATAACTTTTTCAAATTCCACTTTCTTTTCTAATGCAATTTTGAATTCATCTATATTTTTAACTTTATTATTTTCAAGTTTTTCATTTAACTGTAAACTAAATTCTTTAATCCTATTTCTTAATTCATTTATTTCATTATTAACTGCATTCATATCTTCATTAACTAAAACAAAATGTTTCTTATATTCGATATAATCTAGAAATTCTTTTTTCAGTTTTTTAATATTCTCAAGATTTACTTCATGATCAAAACCAATTTGAGACAGATATCTTTCTATAATATTTTTCAATTTATCAACCTCTGACTCCAAAATCAGCTTTTGTGATTTAAGTTCTTTAAGCAAATTCTCTTTATCCTCAATTGACATTAATTCCTTTGTACTATTTGATATCAACTTTTTTAAATCTACTTTATTACTTACGTTGTACCTATTTAATATATCCTCTATTTCCTTATCAATTATATTAATACGATGTTCTCTCTCTCGCTCTTTTTTCTCTATATCTGCTATATTGATTTTAATATTATTTAGATAATTACTCAACTCTTTATGTTTGATTAACATAAGTATAAGAAATATTAAAGGTATTAATGAAGTTAAAAAAAATATCGGCTTTATATAAAAACCTAATGGTAAAGACAGTATAGTACCTATTATCGATAAGATTTTATACGTTTTTAATTTATTCAATTGTTTTTCCTTTTCCTCTAATCTTAATCTTAAAAAACTAATTTTGCCGTACTCACTATTATATTTAATACTGCCTTTTTCATCCTCTAATTCCTCAACTCTATACAAATCTTCTTCCATCTTATCAATATTAGTTTCCTTTATCGTCTCTTTCATATTTGAAATATCTAATATTTTATTATTAATTTCTATCAATTTTTCGCGTTTACCTTGTAAAACGAAAAAATCACTTAAAATATTATCAATTTCATCTATGTTTTTTATAGATTCAAAATTACTAAATCTATCAATCTTATCTGTTATATCATTGATAGCTTCTATCAGCTTTTTCTTCTTATTCTCTAACTTATTTAGACTAAAATTTATTTCATCTATACTATTTTTTAACTTAACCGTTTCTGTAAAATCATCAGGATTTATTATACTATATGCCTTTAATCTTTCTGCCTTCTCTTTCAGTTCATTTATCTGCTCAATTAATTTAACTGCATCACTATATCTTTCTCTTGCTTTATACGTTTTTATTTTTTCAATATCATTTTCGATTTTCTCTTTTTTTGACACAAGTTTTTTAATTTCTTCTTTAATGGAATTTAACTGTATTTGGTGCTGTCTTATTTCTTCTAAAACACTTTCTGATTTCCTTCTTTCTTTATATAATCTGTCTAATTCTTCTACAAGTTTACCATAAGGTGATGTTTTTACCCTTGCTTTAGTCCCTATATCATTTATTTTTTTATCTAATTTATCGATTACTTTTTTGACTGAAATATCTTCATCAAGGCTTCCACCTAAATTTATGAGAGAATCCTTTATCTCTTTAGCCAAATGCTTGTCCGTCTTATTCTGCATTTGACTAATACTTATAGTATTGTTATAGACAACTTTATTCAGTCCGATATGCAATGATGCAGGAATATGAAGTTTCTTTGCATTGTCATATTCAAATAAGTAAGTTAAATCTTCACCTGTTTCATCATCAAAGATTTTTACCTCTTCTTTCCCTTTTAAAAAATTTCTTTCTATTCGATAAAGCACTCCATCACATGAATACTTTAAAATCCCGGAAAATTCACTATCATTCCAAGGAAAATACTTATTATAATCTTCTGTATAATTCTTTCTCTTTGTATACGGCTTAAAAAAACCGTAAAACATGCCTTCAATAAATTTATGGATAGTTGTCTTACCAGATTCATTTTTACCAAATACTATATTTATGCCTTCAGTAAAAGTTATACTTTTATTTTTAAACTTTCCAAATGAATTTAATATAAGTTCGCGAATAACCATTAAATTTTCACCTTCTCATCAAGTAGCGCTTCAAGCCCTAAATATAATGCTTCTTTAACTATTTTATTCTCTAATCCTTCTCTTTTCATACTTTCAATAAAATATCCAATAATATTGTCTTTATTTTCTCTATATATTCTATCAATATCATAATCTGGATTTGTCTTATCTATTATTTCTAGATAAAAAAACTCATCTTTTAAATTCTCCTTTATTTCGTATAAATCAATAGTAATATATCTATCTCTTATACCTTTTAATATTACTCTATACATATTCTTTTTTCTACTCTCTCTATCATCTATATCCACTATTTTCTCCATTATTTCAGCTAAACTCATAGTTTCTTTAATCTCTAAAGTTTTTATGATGAAATTCCTTTTGCTAAACGGAATAAACTTCATATCTACATTTTCTTTTGAAATAAAACCCTCTATTATTCCATGTTCTCCAGTTTCCCCAAAGTCTAAAGGTTCTGGACTACCGCAATAATAAAGCGCATTATCTATAATCTGCGGTTTATGTATATGTCCTAATGCTATATAATCAAATCCTAGTTTTTTTAAAAATTCTTTATCTAAAGGCAAATATTCAGAATTTTTATTAAGAACATCGCCATGGATTAATAAAATATTTATTAACTCTTTATTATCTATACTAAAATCTTTTAATAAATTTTCTCTTATCTCTTTTTTATCCCAACTTAATCCCCAAACTACTGTATTTAAATCTTTAAATTCAATTTTATTAATTTTACCAGTATCAAATATATATACATTTTCTGCCCATTCAATCAATCTATATAATGACTTCTTACCTAAAATATCATGGTTTCCCGTTGAAATTACAACTTTAGTATCCTTAATATCATTAAATCTCAAATTTATCCTCTTAATATCTCCCAAGTTGCAGTAATCTTCTTCAAACAAATCCCCAGCAATTAATAATATATCTGCTTTCGTTTCTCTAGCTCTATCTATTATTTTATTAAACGTTTCCCATATTTCCATTCTCCTCTTATATGCATATTCTCTATCAAAACTGGCATTTTTAAATTCTATTCCTATATGTATATCACCTGTATGTATACATCTTATTTTCAAACTAACACCTCCATAATAGAACATATATTCGTCAAAATACCTCCCTTTTCCTGCATACAATAAAAAAACTTATTTTAAAATAATAACTGTTGCATTTTGATTTATTGAAGTATATAATTTAATTAAGTATATTAGAATTTTCTAATATTATAATTTGATTATTGGCAGAGAATTGAAGAAAGGTGGTAACTTTTATGAATGAGATTATATTTAAGCTTACAGCCTCTTATTTAAAGGCTCTTTCGCATCCTACAAGATTAAAGATACTCGATATTCTGAAAGAAAATGAATTATGCGTATGTAAAATTTTCGAAGCATTAGATTTAGAACAGTCAAATGTTTCACAGCATTTAAGAATTTTAAAAGATCAAGGTATTTTAGTAAGTAGAAGAGATGGTTCAAAAATAATGTATAAAGTCAAAGATACTGAAGTCTTTGATATTATAGATAAAGTTAGAACAATATTAATAAGACAACTTAATGAAACACAAAAACAACTAAAGAAAGGAGGAATATAGGTGCTAAAATTTTTAGCCGATACTGTTACACCTTATATAGTAAATTTTTTCAATTGGATTTTAAGTAAATTAGGTGTAACTTTAAGAGCTGGAGATTCTTTTGCCGGTGCAGTAAATTTTTTCATATACGACAGTCTAAAAATAATAATTTTATTGAGTTTCATGATATTTGTTATATCTTTTATTAGAAGTTTTTTCCCACCGGAAAAAGTAAAAAAAGTTTTATCAAAATTTAATGGTGTTTGGGCTCATATTATAGCTTCTGTATTGGGTGTATTATCTCCATTTTGAAGCTGTAGTACAGTTCCGATTTTTATCGGATTTGTGGAATCGGGTATTCCACTAGGCGTTACTTTTACTTTTTTAGTAACTTCACCTATTGTTAATGAAATAGCTCTAGGATTTTTATTTATTTCTTTTGGAATTAAAATAGCCGCTATTTATACTATAGCTGGCATGATTATAGGTGTAATAGCTGGTATAATTATTGAAAAACTACATTTGGAACATTTAGTTGAAGAATATGTTTATCAGATTCATATGGGTGAAACTGAAATCGAAGAGATGAATTTTAAATCGAGAATTATTTTCTCATTAAATGCCGTAAAAGACATTGTTAAAAGAGTTTGGATTTTTATATTAATAGGTATCGGTATAGGAGCTTTAATCCATGGTTATGCACCCGCTGATTTATTAGTAAAATATGCTGGACCTAATAATCCATTTGCCGTATTTGTAGCCGTAGTCTTGGGAATACCTCTTTATTCAAACGCCGTTGGTACTATTCCTATAGTTGAAGCTCTTATAAATAAAGGGGTTGGAGTAGGTACTGCTTTATCTTTTATGATGTCTGTAGTTGCACTATCTTTGCCAGAAATGATATTATTAAAAAAGGTTATAAAGACTAAATTAATTGCTATTTTTATAGCTATTACAGGAATTTCTATAATATTAGTAGGTTATTTGTTTAATATAATATTATAAATTAAATGGGGGTGAAAACATGGTTATCAAAATATTAGGTGCTGGCTGTAAAAATTGCGAAAAACTATATAATTTGACTAATGAAGTAGTAAATGAATTAGGTATAGAAGCAGAAATAAAAAAAGTAACTGAATTCAAAGATATATTAAGTTACGGGATTATGAAAACTCCAGGACTTGTAATAGATGAAAAGGTTGTAGTATCTGGCAGAGTACCTTCTAAAAACGAGATTAAAGACTTTATTCAAAAATATTTATAAGGAGGCATGAAAATGGATATTAAAATATTTGAAATGGTTTGTTGAGGCGGCAGTAAATTAGGGCCCATCGTTGATGCGGCATTAGATAGATTAGGACTCGATTATGATTTTGATCTAATAAGCGATTTACCTGAAATAGCTAAAGCTGGTGTTACTAATCCACCTGCTTTAATGGTGAATGGTGAAATCAAAATCGAAGGTAAAATTCCTACTGTTGATGAAGTAGTTGAAGTACTTAAGAATATATAATATACTAGAGGGCAAGAATAATCTTGCCCTGTTTTTGTTAGCAAAGTAAAATATTTTATGAAAATGACGCTCATGCAGACGAATTTAGAAAAACTAAAGGCTCAAATTTTGTAGAAAATCCTAACGCACCTAATCAAGACATCCTGTCTTGTAGGATGCTGGTTTGACCTCCTGTCAAACCTACGGATTTTCTACAAAATTTTTGCCTAGTTTTTTAACTAAATTCTTTCAAGCATTCGCTTTCATTTTCATAAATATTTAAAAATATAAGTTTGTTAACAGTATGATGACAAGAATAATCCTGCCCTTTTTATATTATAACTTCTTTAATTAATAAGTTGATATAATCAATAAAAAACCTTTCACAGTAATCCATATGCTCTTTTTCGATTTTATCAATAGTATCTGTATGCCAATGATAATTTTCCATATTACCATACTTATCTTTTCCCAAAAAACTAATAGTATTAAACCGTTGATTGAGCACAGGAAGTGAATCGGTAGGCAATAATAAATTTTTGAATTTTTGTATGTCGTAAGAATCTTTTAATTCATTCGCTATATGCTTTAGCTGCTTATTATATTCTTTAAATACTATCATCCCTTCGCCTTCTAAATAAGTAATATTCCCACTACCTATATTATCAATAACAATAAAATATGTATTACTTTTATCTAATTTATCCTTATATTCTCTTAAAAATGCTTTCATACCTTTTGAACCAACTTCTTCACAACCGGTTAATAAGAATATAAAATTGACGTCATTATAAACACCAAACTCTCCATTTTTAAAATGTTTGGCTAAAGCCATAGTTAAACATGTCCCTGTACCATTATCATTTGCCCCATTTATATATCTACCAATCGCATTTGAATATATGAGAAAAATAATAGATAGCGAAGATAAAACAATTCCTATCGTATTTAAAATATAAATGGTTGAACTTACTATAAAATTACTGACAACAACAGAAATTATTATTAGTGCAAAACTTAAATATGAAAGATTAAAATATGTTTGTATATATTTTTGAAAACTAGGAGCAAATAATAAACTCCCTTTTTGTGTGTCATAATGTCCTGATATAATTATAGTCGGATTCTCTTTTTTAAGCTCATCAAAAACAATTATATTTTGAGAATCATATTTAGGAGAAAAATTAATCTCTGTTAATGAACCTGTAACTTCTAAATAAATCATAAGTATAGGAAGAATTAAAAATATAGATAAATATAATGGATTAACTTGTAATAACAACATTACGCCTGCTAAAACTATAAAAACTCCAAATTGTATAGGAAATGTATACATACAATCCTTTGGTGATTTAAATTTTTGCATAATGACATTTTTAAATCCAAGTTTTTGCATTTCTTCATAAATATATTCTGCCGCTTTACTTTCATTAGCAGAGCAACTGCCACGATGTGGAAATTAACATAATTTTTTTAAATAATTATAACTATACACAACCCCCATCTCCCTTTTACAATTCATAAGAAAATTTACTTATGATATTTTTAAAATTTAATACTTTTTCAATAAATTATTTCATTTTCCATATTCGACAATTTATTTTTTTATCCTGCCCAACAGCTTTAATTTAAAATAGTAACATAATCAGAATCTTCTCATATTATGTATTGAGAGGGATAGCAAATATCCGTTACGGGGAGGTTTATATATGGATAATAATAGCATTTCTGTAGTAGAAAGCTCCAAACCTAAAAATCAATTTTTCTGTGGAGGAGGTTTCTTCTTCATATTCTTCATATTCATCTTCTGCTTCCGTGGTTTTGGATGCATTTTAAATAAAAGATAAAAATCGGACTGGAAAAATTTTTAGATTATTGAGGGACAAAATATCCCTCAATTTTCCCTTTTTCTTAAAGATTTTTTCAAAATCATATATATAATAACTATTATTAATAATATGAATATCAAAACATTAGACGAAGTCAAGAAACTTTTAGGTAGCGTTGAATATAATTTTGAAACCCCAAAAAACATGAATATTGCCGCTGAAAGTATTTTTAATGTAAATCCTGAAATTTTATTACTCAATTTGCTACCTACATAAATTCCTAATATACTAGTTAAAACCATGCCGGTTACTGTCCCTAATAATATAAAAAATGGATATTTTGCATCTATTGATAGAGTAATAGCCGTAAGCTGTGTTTTATCCCCCAATTCACCAATAAAAAACGCTAAAGCCACAGTTAAAACAGGACCAAATCTACTCTTTTTACTGCCTTCTCCTTCTTCATCTTGATCGTATAAAGTCCATAATGCAAATCCTATAAATAAAAATCCTGCTAAAATTTGAATAAAATTTACCGGTATTATACTAGATAAATATGTACCTAATATTACTGCTAAACCATGATTTAAAAATGAACCTATGAATACTCCCAACAACACACTCTCAATACTAAACTGTGTAGCAAATGACATTGCTAATATTTGTGTTTTATCACCCATTTCGGCCATAAAAATTAAAAATAGTGCCCTTATAAATTCTCTTATCATATCTGTTACCTCCTTTATTTATTATATTTATTTATTTGTATATTTAATATTTTTGACCAAGAAAAAAGCGAAACTATTAGCTTAGTATAACTCCCAAAAGGAAATTTTACTAAGCTAAAAGTCTCGCTCCTTTAGAATGACACTCTAAAGTAAATAGAACCAGGTATAAAACCAGCATGTTGATTCTATTTGCGAATATTCGCAGCTACTCCCTTTTAGCTAATTTTACCTTTATTAAATTTAAGAAAAAATAAGCATATCTAAAAATACATTATTAGTTATCGCAAAAATTGTACCTATAATCATTCCAACCAAAACATCCGATGGATAATGCACTCCAATATAAATTCTAGATAAACCTACAACAAATGCTATAGCTATAAAAAACAGTGTAAAAACTGAAAAATTTAATGCTAAAGTTATACATATAGAAAATATTGCAGTAGTATGCCCAGAAGGGAATGAATAATCAAAGAGTTTATTTTTAAAAGTATTAATCCTCTTTAGTTTAACAAAAGGCCTCTCTCTAGTAAATATTTTCTTTAAAAAATGTACTAAAACATGACTCGTACTAAGAGCAGTTATTGATTTATAGCCAGCCATTTTTACTTCGTCATTTCCGAAATAGATTAAAATAAGACATGTTAATATAGTCGAAACTGCTCCTCCTAAATTAGTTATAAGAGGTATAATCTTATCAAGAAAACTACACTTTATCTTATCGTTTATAATATAAAATAATTTTATATCTTCTCTATTAATAAAATTTATAACTCTATTCATTAAAATCATCCTCAAATTACAATATACTTAATTATATTTTACAATAATAGACTAAAAAATACAATTTAAATTAAAAATATCTCTAGTATAAAACTAGAGATCAGACTGTTGACAAACTTATATTTTTCAATATTTATGAAAATGAAAGCGAATGCTTGAAAGAATTTAGTAAAAAAACTAGGTGAAAATTTTTGAGAAAATCCGTAGGTTTGACAGGAGGTCAAACCAGCATCCTACAAGACAGGATGTCTTGATTAGGTGCGTTAGGATTTTCTAAAAATTTGAACCTTTAGTTTTTTCTAAATTCGTCCGCATGAGCGTCATTTTCATAAAATATTTTACTTTGTCAACAAGCTCATCTCTAGTATAAAACTAGAGATATTTTTTTACTTCATATGTATTTCTTAACTTATCAACTTTTTTAAAATAAACCTCATTCTGTTTAGTTGCAATTAATTGATTTTTGATTTGCTCCTTTACTGCTTCAAAAGGACTAACTTCTTCTTCCTTTTTATCTAATACTTCAATTATATGATATCCAAAACTAGTCTTTACTGGCTCACTCATTTGGCCTTTTTCTAATTCAAATGAAGCACTTTCAAATTCTTTAACCATTTTGCCTCTCGTAAAATATCCTAACTCTCCTCCATTTGCCTTTGAAGGACACTTAGAATATTTTTTAGCAGCATCTTCAAAATTTAACCCCTTCTTTATTTCTTCTATTATTCTATTAGCTTCACTTTCTGTATCTACAAGTATATGTCTAGCCCTAACCATTTCTGGTTTTTTAAATCTTGTCTTATTACTATTGTAAAAAGCAACCAACTCCTCTTCTTCAATAGATACATTCTCTAATAGTTTCCTAACTGCAAATTGTTTTAATAGGTTTTGCCTCATATATTCTAATTCTGTTAAAAATTCTTCATCACTATCCAATTTATTTTCTAATGCATCTAAATAAATTAGCTCTTGATTAATAAGTTCGTCTACTAATTTTTTTCTTCCTTCTTCCGAATAAAACTGCATTGCTCTTTGCGGTCCTAAATTCTTTAAAAGTAAATCTACATCTTTTTCTGTTATTTCTTTACCATTTACTGTTGCTAAAACTTTATTTTCCTCCATTGATAAACTCTCCTTTGCATTAAAATATACTGTTATAATAACACAAAAAAGATATCATGTCCAAAATTTATTTTATTCACAAAATTATTTAATTAACATATTTTATATTAAGAAGTATTTACAACATAATATTCTTAGTTAAGGAGGTCATCTAAATGGCTGAAGGTAAAAGTTTATTTGCACAAATAATGGAAGGACAAAGTACAGAATTGTTATTCTTCTTCTTATTATTAGTAGTTATTCTATGTAATTGCTGCAATTACAGATGCTAAACATTATATTACGCATAAACTATTTTATATAAATTCCCCACTACAAAAAGAGCCTGTACAGGCTCTTTTGTAGTATTTCTATCTTGAATTAGCAGGTTCAATATTAATCCTTTTTCCCTTTATTTTATTATTTTTCATAATCATTAATACCTCTTTTGCATACTCTCTTGGTACTTCTACAAAAGTATATCTATCGAAAACATCGATTATTCCAATCAGTTTACCTGAAAGTCCTGTTTCACCAGCAATTGCTCCTACAATATCTTTAGCCTTTATTTTATGCTTTTTACCTATATTTATAAACAATCTTACCATTCCTGGCTCTGCACCTGTATTTTCAAATTCATCATCAAGTTCAAAATCTTCTTTACTCTGCTCTCCCATAGCTATTTTAAGTAGAGCCGCTGCTATATCTATAGAAGTATAGTCTTCCTCTAATAATCTTTCAATATACTTAATATATTTAGTCATATTCCCTTCTTTCAAAACAGCTTTTACTTTTTCTAAATATAAATTAGTTCTAATCTCTTCTACATCATTAATAGTAGGAATATCTTGTCGCACAATTTTAGTTTTTGTATATTTCTGTATTTCCTTTAGTTTGTAGATTTCTTTACCCACTACAAAGTTAAAAGCACGACCTGCTTTACCTGCTCGCCCAGTTCTTCCTATTCTGTGTACATAATATTCCTCATCTCTTGGAAGATCATAGTTGAATACAGCTTCAACATCATAAACATCAATACCTCTAGCTGCTACATCGGTTGCCACCAAAATCTCTATTGTGCCATTTCTAAATTTAGCCATTACTTTGTCTCTTTGTGATTGTTTCATGTCTCCATGAAGACCATCTGCAAAATAACCCCTTCCTTGAAGCTGAGAAACAAGTTCATCTACTCGCTTTTTCGTATTACAGAAAACCAATGAAAGTTTAGGATTATACATATCAATTAAGCGGGATAAAACTTCTAATTTCGTTTTCTCTTTTACTTCAAAATATATTTGCTCTATATTTGGAACTGTAAGCTGCTTATGCACAACCTTAACCAATTGCGGATTTTTTTGATATTTCTTCGTTAGTTCAAGAATAGGTTTAGGCATCGTAGCTGAAAACATTACTGTCTGCCTTTCTTTAGGTATTTCTTTTAGTATTTTCTCTATATCGTCTCTAAATCCCATATCTAACATTTCATCTGCTTCATCTAGTATTGCAATATTAATATTATCCATATTTAAAGTATTACGGCGCATATGATCCATAACACGACCGGGAGTACCAACTATAATATGTATCCCTTTTTTCAAAGCTTTAATTTGTCGTTCTATAGGCTGGCCCCCATAAATAGGTAATATTTTAATATTATTTTTATACTTCGAAAGTCTCCTTAATTCTTCTGAAACCTGTATAGCTAACTCTCTTGTTGGACATAAAATCAAAGCTTGTAATTTCTTATTTTCTGATTTTATTTTCTCCAAAACAGGAATTCCAAAAGCTGCTGTTTTGCCTGTACCAGTCTGAGCCTGACCAATTACATCTTTCCCTTCCATTAATATAGGAATAGCTCTTGCCTGAATTGGAGACGGTTCTTCAAAACCCATATCTTCAATTGCCTTTAATATTTCCTTTGATAACATTAAATCTTTAAATCCTATTTTTATCATATTTTACCTCACTCCATATTTAGTTAACTTAACTAGTATATACTTATTATGCGCAAAAAGCAATCTTTTTTTTCATTTTCTTCAATTCGTAATTTAAGATAATGATAAAAAGTGCCGATAAATAATATATGATGCAGATAAGTAGAAAAGACAAAGAAAAAATAATAGAATCAATTAAAAATGGAAGAATTGATGCAGCTGATATAAGTTTTCCAAATTTAATAGACGATATAATAATGAAAATGAATAGAAAGGGGTTAATAAAGGATTTAACAAAAGTATTTAAAGATAAGCGAAAGAAAAATAAGCACATACCAATGGAAAATATATTAGCTTTATCAATTGCAGCAAAGATGAAGATAAAAACAAGTTTAACAGATATACCATATGCTATAACAGATGCAGAGTTATTATCG
>NZ_FQXO01000120.1 GCF_900129995.1 Caloranaerobacter azorensis DSM 13643 | reverse complement strand
TTAACCTAATGAACCGCCGTATACCGAACGGTACGTACGGTGGTGTGAGAGGTCGGTAGATGAATTAATCATCTACCTCCTACTCGATTAAGTAAGTTTTTTTCTACACAAATTCTTGTAGATAACTGTTTTATTCCTACCTTTTCAAAATCTATTACAATATTTTTATCATCTATAAATTTTATGACTCCTTTACCGAATTTTTTATGTTCTACAGTACTTCCAACTTTGTAATCATATCTTAAAGGTTTTTCTATGGCTTCTATTTCTTGAACGAATCTCGAAGGGAGTACTCTTTCTCCATTTTTAAAATTTATAGTTATCAGATTAAGATTTCTTTTAGTTCTAGTGATTCCTACATAAAATATTCTCCGTTCTTCTTCAAGAGGTTCAATGATATTCGATTCTAATGCTTCAATACTGCTGGACGAAGGGAATTCTCCATCTATTAAATCTATAATATATACACTTTCAAATTCTAATCCTTTTGCTGAATGTATCGTTGAAAGGGTTACCGCATTATTTTTATTAAATCTTGCATTTTCTAGCATTTTAGATAGGCTATCTAATCTTGCTAAAAATTCGTTAATAGAATTAGTTTCTTTTGCAATTATCTTTAATATTGATATTATAGTATTTGAATATTCGAACGAATTGCCGTATTTTCTCGAATTGTCTATAAGAAATCCTCTATATTCAAGTTCGTTCTCTATAAAAGATATTGCATCGTATGCCTTTAGTTTTGATAAATATTTGAAGTCAGATTTTAACCTAATATAATTCCTTTTTTGAAAGTTTTTTAATTCTGGTAGATTTATTAGACTTTCAAAAATGTTTTCTTTTGGTTTTGTTGATTTTATATATTCGACGCTCTTTTTAGAAATATAACCGTTCATTTTATAATATATTCTCTGAAAAGAATCCAT
The DNA here is from genome assembly GCF_900129995.1 of Caloranaerobacter azorensis DSM 13643. GTDB lineage: Bacteria > Bacillota > Clostridia > Tissierellales > Thermohalobacteraceae > Caloranaerobacter > Caloranaerobacter azorensis. The sequence goes on along the minus strand of NZ_FQXO01000120.1, from coordinate 3,018 downwards.
ATCTGTGTTGTCTAAAGAGAGTTTCAAAAAAGAAATTATGTCCTGACAAACCCAATGTTTAAATATATATAATTTTTTCGTATCTTTTATATAGAACGGAATATTATTTCTTTCGAGTTTATCTATTAAGCCTATTGAAGATATATTATTTCTAAAAAGTACGGCAGTATTAGATAAATCTTTGATTTTCTTTAGTTGATTGATAATATATTCTACTTGTTCGAGTTCGTCATTCAATTTAATAATTTTTATCGGTTCTTTTTCTTCGTTTTTTGTATATAAATTTTTCTTAAACCTGATTTTATTCAATTGTATAAACTTATTGCTGATATCCACGATAGTTTTAGTTGAACGAAAGTTTTCTTCCATAAAGAATATTTTTGCATCAGGATAATCTATATCTTTAAAATTTAATAGTTCATGGGGTGTAGCCCCTCTAAAACCATAAATAGATTGATCGTCATCAGCCACTACAAATAAATTGTTTTTAGGATATGCTAATAGTTTAATTAGTTTATTTTGGACTTTTGAGGTATCTTGTCCTTCATCTACTTGTATGTAAGGATATCTTTTTCTGCACTGCATGAGAATAATTGGGTTATTTTCTAATATGTTTAGAGAAAGGGTGAGCATATCATCAAAATCGATAAATCCTGCTCTTTTTTTATAGTTTTCATATTCTATAAATATATTGTACAGATTTTTTATACCAAAATTGTTGAAATCGTTAATATCTTCTGGTTTAATCATCATGTTTTTTATATAGCTTATAATGTTTATCAAATCTTCTAATTTTTCATCATTAATCTGTATTTTATTAAATTTATAGTAGATTTCTTTCAATAATAAATTTTTATTTATTTTAGAATCATTACCTTCTAGAAGTTCATATTTTATTCCTTTTATTTTTGAAAAGTACCTTATGACTGAATAAGAGAAACTATGTATAGTCGAGAAGTTAGGTTTTATATTTAATATATTGCCAAAAGTCGATATAAATCTGTTTTTCATATCTGAAGCAGTGGCTTTACTAAATGTAATTGTTAAAATATTGTTTGGATTAATCCTGTGATTTAATATTAAATTTAAAGTTCTACATATAAGAACTGTGGTTTTACCGGCTCCGGGAACAGCTAAAACAATTGCTGGTCCTTCTTTATGTAAGACAGCTTCTCTTTGCTGATTAGTAAGACATATCCCAAATTTTTCATTAAGAAGTTGAAAAAATCTATCTTGCAACAGAAGCTCCTCCTTGAATAAGATTACATTTCATATTTTAACATAACAAAGCCCTGGATAACCAGGGCTTTATATCTATATTAAATTAATATACCTGCAATTGTAGCTGTCATGAATGCAGCAAGTGAACCACCTATTAAAGCTTTAATACCCAATTTAGCTATATCAGAACGTCTTTCAGGAGCTAATCCACCGATACCACCGATTTGAATACCGATTGAACTGAAATTAGCAAAACCGCAAAGAGCATAAGTTAATATGATAATAGTTCTTTGACTTATAGCTCCTTCTTTAATTAATGTTGATAAGTTCGCGTAAGCGAAAAATTCATTTATAACGATTTTCTGACCTAATAAGTTACCTGCTTGAATTACATCGCTCATAGGTACACCCATAATAAATGCTAATGGAGCAAATAATCTACCCAATATCCATTCTAAACTTAAGAAATCAAGACCTATAATTCCACCGAACCAACTTAATAATGAGTTTAATAAAGCAACTAGTGCTATAAAAGCAAGTAACATAGCTCCAACATTCAAAGCTAATGATAAACCTTCACTAGCACCTCTTGCTGCAGCATCTATAACATTTGCATCTAATTCTTCTAATTCAAGATTAACTTTTCCTTTAGTTACTGGCGTTTCTGTTTCTGGAATCATTATTTTAGCGATAACAAGGCTGGCAGGTGCAGACATTATACTAGCAGCTATTAAGTGTCCTGCATCAACTCCCATTGAAACGTATCCAGCCATAACTCCACCTGCAACAGTAGCCATACCACCTGTCATAACTGTTAATAATTCTGATTTAGTCATTGATTTAATATATGGCTTTATTACAAGAGGAGCTTCTGTTTGCCCAACGAATATATTTGCAGCTGCTGATAGAGATTCAGCACCACTTGTTCCCATCAATTTAAGCATTACTTTAGCTAATAATGAAACTACAACTTGCATTACGCCTAAGTGATATAAAATAGTCATAAGTGATGAGAAGAATATTATTGTAGGTAGTATTTGTAGGGCAAATATAAAACCAAAACTTTCTACATTTAGTAAATTACCAAATAGGAAAGCAGTTCCTTCTTTTGTGAAATCAAGTAACTTCGTTACTAAATCGCTCAAATACGTAAAAGCCATCTGACCGGGTGTCCACTTTAAAACTAAAAGAGCAAAGATAATCTGCATAGATGTACCTATTGCTACAAGTTTCCAATTAATTTTCTTCTTATTTTCGGATAATAAGTAAGCGATAAAAATCATTACAAAAATACCTAAAAAACTTACTATTTTCTCCATTTGTATCTCCTTTCTAATTTTTTATCTTTTGATTTTCCAGAAAACAAGAAACGCTTTCCTATTATAGCATAATCCTTTTTGGTTTGCCAAGAAAAAATTTTAGTAAAATAGAAAATAAAAATAGTGCCAAACATATTATAGCAAACGTTTTAATTGTAGAAAACAAGTAAATTATGGAAGAATATGATAAGTAATTAGTATTTGTATTAAAGGTATATCAGACTGCTTATAAACTTATATTTTAAATATTTATGAAAATGAAAGCGAATGCTTGAAAGAATTTAGTTTTTTCTAAATTCGTCCGCATGAGTGTCATTTTCATAAAATATTTTACTTTGTCAATAAGCTCATGTAAATTATTGCGAATATTTAAGAAGCAAAAAATTTAAGTTTCCCCATTTTTTTGAGAAGGAAATAAAAAAGAAATTGTGGATAAGAAAATACGAAGCCATACATTTATCAACAGATTTAATAAATT
>NZ_FQXO01000141.1 GCF_900129995.1 Caloranaerobacter azorensis DSM 13643 | reverse complement strand
GTTCTTGTAGCGAAGAGATTCAATCACTCCTTGATCCTATTTTAGCTTTAGTATAGCATAAATGAATTTAATTTTTCATATTACGAATTGAAGTTCATTTATATCTCTCCTTGCTTTATTTTCATTTTATACTCAATAATAGTTATTTACCTTTTGCAACTTTTTAACATCTTTTTCTAATGAATAGCTCCGTTAATTTAATTTTACTACTAAAAATGTACTTTCCAAACTAAATTTCTCTTTTTTGATTGATTATAACATAACACTACTAATAATAATTTATTTTTCTAAATTTTAATAAAAATTCTCTTCAAAAATTTTATTTATTTGATTTTATAATCTCATTATATAAACCAATTGGAAAAATATATAAATTTTGATTTTTTAAGATTAAAACAGTTAATGATGGCTTAATAGTTTCTAGAGAACATTATTGATGAATATTGGAATTTAATTTATAATAATGCTAAAGAGCAAAATAGTCAATTTGAACAAATCAAAGTAGTTTTTGTTGAAATCTATAGACAGAAATTATGTTTTAAATATGAAATATATAATTTTATACTCAAAACTTTTGATACATTAATCAAAAATTTGGAGGATTTAGTATGAAAAAAATTATATTTATTTTATTAATTTTTAGTTTAATATTAGTTTTTATAGTAACCTATATTCAACCAAAAAATAATAAGATATTCGTGAAAAGTTACACTTATATGAATATAGATACAAAAGGTACAAAATTGTCTAAAAAGAATGCTGTTGAATCAAAAACAAAAATAAAATTTGATTTTTTATATAAAAACAAGATTATATTGCAAGGAAAAATAAAATATCCAGACAATACAGAAGATAAATTTTATATAGAAGGAGAAATTAAAAAAAGTGAAGATAATGAAAATATAATATTTGGAGATTTAGTAGATAAATCTAACACTTTTGAAATTATAGATTTTAGACTAGACAATGACTTCAAAAACAGTTTTTTATATTCTGTAGATGATTATAAAAATGTAGAAAAGAGTAACATCAAAAAAGCTATTAGATTATACTTATTAAATAAAAAAACTAGAAATTTTACTATGATAGAAATACTAAATCCTAATTATACAAAGTCGCAAAGAGAATTTATTGATAAATTAGAAACTGGAAAAATGGATTTAAAAACAAAGTTTTGGTACTCTAAATTAGTAAAACATACTACTAGAATAAAGGAAAATAAAATAAACGAAATTAAAGTTGCAGGGATTCATCCAAAATATAGCTCGGAACTGCACTATCATACATACGATTTTTTAGGAGCACATATTAGCGAGTTTATAGAAATAGGATACTACTATAATTATCCTGCAAAAACTGTTGGACATGGAAATGTTGTAACTATTTTAAAAATAGAAAAAAAATATAATTCCTGTGCTGATTACCCAGAATTTTCTGATCCAAATAATTCTTCTTTAGTTATCGGACTTGGAAGAGATTCAGTTATACAATTACAAACTGATGAAGGCGAATATATAAGAGATTTAACTCTGGCAAAACAAGCTAAAGAAAGTAATAATGAGCTACAAACTAAAATTGGATGGGCATCTGGTAATCCTAAAACTGGAATTAATGTACCTCTAGATTGAAATGAAGAAAATGGTATAAGTTTTAATAGTTCTAATAAAGAATACATTGTAGTAAAAAAAGCAAAAGTAATCTTTGGTGCAGGTTATTATTTAGAGAATGTAAATGATTATTTTAAAGTAACATTTAAAATAGGAACTCATTCAAAACACGGTACTCCAGGTACAAAAAATTTAAAGATAACTTATGATTATTCTGTTGCAAGTCTTGAATCTTATCATCTAGAACATGTAACTAAAAATATATCTGCTAATTATGAAGTAATAGATTTAAGTTTCCCCAAAATTAGATAACAAAACTGCTCAAATTGTGTAAATTCAAGACATCAAAGAGAGTTAGTTGTTGTGATTCTTTGGATTTAC
>NZ_FQXO01000094.1 GCF_900129995.1 Caloranaerobacter azorensis DSM 13643 | reverse complement strand
TTGAAGACATAAGGGTTCAAAAAATGGATTCAATTAGAAATCTAAATCTATTACTCACTATAGTTATAGGTTTTATTGGTATACTATCAGAACATCAGAATGACAGTATTCTTATAAAAAAAATATTTCAATGTGCTAAAAGTATATATAGTAAAGCTAAGTTTGTTTATTATCAAATAGCTGATGGAATTTATGATATTCTGCAAAAAAGTACTACTGGTATTAATAACCTTATTTCAAAATGTAAATCCAAAGAATCACAACAACTAACTCTCTTTGATGTCTTGAATTTACACAATTTGAGCAGTTTTGTTATCTAATTTTGGGGAAACTTAAAAAAAGATGTACCTTGACATAAAAAAATAATCTGCTATAATGAAGTAGTGTCAAGGAAAAGATACTACTTGGGGGTAGATGGCGGCTGGTGTCGCCTCTGGTCTTCAAATCTTGATAAAAGGATTTTAGTTAGTTTTAGGTAGGTTTTATTAAGTTTAATAAATGTTGAATAATAGCCATTTGCAACCTGTATGGTTTCAAATGGCTTTGTTTATTTTTGATTAATTGTTGTTATTATGACGGCGAGATGGCGGCGAAGACGGCATTGGCGACGGCAAAATGTTTTGATAATATGATTTATATAGAGGTAAAACATACTATAAGCAAGAAATAAATGGGCGTAGATTTGTATAACCTTTTGATTAGGAATGTTTATTTAGAGTATAATTATAATATAGATATCAAATTTTTGGGGAGGTGGATATTATGCTACAACAAATGGGAAATGAAATTAATAAAATAATAAACCAGATTAGGGCAGTTGTTTTAACAAGCAAGATATATTTGTTTGGTTCTTTTGCCTATGGAACCCCTAATGATGAGAGCGATTTAGATTTATGTATTGTTATAAATGAAAAGAATGTAAGAAAAAGAGATTTGATAAAAACTATTAGGAAAGCCATATCAAAGGTTGCAACTATGCCTGTAGATATTATAGTTTACTATAAAGATGAATTTGATGAGAGAGCGGTATTAGAATCTACTTTGGAATATAAAATTGCTCATGAAGGGGTTAGTGTATATGAACAATAAAGATATTGCATATGAATGGTTTGATTTTGCTGATAATGATTTAGATTCAGCAAAATTTCTTCTTCAGATGTATCCAATTCCTTTAGAAATAATATGCTATCATTGTCAGCAAAGTGCAGAAAAATATTTAAAAGGATATATTGCTTTAAATGGTGATAATATAATAAAAACACATGATTTAACACTTCTTAATAAAATTTGTATGAAGTTTGATAAGGATTTTCAAGAAATTGAAGATGATTGTATAGAATTAGTTGATTATGGAGTTCAGGTTAGATATCCGTTTCGCATTGAGTTGGAAGAACAGGATATGAAAAAAGCATTAGAAAGTGCTGAAAGAATTAAGAATTTTATATTAGATAAGGTTAAGCAATCTGAATAATGCTATTTTTTACGCTGTTAATACTTGAAGCAGGTATTTTTACCTGCTTTTTGCTTTTATTATAAGCAGTAATTTTGATACAACAAATGGATTTGGTAAAAATGGATAAATATAAGCATTACAAAAGAGTAGTTTATCATGTTAGGTTATACGGTGAACCGTACCACAAGTAACGGCGGTTTTTTGAAGGTTAGTAGTTAGGTACACTAAAAGATTGGATTATTGATAAATAAAAGTGTATGAAGTAAAAAAATAAGCATATATCATAATAATGGATAACAAAACCTCCAACGGATAATGAATCTGTTGGAGGTTTTACTTTGAAAGGAGGTCTACCAATGCCCATAACCCAAAAAACTACCATAAAAACAGAAGCATATTTCTCAAAAGATGGTAAACACAGATACCTACTAAAAAAAGAATGGGACAAAAGAAAGAAAAAAGCAATGGTAATTATGATTAACCCAAGTTCAGCAGATAGTATGGTTATAGACCATACAACTATGTATGTAATAAATAACCTGTCAAAACTTGATTTTGGTTCTGTAGATATAGTAAATATGTTTTCTAAAATAGACATAAGATTAAGTTCAAGGCAAAGTATAGAAGAATTAGTGGATAAAGAAAATGACAATTACATTGAAAAATCAGCAGCAAAGGCAGACTATATAATAATAGCTTGGGGAAGTATTGGAGAAAACAATAAAAAGATTAAGGAAAGGCAAAAAGAAATATTTAATCTACTAAAAAAATACAAAGATAAGCTATATACAATCTGTGATTTAAAAGGAAGGGGTGGTTATCATCCATTGGCTCCACAAGTGAGACATAGTTGGAAACTTGAAAAAATGAATTTAGAAGATGATTTAAAAATAAAACGAAAGGGGAAGAAGTAAAATGATAAAAATAGGACATAAACGAGAAGTTGAAAATATTAAAGATTTACCTAAAGAAGTATTAGGAGTAATAAGAGAAATAGCTGCTACACTAGATACATACTATGGAGAGAACAGGGATGTGGATAATGAAGACGGTGGATATGTTCTAATAATTGAGTCAGAAGAAGATATTGAGAAACTAGAAGAATTTGATATTTACCTTGATGAAGAAATATATCCAGAGTATGTAGACAGAATTAAGGTAGAAGAAGGAGAAGATTGGATTAATGTTCTTATTCTTTGTAATAACGAATTTGGAATATCTTTAATAATGCCAATAAGTATTGCACCAGAAACATTACTTTATGAAATAAGCGAGGAGGCATAGACTATGAGAAGAAATTTAATTGAAATAAAGACTAAAGGTAGATGTCTTATGATAATTCAGAAGGACAATAAAGGAATGATAAAAAGAATAATAGGTAAATGTAAAGCTAAGAGAGATTAAAAATCCGCTATCTAAAAAGGAAAATAGATAGGGGATTTTTCAATTGAAATATTTAGTCGAATAGTTATTTTGAATTTCTTATCATTCTTTTAGCTTTGATATAAGCAAGAAACTCACTTTTATCTTCATCAGACCATGAATTAAAATCTTTAAGTTCATCTAAAATCTTTAAAAATTCTGGATTAGACAGAAGCTCTTTGATTTCAGAATTGATTTCAATATTATCTGTTTCACCAAGTAAGTAACTGACAGTAGTGTTAAGACCTTTGGCAATATCTTTTAACCTTTCAAGTGATGGGTTGCTTCTTCCATATATCGCTTAAAAAAGAAATAGATATATCAGTTCTTTTAGATAACTCTTTTAATGATAGTCCTCTTTCCTTTCTTAACTTTTTAATACGCTTTCCAACCATAAATATTCCTCCTTGAAATTCCGTAAATAACGGATTAATTAAAGTATATCACAAAAATATACAAAAACATTTCGATTTATACGTAAAACTGCAATATAATACAGAAAACGGCAGAATTTAGACATAATCTTTTTAAATCATAAAAAATCATGAATAACGAAGTTGTACTGATTACGGAATTAACGTAAAATAGACTTGGTTGGAGGTGGTAAAAAATGGACATAGGAGAAAAGATAAGAGAAGAAAGAATCAAGAAAGGTTTAAAACAATGTCAGCTTGCAAACAAAGCAGGAATTTCAAATACGTACTTATCGGATATAGAGGTCGGAAGAACAACTCCATCAATAAAAACTCTGATGAAAATAGCAAAGGCTCTTGATGTAGATTGTACCGTATTTTTGAAACCTGACAATTAAAAGAAAAGACAATAGAACTTTTACAATAGATTTTCAAGGAGGTGATTAAATTGAAATGATAATTTTTATCCCTATGAAAGACAAAATATCCAATTCAGAAGGGGAGGTTATCAAAGATGTTTTGCAACAAGTGTGGCAATGAAATTCCAGATGACAGCAAATATTGCTTGAAATGTGGAAATCAAATTGAAACAGAAGAAACTGCTAAAGACAAGGAAGTAGAAAAAGGACAAACAGTTGCAGTAGAAGTAAATAAAGAAAATACTGTGCAAAAATCAGTTTGTTTAGTTTGTAAAGGAAGAGGTAAGAAAATAAAGAAAAGATATGCTGCTATCAGTATAATAATAACGATTTTCGTACTTACTCCAATGCTCTTTATATTTGGAACTATGGAAGGAAGTACAGGTTTACTTGGTTTTATATTTCTAGCTTCATCAGTTTTAGGTTGGGGATTTAAAAAACGTAAATGTCCTGTTTGTGATGGTAAAGGTAGTATAAATCTATAATGTTTTCATATAAAAGCATAATCATATAGGAAGACAAGGGGGATTTTGATGACTAACACAAAGAGGAAAAATAGATTAATAAACATTACATGTATATTGATGATTTTAATTGTTTTAATGGGGAATATATTTCAATTACAGGCTTTTGCAGAAGAAGAACCTATTAAAGTCAAAGTAAACGGAAAAGAAATTGAATTTGAACAGCCGCCTGTAATAAAAAATGGAAGAACTCTTGTACCATTAAGAAAAATATTTGAAGCATTGGGTATATCAGTAGAATGGGATAGTGAAACAAGAACAGTATTTGCATTCAAGGGAAGTATTGTAATAAGCATACAAATAGGTTCAAAAACAGCTATGATTCAAGATGAAGAAAATATAGAAACAGAAGTAGAATTAGATGTACCAGCACAGATAATACAGTCAAGAACTTTTGTTCCAGTAAGATTCATAGCTGAATCAATAGGAGCAGAAGTAAAATGGGATGGAGCGACAAGAACAGTAATAATCAACATGGCAAATGAAAAAAAGTATCAAAGAATCGATTTTGAAGATGGATACTACGAAGGAGAATTAATAAACGGAATACCAAATGGATATGGTAAATGTGTATGGAATAATGGAGATACATACGAAGGCAACTGGTTTGACGGACAAAAAAGCGGACAAGGCAAATACATATGGGCTAATGGAGATGTATATGAAGGTAATTGGCATGAAGGAAGGATATATGGTAAAGGGAAATATACATTTGCCAATGGAGATGTTTACGAAGGAGAATTTGCAGATGGAGAAATGATTAAAGGAGTTGTAACAAAAGCTAATGGAGAAAAATATGAAGTAGATATTGAAAAGGATATTGAAGAAGAAGCAAAAAAAGAAGAAAACGATTTCAAAAAACAGGCTTTAAATGGACCGAGTTACAATGAACTAATGAAAAATTCTTCTAAATACTTAAATGTTCCTGACTACTTCGAAGGAACAGTAATACAGGCAGTTGAAAATGAAGATGGAAAAACCATATTATTGATAGATATAAGTTCATTTATGAATTCATTCATAGATTTATACAACCAATATAATGATGACCTAAACTATATTGATAATCTTGAAAGTAAAATAATAGCTGTTTTTTCAGATACAAGTGTAGACATTCTTCAAGATGACTATGTAAAAATATATGGTAGAGTAATGGAAAACTTCACATATGAAGACATATATGGAGTTTATCATACAGTACCAGCATTAAAGCTAGTAGAGTATGAAAGAAGCAAAAGAGCAGATGAATTGATGGATGAACTATTAGGTAATTAATAAATTATATATTTACGTCTAATAAAACATAAGACAAGTAATAAAAGATATAGGAAGGAGTTTAGATAATGCCACTACCAGAGATAATGATGGGGCTTTGTATGATAACATTAGCGGTAGCTTTTTTCAAATTTCAATGGGGAAAGGGAATATTATATTTATTTCTAATGGCTACAGTAGGAAGTGCAGTATTCCAAAACTCTGAAACTATTGGAAGTATAGCAATGATTATAATAAGTATTGTATTTCTTAAGTGGATGAACAGGAAGCCAAAGTTATTCGAATAAATATAGAGTATCATAAAAAATGTTGATTTAAACAAACAAGTAAATTTAAAAATTAATAACAATGAGTACTAATTATATCTAACTACTGTAAATTTCTAAACACTCCGATTTTCTGAAATAAGAAAATCGGAGATACTATTATTTATTCGACTAAAAATTAGCATACATAATTAGTAATATTTAGCAGGAGATTATTAGTTCATAGAGAAAATATACTCATGGACAGATAGATGAAAAGGAGAGATAGGTTGCTATGAGAAGAATAAGTATATTTCTAGTTATTATCTTATTAATGAATATTGCAAGTCCATTAATGGTAATAGCAGATGAACAGCCAATTAAAGTATCTATCAATGGCAAATTATTAGAGTTTGATGTACCACCAACTATAATTAATGGAAGAACATTAGTACCAGTAAGAGCAATTTTTGAGTCTTTAGGACTTAAAGTAATATGGGATGGACAAACTAGAACTGTAATAGGACAAAAAGATAATCTTCAAATAAAGTTACCTATAGGAAATAAAAAGGCAAAAAAGAATGATGATGAAATTGAATTAGATGTACCAGCAACTATAATAAATGGAAGAACATTAGTACCAGTCAGATTTATAGCAGAAAGTCTTGGGGCAAAAGTAGAATGGGATGGAGAAACTAAAACTGTGATTATTACATCATCAGCGAAAATAAATCCTTTTTCATTGGAAAAATTAAAACAATTAGTAGAAAACACTCCAGTAGATAAAGAAATACTGGAATTTAGAAAAAAACCGAATAAAAGGAGAACTGGGCTAAAGAAAATGGAAGGTAAATACTTTGATTTATACTATCCAGATGATGATAAGGCTAAAGAAGTAGCAGAATTATTGAAACCATACATGGATACTGCATATATTTATTTAGTTGAGTTATATGGACAACAAGCACCTGTTGAAGTACATTTAATACACGAAAAAGATGCCGAAAATCTAAAAGAAGGTGATATAAGAAGAAAAGAAAATGTAACTTTTGTTTGGATTGAACCTAATAATGATGATGGTGGTAATAACATTGCTGAATTAGTGCATGAAATGCATCATAACTTTTTTAAGCATGTAAACAATAATTGGTCATGGGCTGATGATAAGTGGTCGTCATTCGTTGATGAGGCTCTAGCGAAATTATTACCTTCTTTATATGTAAAAAATGTATATGATGGAAAAACAGATATGTGGGATATAGAATCAGACTATACACGAACTTTAATAGGAATAAAAAAATCAGTAGGCAATGATTTTGTAACATTAGATGAAGCAGTAGATAAATATTTAGGGAAACCTCGTTCTTGGGGTAGGGCAGAAGGAAGACATCGTATAGCCCAAAATACTGCACTTGCATTTTGGATGTATGTATATAATGAGTATGGTATAGAAAAGATAAAAGAAGTATTAAGGACTATTGGTAAAGGTAATTATAAACCTAAATTAGAAAAAATATTCAATAAATCAATGGAGGAACTTTCAGATGATTTAATTAATGCTATAAATGAAGCATACAATAATACTTATTCATACTAACAAAAAAGAGAATTCTCTTTAAAATAGAGAGTTCTCTTTATTTGTGTGCCGGGCATGCGTAACAACTAGGTGGTGAAAGTCCACTGTGGGGGTTGACCGTGCCAACCACTAGCTAAAGGCAAGGGTGTCCATCGTGAGGTGGAATCTGAAGGAAGCCGGAGGCAAAATCCTGGTCCGAGGTACACGAACCACATTCGAGGCTGTATAAATCGGGTGAGTTTGCAAAACAAAACAAAGCCCAAAACGGTCCGAAGGTTTATGCAGTAAATGTGGCGGATATATGGGAGGAAAGTGGTTACGCTTACCCCGGGAGGTCTCAAGGGTACGTCATTTAG
>NZ_FQXO01000015.1 GCF_900129995.1 Caloranaerobacter azorensis DSM 13643 | reverse complement strand
ACGAAGAATTTGTATTTCAAGTTCTTTTTCACCTAAAAGTTTCTTTAGTTGTTCATTTTCTTTTTCTAGTATCTGAGACTTAACATCTTTATTAGTAGTTTTGGAAGTTTGTTTAGAAACTGTTGTTTTTCCATATTTTTTATAGTTATTTATCCATCTTGATAAGGTAACTGGATGAATATCATGGCGTCTTGCTACTATACCTTGTTCACCAGTTTCTAATGCTTCTTTAACTACTTTAACTCTAAATTCTTCAGTGAGTTGTTTTTTTGGCACTTAAATTCACCCCCTAAATTTATTATATTTCTATGGTTAATTTTGTCCAAATCTATTAGGGGGCTAAAAAGCTATTAACTATTGACTATTATCTAACAACATTTCTGCGACTTTATATATATCTCCTGCTCCAACGGTAAGAATAATATCGCCTTCATTAGCTTGTTTTAATAGATAATTAACAATATCTTTAAAATTATCAATGTATAAAGATTTTATGCCTTTGTTTATAAGTAAATCGGCTAAATCTTTTGAATGAATGAGTCCTGTATCTTTTTCTCTTGCGGCATATATGTCAGCTATTATTACGTTATCGGCATCATAGAAAGATTCACTAAACTCATCTAGTAGAGCTTTAGTTCTTGTATACGTATGAGGTTGGAATACACACCATATTTTATTGTGAGGAAGTTTTTTAGCTGCATTAAGAGTCGCTTTTATTTCGGTTGGATGGTGTGCATAATCATCTATTATTTTAATCCCATTTATACTGCCTTTTATTTCAAATCTTCTATGAGTTCCTGTGTAGTTCTCGATTGCTTCTATTATGGTATTAATAGGAATGTTAAGATAATGAGCTGTTGCAATAGCAGCTAAAGCATTATATACGTTATGTATTCCTATTACCTTGAGATTTATTCTATATTCTTTTGAATCATTAATTATTAACCTAAAATTAGGGAATCCATTGGATGTGAAAGATATATCATCTGCTTTATAATTACTTTTATTTTTTATTCCGAAAGTAACAATATTACAATTTACCTTATTAATAATTTTTGGAGTATTTATATCATCGTTATTTATAACTAATAATCCATTTCTAGGAAGTAATGCTGCGAAATTAGCAAATGTTTCGACTATATGTTCAATATCTTTAAAGTAATCTAAATGGTCTTCTTCTATGTTGAGGATTATACTTATATTAGGATTAAATTTCAAAAAATTGCCTTTATATTCACATGCTTCGGTTAAAAATATATTTTCTTTGCCGATTTTTACATTACCTCCAATGCTGTCTAAAACGCCGCCTAATAATATAGTTGGCTCTAAATTAGCATGTTCAAGTATAACAGACATCATAGCCGTTGTAGTTGTTTTTCCATGTGTACCAGAAACTGCAATAGAAGATTTATACATTCTCATTAATTGCCCTAGAAAAGTGGCTCTGTCGACAGTTACTATGTTTCTTTTTATGGCTTCAGTATATTCTGGGTTATCTTTACTAATAGCAGACGTATATACTATTAAATCTGCACCATTTATATTGTTTTTGTTATGACCTATATATATAGCAGCTCCTTTTTTCTTTAAACTTTCTATTATATCGGAATTTTTTATATCAGACCCTGAAACGATATATCCTGCATTTAATAAAATTTCTGCAAGTCCACTCATGCTAATACCGCCTATCCCGATAAAATGTACATGTTTGAAATTGTGTTTATGTATGTCAAAGTTAAACATAAAAATACCTCCCGATAATACAGTAATAATATTATTTCTAATCAATATTATTTTATAGTCTATAGGAAATTATATTAATTATTATAGACAATTTAATAACATAATTTCTGAAATTTATTTAAAATAGAGATTTTATTCTTATCAGAATAAAAGATTGTTACTGAGTAAATTATATCATATAAGGAATTCACAGGAAATTATATATCTTTAAAATAATTTTCATAAAGTATTGATTTATTTATATTTTACGAATAAAATTATATTTAAAAAGAAAAAATATTCGTGTTTAGGAGGATTCTTGTGATTAAGCTTAAGAGGAACGAAAGAATAGGAGCTATAATGAAGATATTGAGCGATAGGCCTAATCATATTTTTACTTACAATTATTTTACAGATAGATTGAATGCAGCAAAGTCTACGATTAGTGAAGATATAGTAATAATTAAGGGAATGCTAGAAAAACTTAAACTGGGGAAAATTGAGACTATTCCCGGCGCATCTGGCGGAGTGAAATATACTCCTCAAATTACTGAACAGATGATAAATGATTTTTTGAACGAAGTAACATCTTCATTAACTCAAAAAGAAAGAATAATTCCTGGCGGATTTATATATATGACCGATTTATTATATGATCCATCAATTGTTGGAATGGCGGGGAAGATATTTGCACATAAATTTATTAACGAAGATATAGATTATGTTGTTACTGTTGAAACTAAAGGGATACCGATAGCCTTAATGACGGCTCAATCATTAGACGTACCGCTAGTGATAATACGAAGGAATATAAAAGTTACAGAAGGGGCTGCGGTAAACATAAATTATGTAACTGGTTCAACAAAAAAAATTCAAACTATGTCTTTATCAAGAAAGGCTGTAAAGGCAGGAGATAAAGTTTTAGTGATAGATGATTTTATGAAGGCTGGGGGTACTGCAAAGGGAATTTGTGATATGATGAAAGAATTTAAAGCTGAAGTAATAGGGACAGGTGTATTTATTGCGACAGAGCTGCCAAAAGAAAAATTGGTAGATAATTATTTACCGTTGTTAATATTAAAAAAGATTGATGAAGAAGCAGAGGAGATTATAGTTAAGCCTAATAGAGAGTTATTGAATAATATTGATTAAATTGTTCTAAAATTAGAAGGAATTTGTCAAAATTAAGAGAATACTAATTTATATATTGAACAGCTACGGGGGAAGGTGGTGAAGCAATGAAAGTTACTGATGTAAGAATTAGGAAGATAAGTGACGAAGGTAGGATGAAAGCTATTGTATCGGTTACATTTGATGATGAGTTCGTAGTGCATGATATAAAGATTATAGAAGGAAATAATGGTCTTTTTATAGCAATGCCAAGCAGAAAGATGCCAGATGGGGAATTTAGAGATATAGCTCATCCTATTAATTCAGAAACGAGAAGTAAAATTCAAGAATCTATTCTAGCAGAATATGAGAAAGCATTGCAAGAAAATATGAGAGCGTAAATAAGAGGGGGGTCAATACCCTCTTTTTTCTATTACTTTTTTGACAAAAAATTAATAATATTTTAAAGGATACATATTTTTTTTGTTGAATTGTATAGATTGTTGTATATATTTATTATTATTAAATAAAACAAATCTATTTTTATTAATTATTTATTATAATGGAGATAGATTTCATTTAAATATTATTAGAGAGGGTGTTTATAGTGATTATATCGATTATTCTGGCAGCAGGTGAAGGAACTAGAATGAAGTCAAAGCTGCCTAAAGTACTACATCAAGTATGTGGAAAACCAATGTTAAGTCATGTAATTGAAGCTAGTAAGGGTGCGGGAATAAAAGAAAATATCGTTATTGTAGGACATGGTAAAGAAAAAGTGAAGGATACTATAAAGGAAGAAGGGGTAGTTTTTGTAGAGCAGCCTATTGGTGAAAAAGTACCATATGGAACTGGTTTTGCAGTAATGCAGGCAGAAGATTTAATAAAAGACGATAATTATGTTATAATCCTTTATGGAGATACTCCTTTAATTACTAGCAAAACAATTACTGACTTGATAGATTATCATAGAGAAAATAGTAATAATGCTACTGTTTTAACTGCTGAGTTTGATAATCCAACAGGGTATGGTAGAATAATTAGAGATGATAAAGGCAATATAATAGGAATTGTAGAAGAAAAAGATGCTACGATAGAGCAAAAGAGAATAAGGGAAATTAATTCGGGGATATATTGTTTTGACGGTAAGTATTTAAAAATGGCTTTGCATAATCTTAATAGTAATAATGCTCAAAATGAATATTATATAACCGATTCAATTAAGATATTAAACGAGAAAGGCTTAAAAGTAGGAGGATATAAACTAAACGATAATACAGAAATATTCGGCGTCAATTCCAGAGTACAATTGGCTGAAGCTGATAGAATAATGAGAAGAAGGATTAATGAGAAATTGATGTTATCAGGGGTTACAATATTAGATCCCGATAATACATATATAGGTAAGGATGTTCAAATAGGCAGAGATACTATTGTATATCCAGGAGTTTTTTTAGAAGGCAATACAAAAATAGGAGAGGACTGTATAATAGGAAGCAATTCGAGGATAATTAACAGTAATATTGGCAGCAGAGTAGTAGTACAGTCATCAACCATAATTGATAGTGAGGTTGGCGAAAATACGACAATAGGTCCGTATGCATATTTAAGACCTAATAGTAAAATAGGTAAATCAGTTAAAATAGGGGATTTTGTAGAGGTAAAAAATTCTGTAATTGGAGATAATTCTAAGGCTTCACATCTAGCATATATTGGCGATGCAGACGTAGGTAGAAATGTTAATATTGGCTGTGGTGTGGTTTTTGTGAATTATGATGGAGTAAACAAGCATAGAACAATTGTTGAGGATAATGCTTTTATTGGCAGCAATTCTAATCTAGTTGCCCCTGTAATAGTTAGAGAAAAAGGATATGTAGCAGCAGGTTCTACAATAACGGAGGAAGTTGGTAAAGGAACTCTATCTATAGCAAGGGCAAGACAGGTGAATAAAGAGGGTTGGATTGAAAGAAAATTTAATAAAAATAAAGAATAAAAACATAGGAGGAGTTTTTTTATGAATATAGGAGGAAGAGAAATCAAAATTCTTACTGGTAATGCTAACAAATGTTTTGCTAAAAAGATTTGCGATGAGCTAAATATTGAGCTCGGGGAAAGTCAAGTAGGAAGATTTAGCGATGGCGAGATTTCTGTTCACATTTCAGATTCTGTAAGAGGTGCAGATGTATTTGTTATCCAGCCTACTTGCCCTCCAATTAATGAAAATTTAATGGAACTGCTTATTCTTATTGATGCTTTAAAAAGAGCTTCAGCAGGCAGAATAAATGCAGTAATTCCATATTATGGCTATGCTAGGCAAGATAGAAAAACTAAAGCAAGAGAACCAATTACAGCAAAACTTGTGGCCGATATATTGACAACAGCAGGGGCAGACAGAGTTGTAAGTATGGATTTGCACGCAGGACAAATTCAAGGATATTTCGATATACCAGTAGACCATTTAACAGGCATACCTATATTAGCAGATTATTTTAAAAATATAATAGATAAAGAGACAGTAATAGTATCACCCGATATTGGAGGAGTTAAGAGAGCTAGGAATTTTGCAAGTTTGTTAGATTTACCAATTGCTATAATCGAAAAGAGAAGACCTAAAGCTAATGTATCAGAAGTAATGAACATTATAGGAGATGTGGAAGATAAAAATGTAATTTTAGTTGATGATATAGTTGATACTGCCGGTTCACTAACAAAAGCTGCTAAGGTATTAAAAGATTTTGGAGCAAATAAAGTATATGCTTGTTGTACACATCCAGTTCTTTCTGGACCTGCTATTGATAGATTAAAGGATTCAGTAATTGAAAAATTAGTAGTAACAGATACTATTCCTTTAACCGAAGATAAACAGATTGATAAAATTGATGTTGTTTCAGTTGCTCCATTATTTGCCGAAGCTATTAGAAGAATTTATTCGAATGAATCTGTAAGCAAATTATTTGATTAATTTGATTTTGACTTATAAGGTTTAGCATAGGAGTTGATTTCTTTGTATGCAGTAATTGGGTTAGGTAATCCAGGCAGAGCATATGATGGGACTAGGCATAATGTAGGATTTGACACAATTGACTGTTTAGCAGTGAGAAATAATGTAAGATTAAATAAAATAAAACATAAAGCAGTGTATGGGGAAACATTTATAAATAATGAAAAAGTTATATTAGTAAAACCGCAGACATATATGAACAGAAGTGGAGAGTGTGTTTTAGATATATATAACTATTACAAGATGCCGATTGAAAATATTATTGTAATATATGATGACATTGATATAAAATTTGGTTCATTGAGGATAAGGAAAAAAGGTAGTGCTGGAAGTCATAATGGAATGAAGTCAGTAATATACCAGTTGCAGAGTGAAAACTTCCCAAGAATAAGAATAGGTGTAGGGAAACCTAAAGAAGGTATGGATTTAGTCGATTTTGTATTAAGTAGATTTACTAAAGATGAAAGAGAAGTAATTGATTCTGCGATAGAGAGAGCAGCATTAGCTGTAGAAGCGATTATTTTTAAAGGATTAGATAAGGCTATGAATGAATATAATGGTTAGTATATGAATAAAATATCAATAAAATGTAAAAATTGATAGATGTCAGTCATCAGCCCAGGTTTTGCCTGGGCTAAAGTTGCTGTTAAAAAGGAGCTGATTTCCTTGTTTTTGGATGTCTTTATTAATTCGCTTAAGAATTCAAAGCAATATAACGAATTAATAGAATTTATAAACAATAGAAAATATCCTGTATCTTTATATGGATTATCAGAAGAGAGTTTATCACACATCTGTTATGGACTAAATCAGCATACAGGTAGACAAGTTCTTATAGTTACTTATAATGAACTTAGAGCTAAGAAAATAGTTGAAGATTTAAAATTGTTTTCATCTAAAGGTGTAGAATTGTTTCCGCAGAGGGAAGTCGTTTTTTATAATGTTGATGCTTATAGTCATGGTATTTTATATCAGAGATTAAGGGTTATAGATAAACTGATCGAAGGTAAACCTATAATTGTTGTAGCTTCTATTGAATCAATAATGGATAAAGTTTTTAATAAAGAAATATTGAGTAAATACAAAGCAGTATTAAGATATGGGGATAAGATTGATTTAGAAGAACTAATAAAAAATTTAAATATATTGGGCTATGAAAGAGTAGATATGATTGAAGGGAAAGGTCAATTTAGCATAAGAGGTGGTATAGTAGATTTTTACCCTATAACTTTAGAAAATCCTGTAAGAATAGAATTGTTTGATGATGAGATTGATTCGATAAGAACTTTTGATATAAAAACCCAGAGGTCGATTGAGAATGTTTCAGAAGTTAAAATAGGTCCAGTTAAAGAAATCATATTAGAAGATGAATATAGAGAAGAAATAGTAAAGCGAATAGAAGATGATTTAACAAAGACCATAAAAAGAATGAGTGATGAAAAAGATAGTCAGTTAATGATTCAGAAACTTACTGAGAAATTTAAACATTATATTGAATTAGTTAATTCAGGATTAAATTTTGACAATATAGAACCTCTTATACCTTATTTCCCTGTTGAATATAAAAGTATAGTAGATTATTTTGCCGAATCGGCATTAATGATTATAGATGAACCGCAGAGGATAGAAGAAAAAGCGGACACTTATTTAAAAAGTTTTAGAAACAAATTTTTAGATTTTTTTGAAAGAGGCGAAGTATTACCTAAACAGGAGAGTATTTATTATGATTTTGATAGTTTAAAAGAAAAATTAAGCCAAAGGCCTTGTATTGTATCAACAGGATTAAGAAAGACTTCTAATATTTTTGAAATTAAGGCAGCGGTTAATATTATATCAAAAAGCATGCAGTCATTTCATAACAAAATAGAATTTTTAGTTAACGAACTAAAAAATTTGAAGTATAGAGGATATAAGATAATAATACTTTCAGGAGTAGAAGATAGAGGGAAAAGGCTAGTTGAAACTCTTAGTGAGTATGGAATAGAATGCAGTTTTATAGATAATCGTAATGTAGAAATAAAGTCTGGACAAATTTTTGTTTTAGCAGGGACTATCAGTAGTGGATTCGAATATCCAGATTTAAAATTTACGATAATCAGCGATAAAGAAATATATGGAAAATCTAAAAAGAAAAGAGTTAAAAGATATAGTAAAGATACCAAGAGGATAACTTCATTTACTGACCTTAAGCCGGGAGATTATGTTGTACATGAAACACATGGAATAGGTGTATATGTAGGAATAGAGCAATTAAAAGTTCAAGGAGTAAAAAAAGATTATTTGAGTATAAAATATTCTGGTAAAGATAGATTATATGTTCCTGTAGATCAAATGGACTTAATACAAAAATATATAGGAGCAGATTCTATAAAACCTAAAGTGAACAAACTTGGAACAGGAGAATGGATTAAGACTAAACAAAAAGCTAAAAAGGCAATTGAAAATATGGCTAAAGAGCTTCTTGAACTTTATGCAAAAAGACAGACTACTAAAGGGTTCGCTTTTTCAAAGGACCAGCCTTGGCAGAAACAGTTTGAAGATTTATTTCCTTACGAAGAGACTAGCGACCAATTAAAGTGTATAGAAGAGATTAAACGAGATATGGAAAAAGATAAACCTATGGACAGGTTGTTATGTGGGGATGTAGGATATGGGAAGACAGAAGTAGCTTTAAGAGCTGTATTTAAAGCCGTTATGGATGGGAAACAAGTTGCGTTTTTAGTACCTACGACTATTTTAGCTCAGCAGCATTATAATACAATAAAAGAAAGGTTTAGCCAATTTCCTGTCAAAGTAGATATGTTGAGTAGATTCAGGACACCAACTCATCAAAAGAAAATTTTAAGAGATTTAAAAAGCGGGAATTTAGACATTGTAGTTGGAACACATAGATTGTTATCAAATGATGTGAAATTTAAGGATTTAGGATTGTTGATTATAGATGAGGAACAGAGATTTGGAGTTAAACATAAAGAGACTTTAAAGAAGTTAAAGGAGTCTATTGATGTATTAACGTTGACTGCGACTCCAATACCAAGAACTCTCCATATGGCATTAGTTGGTATTAGAGATATGAGTGTTATCGATGAACCGCCGGAAGAAAGATATCCAGTGCAAACATACGTTATGGAATATAATGAGAGCATAATCAGAGATGCGATAATTAAGGAGTTAAATAGAGACGGACAGGTTTATTTTGTATACAATAGAGTACAAGATATTCAGCAGATGGCGGCTAGATTAAAAAAATTAGTACCAGAGGCTAGAATAGTAGTTGGGCATGGACAAATGAGCGAACGGCAGCTTGAAAGGGTTATGATAGATTTTTTAAAAAGAGAGTATGATATATTAGTATGTACGACCATTATTGAAACAGGATTGGATATATCTAATGTAAATACTTTAATAGTTTATGATTCAGATAAAATGGGATTATCGCAATTGTATCAGTTAAGAGGTAGAGTAGGAAGAAGTGATAGGATAGCATATGCATACTTCACTTATGAAAAGGATAAAGTACTGTCTGAGGTTGCTGAAAAGCGTTTAAAGGCGATAAAGGAATTTACTGAGTTTGGTTCAGGGTTTAAAATAGCTATGAGAGATTTAGAAATACGAGGGGCTGGAAACTTATTAGGACCTGAACAGCATGGGCATATGGCTTCGATTGGTTATGATTTATATGTAAAGTATTTAGATGAAACGATAAAGAAATTAAAGGGCGAAATAAGAGAAGAAGATATAGAAACTACTATAGAGTTAAATGTAGATGGGTATATACCTAGATATTATATAGCTAATGAAGAACAAAAAATAGAGATATATAAGAAAATATCATCAATTCAGAGCAGAGAGGATTTGGTAGATGTTCAAGAGGAAATAATGGATAGGTTTGGGGATATACCTAAAGAAGTTGATAATTTACTTAAAATATCATTAATAAAGTCAATGTGTAAAAAGGCTAAAATAAGTTCGTTAACTCAGATAGATAATTATATCAAGATAGAATTTGTTAAGCCAGATGCTATTACACCACAGCTTATTAATGAGCTTTTAAATAGTTTTGGAAGGCGCATGTCATTTGATATTTCAAAAACTCCTCATATAAAGTATAGGCTAATGAAAAGAATGCAAGAAGATATATTAAGAGAAGTTGAACGAGTTATTCAAAAAATTAGCAGTTTTCATGAGGGGCAAATTGATATATAATTATATAGAAAGAGTACATGAAGGTAAAGTAGAGGAGTTGATAGATTTGTTTAATAAGGTAAAAGTGAAAGCAGTTGGGATTCTGTTGGTAGTATCACTTATTTTTTTAATGTCAGGTTGTGTGAATCAAAGTGCTAAAGGGGAAATTGTAGCGAAAGTTAATGGAGATAGTATATATAAAGAAGATTTTGAAAAGGATTTTAATATATATAAAAATGCCGTTGAAAGCAAAGTAGGACCTGAGATATGGAAGAAGCTCGAAGAAGAAGCAATGAGAAGATTTTTGGATAAGTTGATTATTGAGAAGATAATATCCCAAGAGGCTGAAAAATTAGGACTAAAAGTAACAGATGAAGAAGTAGATAAAGAGATTAAAAATTATATTAGTTATTTTGAAAACGAAGAAAAATTTAAGGAATTTTTAAAACAGAGCAATATAACTGAAGAATACTTTAGAAAAGAAATAAAAAAGGAAATATTGATTTCTAAATATAAAGAAGAAGTTTTGAAAGATATAGAAATCCCTATTGATGAAGCAAAAAAATATTATGAAGATAATATAGATTCATTTAGAGATTATAGAGTAAGAGCAAGACATATATTAGTTAAAACTGAAGATGAAGCGAAAGAAATTCTTAAGCAATTAAAAAATGGTAAAGACTTTGCTGAACTGGCAAAAGAAAAATCAATATGCCCTTCAGCATCAAAGGGTGGAGATTTAGGTTATATTGGTAAGGATAGTATGCTATTACCAGAATTCAAAAAAGCTGCTCTTTCCCTAGAACCTGGACAAATTAGCGATATAGTAAAAACAGAGAAGGGCTATCATATTATCAAAGTAGAGGATAAAATTGACAAATTATATTCATTTGATGAAGTTAAAGATGATATAATAAAATGGTTAAAAGATAAGGAATATGATAAAAAATTAAAAGAGTTGAGAGAGAATGCTGATGTAGAAACATTTTTAGAATAGTCTTTAGGCAAAAAGCTCATTAACGAAAGGGTTATGAGCTTTTTTTATTTACTTTAAATTGCTAATGATGTATAAAAAGTTCTTGATAGTAAAATAATAAATATACAATTAAGCGGTGTAATTTTGTTAAAACACATAAGTGTTTAAAACAAAATCCACCTTAAATTCATGTGGTAAGGAGGGGAAAATTTGAAGGCTACAGGAATAGTAAGAAGGATTGATGATTTAGGTAGAGTAGTAATTCCTAAAGAGATTAGAAGAACTCTTAGAATAAGAGAAGGAGATCCTTTGGAAATATTCACAGATAGAGAAGGCGAAATAATATTGAAAAAATATTCACCTATTGTTGAATTAAGTGAATTTGCTACTGAATTTGCAGAGTCGCTTTATGAAACTACAGGACATACAACTGTAATAACAGACAGAGATACAGTGGTTGCAATTTCTGGAGGATCTAAAAATGAGTATTTGGATAAAAAGGTTAGTCCAGAGCTAGAAAAGATTATGGAAGGAAAAGAGACATATATAGCTTCTGGGAATAGTAAGCCTATAAGAGTAACGGCTGATGAGCCTAATGCTGATAAATATACTAGCCAAGTAGTAGCACCTGTAATTACTCAAGGAGATCCGATAGGAGCAGTTATTTTATGTACTAAAGATAATAATAAAAAAATGGGAGATTTAGAAGCAAAACTAGCTGAAATCGTAGCAGGATTCTTATCAAAGCAAATGGAGTAATAATTTTAAGTTACATAGCCTACCTTGTATGGTAGGCTTTTCTTTTGGCAAACATAAATGTAAACATGAAGTAGCTTTTCAATAAAATCACTATTTAATGAGTACTGTATTTTTGATATAATAGTTCTGTTAACTAAAAGAGGGCGAAAATTAGGAGGAAGTTTATGACTAAAGAAAATTTTTTAAAAGGTGCTGCTATATTAGGGATAGCAGGAGTACTGGTTAAAATAATAGGGTCAGTGTATAGAATTACATTACTATATATACTTACAGACATAGGTATGGGCTATTATCAAACCGTTTATCCGCTTTATAATCTATTATTAGCAATATCTACAGCAGGTTTTCCGGTTGCGGTTGCGAAACTTGTAGCCGAAAAAAGAGCATTGGGAGATTATAAAGGAGCTCATAGGCTATTTAAAATAACATTTTTTGGATTTTTATTTGCTGGCATTACTACATCTCTATTTGTACTATTAAGGGCAAATTATTTATCGCATCTATTTAAAAATAAAGATGCCTATTATTCATTTATTGCAATATCTCCAGCATTAATGTTTGTTCCTATTATGTCTGCATTTAGAGGGTATTTTCAGGGCAGACAGACAATGGTTCCTACTGCGGTATCTCAATTAACGGAACAGTTGTTTAGGGTTGTTATTGGTCTTGTTTTAGCATATCAATTTTTAGAAAGAGGATTACCGTTAGCTGCTGGAGGAGCTACTTTTGGAGCTTCTGCTGGAGCTTTAGCAGGCACTATTGTAATAATGATTATTTATCTTTCACAGAGAAGGTATATAAAACAAGAAATAAAAAATAGCGCTGATTATCCTTTAGAGAGCTTAAATTCTGTTATTAAAAAAGTTTTATTAATTGCAATACCGATTACTATTGGAGCAGCAATAGTACCTATAATGAATAGCATAGACGTCGCTATAGTTATGAGAAGATTGCAGATGATCGGTTTTACAGAAACAGAAGCGAACGGATTGTATGGTAGATTAGCTGGTATGGCTCAAACTTTAATAAATTTACCACAGGTTTTATCGACTGCTTTAGCAATGAGTTTAGTTCCTGCTGTATCTGCTGCATTTGCAAGAAAGAATTATACTAGGATTACTAGAATAACAAGGTCTGGTATTAGAATTATGCTTCTTATTGGTTTGCCAGCAGCATTAGGACTATATATTTTATCTACACCTATTATAGAATTAGTTTATTTTGCCTCGAAACCTGAAGTTCAACAAAGTGCTGGTTCTATACTTGCAATATTGTCTTTTAGTCTAATCTTTCTAACTTTAGTACAATCATTAACAGCTATTATGCAGGGATTAGGAAAGCCAATGATTCCTGTGAAGAATTTAGCAATTGGAGCAGTGGTAAAGGTAATTTTAACATATATATTGACAGGAATACCTGAAATAGGTGTTAAAGGTGCAGCTTTAAGCACGGTAGTTGCATATTTGGTGGCTGCGGTACTAAACTTTATGGCAGTTATGAAATATACAAAGACATCTTTGAACTTTGTAAATATTTTTTTAAAGCCGATAATTTCGGTTATATTAATGGTTGTATTTGTGAAGTTTTCATATGTATTTTTGTCGTCTATAATAAATAGTAAGATAGCAACTATAATCTCTATAGTTATAGGAGCATTAGTGTATGGTTCTGCACTGTTGGCAACTGGAGCGATAACTTCAAGAGATTTCGAATTACTGCCAGGTGGTAAAAAAATCTCTAAAGTATTAGGGGCAATAGGAATTTTAAGAGAATAGCTAGGTATAAACCTAGCTTTTTTGGCAAACATAAGGATAATGGAGGGTTTTGTATGGGAAAGATTATTGTTATAGGATTAGGGCCAGGCGATCCTGATTTATTAACAATAGGTACGATAAAAATTTTGAAAAGAGGTCATAAAATTTATTTAAGGACTGAAAAACATCCAACAGTAAGTTTTTTTCATGAAAATAATATTAAATTTGAATCATATGATTTTATGTATGAAAGAGGCGAAGATTTTGATATAATTTATGAGGATATAGCTAAAGACCTAGTGAAAAAATCTAAAGAACATGGTATTATTATTTATTGTATACCGGGACATCCTTTAGTAGCGGAAAAAACAGTATCATTATTGACAAAGTACAGGGATAAAGGTGAAGTAAAGTTACAGATACATTCAGGGGTAAGTTTTATAGACAGTGTAATAAATGCTGTTGAGAAAGACCCGATAAGTGGAATGAAGATTGTAGATGGTTTGAATTTAAATGTGCAGTCAATAGATATTAATGTAGACAATATAATAACACAAGTTTATAATAGAATAATAGCATCAGAAGTAAAATTGAAGCTGATGGAAGTATATGGCGATGAATATCAGATATATGTAATTAGAGCAGCAGGAGTGCCAGGAGAAGAAAAAATAGTAAAGATACCATTATATGAACTAGACAGAATAGAATGGATTGACTATTTGACAAGTATTTATGTTCCTAAAATCAATGATGAGAATAGAACAAGATATGACTTAAATAACCTAATAAATATTATGCAGAGATTGAGGAGCAAAGAAGGATGTCCGTGGGATGTTAAACAGACTCATCAATCTCTTAGAGAATATGTTTTAGAAGAAGCTTATGAAGTAGTTGATGCGATAGACAGAGATGATATGGATGCATTAGCCGAAGAATTAGGAGATTTGTTATTGCAAGTAGTATTCCATTCTCAAATAGGTAAAGAAGAAGGGTATTTTAATATATGGGATGTAATATCTAGTATTTGCAGCAAGCTAATTAATAGACATCCTCATGTGTTTGGAGAGCTTAATTGTAAAGATTCTGAAGAAGTGATGATAAACTGGAATAAGATAAAAGATAAAGAAAAAAATATTAAAAGCCATAGTCAAAGGCTTGAAAGTATAACCAAAGGACTGCCTGCTCTAGTAAAGAGCTTTAAGTTGCAGCAGAAAGCTGCCGATATAGGTTTTGATTGGCCAGATGTAAATGGGGCATTAGA
The DNA here is from genome assembly GCF_900129995.1 of Caloranaerobacter azorensis DSM 13643. Lineage (GTDB taxonomy): Bacteria > Bacillota > Clostridia > Tissierellales > Thermohalobacteraceae > Caloranaerobacter > Caloranaerobacter azorensis. Next base: position 29,480 of record NZ_FQXO01000015.1, on the reverse strand, counting down.
AAAAGTGAAAGAAGAATTACAAGAAGTGATAATTGAATTGGAAGATAATGATAAGGATAGAATTGAAGAAGAAATAGGTGATTTATTATTTGCCGTAGTAAACGTTAGTAGATTTTTAAAAGTAAATCCAGAAATTGCTCTAAATAAGACGATAAATAAGTTTGTTGACAGGTTTAAGATTATGGAAGATATGAGCAGAGAGATGGGAAAAGATTTACAGCTTATGACATTAGAAGAGATGGATGAGTTATGGGAGAAAACAAAGATACATAAAAATAAAAAAATAGATAAAAAATAATACTAAAAAGAAGGATTTTACTTGGGAAGGTAGAATATGCTTATACGTACTAATTTTAATATAATTGAATAATAAGGAGGTATTTATTGTGAACAAGGCAGAATTAGTTTCAAGCATAGCAGAAAAAAGTGGTTTAACAAAGAAAGATGCTGAAAGCGCATTAAATGCATTCATGAAGAGTGTAGAGGAAGCATTAGTAAGAGGAGAAAAGGTTCAATTAGTAGGCTTTGGTACTTTTGAAGTAAGAGAGAGAAAAGCTAGAAAAGGAAGAAACCCAAGAAATCCTCAAGAAGTGATCGATATTCCAGCATCAAATGCACCAGTTTTCAAAGCTGGTAAGAGTTTAAAAGAGGCAGTTAACAAATAAAAATCAGGTCATTGACCTGATTTTTTCTTTTTCAATATAAGTATAGATGTAGAAAGGGGATTATATATGAGAATAGATAAATTTCTTAAAAATTCTAGGATAATAAAGAGAAGAACAGTTGCTAAAGAAGCTTGTGAACAGGGCAGAGTATTAGTAAATGGCAAAGTGGCTAAACCCGGTACTTTAGTGAATATAGGGGATATAATCGAAATAAACTTTGGTACTAGAACCATGAAGATAGAAGTAGTGCAGTTATTAGAACATGCAACTAAAGACAATGCTCATAATATGTATAATATAATTTAACTATTTAAATGCATATATTTTAGTAATAAAACAGAAAGTTAATACATAATCATTTAACATAAGTATTTTGGGGGGATGGGGGATGAATGAAAATAAGGCTACGAATAGAAGTCAAAACATAATATTAGAAAATAGAGAAAAGCTCAATATATCAGGAGTAGAACATGTTGATAGTTTTAATGATAACACAATTATCTTATTGACTGTAAAAGGTTTGATGACTGTTAAAGGAGAGGATTTAAACATTAGCAAACTTAATTTAGAAGATGGGAATATAGTTATAGAAGGTAAGATAAACGGTATTTTATATACTAACAAAGATACTTCAAGTTCAAAAGGGTCTGGCTTATTAGGTAAAATGTTTAAATAAAACCGATGGTTTATACCATTGGTTTTCATTTTCATTAGGGGTGATTTTGTGGGCAATACAGTCGAAAGCCAAGCATATATTTTTTTGCTTACTGTGTATGGGGGAATTTTAATCGGTTTTGTATATGATTTATATAGGATATTTAGATATTTTTCTAAGCCTAATAAAATTGCTACATTAATAGAGGATTTGATTTTTTGGATTATTGTATCGATTATAGCACTAGCTACACTAATCTTTAGCAATTGGGGGCAGTTGAGAGGCTATGTTCTTTTAGGTTTTATTTGCGGTGCACTAATTTATACAAAACTTTTGAGTAAACCAGTTATAACTTTAATGGTTTATTTAGTAAGGGAGTTTATTGAATTGCTCAAATATATAGTAAACGTATTGACATATCCATTTAGATTTATTATACATTTGTTATCAATCCCTTTTAGAAAAATAAATGATAGAGTTAATAGATTTAATAGAAGTGTAAGAAAAATAGCTAAATTGCCAAAACGTATTTTTGATGACATTAGAAAATATGCAAATACTATACTGATAAAAAAATGAAGGATTTAAAAAGGATATATAGAAATATTCATATATGATTTAAGAGATGCTGGAGGGGTAATTATGCACAAGGCTAAACAGAAGAAAAAATTTAGAATTAGATATATATTACTATTAGTGTGTTTGTTTTATTTAAGTACTACATTTTTAAGTCAGCAAAAAATGATGAGGCGTTTAGAACAAGAGAGAAAAGTGAAAGAAGATAAGATTAATAGTTTGAATATGGAAATTGCAGAACTTCAAGAGAAAATCAAATATGCTGATACACCCGAATTTATTGAAAGAATTGCTAGAGAAGAATTGAATATGCTTAAGCCCGGTGAAATATTATATATAGATAAGGAAAAGAGTAAAAATAAATTTATTAAAGGTATTAGCAACTAAAAATAATCAATTTATGACAAAGAGCGACTTAAGATTAAAGTCGCTTTTTTTCTTTGCAAAATTTTGATTGTAACGGATTTAATTTAAAGTTTATATATAAATTTTCTATTTTTTAAGAGGAATATATCAGTGAAATATATGTCCAAATTTCAGATTTCAGCTAAAAGAAGTGTAATCTTTGTCAAAAAGTTTTTTGAATAGGACAACCTTAATTGACAAATATTTCATAGTTTATTTGATAGAATAACAGAAAATAAAAAATGGGATGGGGGATTCAAATGATAAACAGAGCCGAATCACTTATGATTAAAGATGAAAATGCTTTATTGAAAATTTTAAAAAGTTTAATTCTAAAACTAAATTTTAAAAATATAGTAATAGGAACTTTAGCGCTGCTGATATCACGAGCTTCTATAATGGACGGATTAACACCTTTTGGAATTGCATTTTTAACGGCGTATTTAATTAAATATGGCAGCTCTATAGGGATAATGATATTTGCATCTTTTGGAATATTAAGCGTTCATGGTATGAATGCCTATTATTATCTAATTACAATATGGCTGTTGTTTTTTTTAAATGGAATTTTAAAAGATAGGATCAGAGTAAACACATTAAAATATTCTATTTTATCGTCTTTATTGTTAATTATTACAAAAACTGCAATGCTGTTTACAGGTACATTTTATATTTATGATTTTATTATGACAGTATTTGAAGGGGTAATAGTATTTACATTAACATATATCTTTTCATATAGCATTTCTATCTTTGAAAGGAAATTAAGTGATGTCTTTACAAATGAAGAAATTATAAGTGGTGCAATAATGATTTCATTAGCCATTTCAGGATTAGGGAATATAGCCGTTTTTAATTTATCTTTAAAAGTGATTATTGGAGTTGTTATCATTTTGGTGTTTGCCTATTTTAAAGGTCCAGCATTTGGAACTACTATTGGAGTAACAATTGGTTTGATAACGGGAATGTCAAATAATAATATTCCATTGATTATTTCAATATACGGCTTTTCAGGACTATTAGGGGGCTTGTTTAAAGATTTAGGGAAATTGGGAACTAGTCTAGGTTTTATTGTCGGGAATGCTATAATGTCTTTTTATATAAATGGTTTTGTGGAAAGTATGCTCTTATATAAGGAGATTGCGATTAGCGTATTCATATTTTTTATATTAGCCGCTACTATAGAGAAAAATAATGGAATGATATTAGGGAAAGATGGATTAACTTATTCAAATATACAGTATAGTAAAAGAATAAGAGATATAACTTATAAAAGATTAAAAGAAGTGTCTAATGTGTTTAATGAGTTAGCATTGACATTTAAAAAAGCAGCAGAAGTAAGGAATTTTTCGCAGCAGAAAGATATATCTAGTTTTGTAGACGAGGTAGTTAATGATGTCTGTAAAGGATGCAGTATGTATAAATTCTGTTGGAAACAGGATTTTTATACTGCATATCACTCCATGTTTGATATTATGAGTTTAATAGAACTTAATGGGAATATAAATGAAAATTTACTGCCAGGATATTTTAAAAAAAGATGCTTAAAACCTCAAAATATAATAGATAAATGTAATTATCTTTTTGATATATATAAAATTAATTATAGGTGGGAGAAGAAGATTTTGGAGAGTAGACAATTGGTAAGCGAGCAATTGGATGGAGTAGCTGCTATAATAAATGATTTGGCAAATACCATTTATAAAGACATCAGATTTGCAGATGATTTAGAAAGAGAAATTTATTTAAAAATTAAAGAAAATGGAATCGATATAAAGGAAGTAAATTGTACACAATTTCAGGATGGAAAATTTGAAATTTTATTGGAATTAAAATCTTGTAAAGGAAAAGGCATGTGCTTGAAAGATATTATACCTATCGTCTCTAAAATTGTTGGATTTGATTTAACTAGAGATAAATTTAGTTGCAGTATACCCGGAAAGAATAACAGATGCAGCCTAAAACTTATAAAGGCGAATAGATATGGAGCTATAACAAAGGTCTGTAAGTGGGACGAGTCGTTCAATTATGTCTCAGGTGATAGTTATACATTTGGTGAGAATGAGAATGGTTATTTTGTGGCTTTGAGTGATGGAATGGGAGTAGGCAGAAAGGCAAATCAGGAGAGCAATATAACGATTTCGCTTTTAGAAAGGTTTTTAGAGGCAGGTTTCGATAAAGAATTGGCGCTTAAGACTATTAATTCAATTTTACTTTTAAAATCATCTGATGAGATGTTTTCAACTGTTGACATGACTATAATAGATTTATATATGGGTAAGGCACAATTTATTAAAATCGGCTGTGCTCCGACTTTTATAAAGAGAAAAGATAGAGTAGATATAATAAATTCAAAGAGTCTACCTGTAGGCATATTAAAAGATGTAGATTTTCAAGTATATGAAGATAATATAGAAGATGGTGATTTGATAATAATGATGTCGGATGGCGTTTTAGATTCTAATGATAAGGTGGATGATAAAGAAAATTGGATGGCGGAAGTTATTAGTAATATATCTAGTGTTAACCCTCAAAAAATTGCTACAGAAATAATTAACATAGCAAAATCTGTAAGTGTCAACAAAAATAAAGATGATATGACGGTTCTTGTAACTAAAGTTTGGAGAAGAAGGTAAAAGCGAAACGCGGCGTTAGCCGCTTTTTTTTATGAATATTAAATCAAAATAAAAAATATAAATAGATAAGGACAAACTGCTAATCAAATATGAATACAAAACATTTTATTGTCAATAATTACAAAAAAAGATAGGAGGGGAAAGATGGATAAGAAAGGATTAATAAGACAAATAATATTGGTGAGTGATGGGGAATCTAATGTAGGGATAAACCCTATTGAAGTATCTAAAAAAGCTAAAGAACTGGGAATAACAGTAAGCACTATAGGGATAGTAAATAATCGTACAAAAGAAAAGCCGTTGGCTGAAATTCAACAAATAGCTAACCAAGGAGGAGGAATTTGGGAAATAACAGATTTGGAGAATTTTTCAAAAACTATGGAGATGTTAACGGTTAAAACGGTACACAAGACTATACAAGAAGCAGTAAACAAAGAATTAAAAAATATACTTGGAGAAGGGCTAGAAGATTTCAATCCTGAATCTAGGAGAAAAATAATTGATGTTATTGATAAATTTGGAGAAGAAGTAGACATTAGATGTTGTATAGTCATTGATTTAAGTGGAAGTATGACTAATAAGATAAGTATAGCTAAAAAGAGTATTGTTAATTTACTTAGAACACTTAAACAGAGAAAGGGAAAAACAGAGATTGCGGTTATAGGTTTCCCGGGTACAGATTACGAATTTTATAAAACTATTTGCGATTTTACAGAAGATATTGATGAATTACAGAAAAGTTTAAGTAATATAGCTACAGGTGGGACAACTCCGACAGGACCAGCTCTTAAAAGAGCTGTAGAAATGTTATTAGGAACAGCAGAAGTAAACAAAGGGATGCTTGCGGCGAATATAGTGTAAATTTATAGCTTTGGGGGAGTTTGAATGCTTAAAAGAGGAGATAGGATTGAAGGTAAATGGTATAAGAATGAGTATACAATACTAAAAAAAATAGGGCAGGGTGGAGTAGGTACAGTATATAAGGTAATAGATTATGAAGGTAATATAAGAGCACTGAAAATAAGCGAAGATATAATGTCTTTGACTAGGGAATTTGAGATTTTGCAAAAACTCCCCTTATTAGATAATATACCTAGAGTTTATGAAATTGATGACTGGGTATATAGAAATAAGAGATATTACTACTTTGTAATGGAATATATAGAGGGAAATAATTTAAAAGAAATTATTAATAGAGGTAAATTGAGTATAAAAGATATTTTAGGAATATCATTAGTATTATTAGAGATGATGAACAAACTTTATCAACTAGGATATATCTATGGAGATTTGAAATTAGAGAATATTATAATAAATAGAAGGACTAAAAAGATAATGTTTGTAGATTTTGGAGGAGTATTTAAAAAAGATAGGTGTATTAAAGAGTTTACTCCTACATATGATATAAACTCGTGGGGAATAGAAAATAAAAATTTACATATTGAAAGACTAATTTTTAGTACGACTATGTTAATTGTATGTCTTATTACGAGGCGAGAGTACGATCCTTTTCGTACTTCTATGAAAAAAATGTTATATATCGTAGATTCGCTTAATATAAGCGAAAAATTAAAAGTGTTTATTAAAGATGGTTTGTTAAATAAATTTAATGATATAAATTGTTATATAGAAGGATTAAAAGCACTTCTTATTGAATCAGCTAGTAATAAGACTATAATTAGTAATGATATTATTAATTTAATATTTTTAGTTAGTATATGTTTTTTTGTATTAACTATATTTTTAGGAATAAAATTTTATGTATAATAGAAATAGAGAGTTTAATGAAGATAGATAGATGCGAATAGATGGGTGGTTATATGAAGGAAAAAGTAATAGATACGATTATAAGAAATAATTTAATTGAAAAAGGAGATAATGTTGTTGTGGGTGTTTCGGGAGGGCCTGATTCGATGGCTCTTCTTTATGTTCTAAGAGAAGCTAAAGAAAGAATTGATTTCAATTTATATATCGCACATATTAATCATGGTGTTAGAGGGAAAGAAGCAGATGAAGACGAAGAATATGTAAGAAGAGTATCTAATGAATTAAGAATTCCTTTTTATTCAATAAAAGTAGATATGTCTAAATATGCTAAAGAAAATAGGCTTTCTGAAGAGGAGGCTGGTAGAGAAATAAGGTATAATTTTTTTAGACAAGTATTATCACAGTTAGGAAATGGCAAGATTGCGGTTGCCCATAACAAAAATGACCAAGCAGAGACTTTAGTGATGAGATTTATAAGGGGAACTGGATTAGATGGATTAAAGGGGATGGATTATAAAAATGGAGATATTATAAGACCGTTATTAGATGTTAGTAGAGATGAAATTGAGGAGTATATAAAAGAAAACAATATTGAAGTTAGAATTGATAAGACGAATTTTAAACCAATTTATAGTAGAAATAAGATTAGGCTTGAGCTAATTCCATTTATCAAAGAGAACTTTAATGAAAGTTTTATTGATACCATTTATAGAACTTCGAGACTGATGGCTATAGATAGCGATTTTTTAAAAAAGTACGCTTTAGAAAAATATGAGCAGATGGTATATAAAGAGACTAAAGATAAAATTATCATAGATAGAGAAGAATTTTCAAAGCAGCACGATTCTATAAAGTCGAGAATATTGAGAATGGCTATTGAAAGATTGTTGGGGCATATTAAGGGAATAGAAGAAAAACATATATATGATGCTATAAATCTTATACTTAAAAATAGCACAGGAAAGAGGATAAATTTACCTAAGAATATACAAATTAGTATAGGCTATGGACATTTTACAGTAGAAAAGGTTGATTTAAAGGAGAAAATAGTAGATTATAAATATATGATTGGTATAGAGAGTACAACCCAAATTGATGAGTTAAAGTGTGAAATAATTACAGAGATATTAAATGTTAATGAAGTCGATGTAAAAAAGAATAATAGGTTTATAAAATATTTCGATTATGATAAAATATATGGAAACCTATATATTAGAAACAGAAGACCGGGGGATAGATTTTCTCCGCTGGGAATGAAAGGGAAGAAGAAATTAAAAGATTTTTTTATAGATTTAAAAATCCCTAGAGACATGAGAGATAGGATTCCGCTTTTAGTAGATGATTGTAATATTATTTGGGTTGTAGGATATAGAATAAGTGAAATATATAAAATTAAGCCTGAAACCAAAAGGGTTTTAAAGATACAAATTAAAAGTAAGGAGGATTTATATGGAACAAGATATTCGTCAAATATTAATTGAAACAGATGAGTTACAGAAGAGGATTAAAGAACTGGGGCAGGAGATAACTAGAGATTATAAGGGCAAGGATTTAGTTGTAATTTGTGTACTTAAAGGAGCAGTAATGTTTATGTCGGATTTATGTAAAAATATTGATTTACCATTAAGTATTGATTTTATGGCTGTATCTAGTTATGGGTCATCTACACAATCATCTGGAGTTGTAAGAATTTTAAAAGATTTAGATTCAAGCATTGAAGATAAAGACGTATTGATTGTAGAAGATATAATAGATACAGGGCTGACTTTAAGTTATTTAGTTGAAAATCTTAAATCTAGGGGTCCTAAAAGTGTAAAGTTATGTACTCTGCTTAATAAACCTGAACGAAGAAAAACTGATGTTAAAGTAGATTATATAGGTTTTACAATACCAGATGAATTTGTTGTTGGTTATGGATTAGATTTCAACGAAAAATATAGAAATTTACCATATATATGTGTTCTTAAAGAAGAAGTTTATAAATAATAAACCTTGCTAGGGCATTATTGTGTTTTAATAATCATTATGGTAAAATATCTTAGTATGAGAGATTTAGGGTAGTGAGAGGAGGACTCTAGTTGAAGAGATATTTCAAAGGCATAAGCTTTTATCTGCTGATGTTTATAATAATCATAGCGGCAGTTCAATTCTTTAATAGACCAGTAGGAGAAACGAAGCAGTTTGATTTTACAGAATTTGTTCAGCAGATAAAGAATAATAAAGTTGAATCTATTACTGTAGTAAGAGAAGAGGGAATAATAACCGGGAAATTAAAAGATGGGACATCATTTTCTTTAATCCTTCCAGATGGTACAGAGGAAAACCTTTATGAAGATTATTTAAAAGATTTAATAGATAAAAATAAGATAAGATATGTTGGTAAGAAGCCGCCTGAAACACCATGGCTTTTGAATATTCTTCCAACAATATTTATTATGATATTGATTTCTATTATTTTTTGGTTTGTATTTATGCAGCAGTCGCAGGGCGGCGGAAGTAAGGTTATGAATTTTGGAAAGAGCAGAGCAAAGCTGCATAGAGATGATGGCAGAAAGAAAATAACCTTTAAGGATGTAGCAGGATTAGATGAAGAAAAAGAAGAGCTTAAAGAGATAGTAGATTTTCTTAAAAATCCGAGAAAGTATATAGAGTTAGGTGCTAGAATACCTAAAGGAGTTTTAATGGTAGGTCCTCCTGGTACTGGTAAAACATATTTGTCTAAAGCTGTTGCAGGAGAAGCCGGAGTACCTTTTTTCAGTATAAGTGGTTCTGATTTCGTTGAGATGTTTGTAGGAGTAGGTGCTTCGAGGGTAAGAGATTTATTCGAGCAGGCTAAAAAGAATGCTCCTTGTATAGTCTTTATTGATGAGATAGATGCTGTTGGTAGGAGAAGAGGTGCCGGATTAGGTGGGGGTCATGATGAAAGAGAGCAGACTCTAAATCAACTTCTTGTTGAAATGGATGGATTTGGAGCAAACGAAGGAATTATCGTTATGGCTGCTACAAATAGACCTGATATACTAGACCCTGCACTTTTAAGACCGGGAAGATTTGATAGACAAGTGTATGTAGGAGTGCCGGATATTAAAGCTAGAGAAGCTATTTTAGAAATACATGCAAAAGATAAACCATTAGAAGATGATGTTGACCTTAAAGTTGTAGCAAGAAGAACTTCTGGATTTACTCCAGCTGATTTAGAGAATTTATTAAATGAGGCAGCATTACTGACTGCAAGGAAAAATTTAAAGAAAATACCGATGGAACTTATTGAAGAAGCTATAACTAAAGTAATAGCAGGACCTGAAAAGAGAAGTAGAGTAATAAGTGAAAAGGAAAGAAGGCTTACAGCATATCATGAAGCAGGGCATGCTGTTGTAGCTAGGTTATTGCCTAATACAGATCCGGTTCATCTAATTAGTATTATTCCACGAGGCAGAGCTGGTGGATTTACAATGATACTACCTAAAGAAGACAAATACTATATGTCTAAAACAGAAATGGAGGAGACATTGGTACATCTTCTTGGTGGTAGAGTAGCTGAAAAATTAGTTTTAAACGACATTAGTACAGGAGCTCAAAACGATTTGGAAAGGGCTACTAAGATAGCAAGGAATATGGTAACTCATTATGGTATGAGTGAAAAGCTAGGTCCTATGACATATGGTACAGATACGGATGAAGTTTTCTTAGGAAGAGATTTAACTAGAAGTAGAAATTATAGTGAAGAAGTAGCGGCCGCTATAGATAAAGAAATGAGAAGTATAATCGATAAGGCTTATCATACAGCCGAAAAGTTATTGAAGGAGAATATAGATAAACTTCATAGAGTAGCAGAGGCATTATTAGAAAAAGAAACACTTAATGCTGAAGAATTTGAAGAAATATTTAATATGGATTAAAAAAAGTGGTCATTGACCACTTTTTTTTTAGGTATGTTATAATAAAAAATGGATATAAATTTTTAAAAAATATATAGAAAGGTGGGCGAGTATATGGAATTTAATTTGAAAGTTGGTTTAGAAGGTATAGCAGAGAAGATAGTAACTGAAGATGACACAGCTGCAAAATTTGGCAGTGGAAATGTTCATGTTTTTGCAACACCAATGATGATAGGACTTATGGAAAATGCTGCATTAAATGCAGTTGACAAAGAGTTAGGTAAAGAGCATGCAACTGTGGGAATACATGTAGATGTTAAACATTTAGGAGCTACACCGGTTGGAATGAAAGTAAAAGGTATAGCAAAGCTTACAAAGATAGATGGTAAAAAATTATATTTTGATGTAGAGGCTTATGATGAAGAAAAATTAATAGGAAAAGGTACACATACTAGATACATAATAAATGTTGAGGAGTTTCTGGGAAAAATTAATAGAAAATAAAAATAGAAGCATAAGTTTAAAGGGCTTATGCTTTTATTTTTTGAAATAGCAAATGTTTAAATTGTTAATCGTTCAGGAAATTAATTATCGGAAATAATAAATAATTAGAGGAATAATTTTTTATGTATAGAATAATTTTATTTGTGAAAAATATACTTCAATATTTAAAAAATTTGAAATATATATTGCAAAATTTTGAATTGTATAATAGTCTATATTTGAGCAGGAAAACATTTGCTCAACTGCATGTATCAAATCATGGCCTACTTAAAAAGGAGGATTACAGATGTTTGATAATGAAAAATTAGAAAAAATTTCAGATGCTAAAAAAGAATGGGAAAATTCTACATTATCAAAGGCTATTTCGAGATTTCCTGAGAGAAAAGAAAAATTTACTACAGGATCAGGATTAGAGGTTAAAAGACTCTATACACCAGAAGATATTAAAGATTTAGATTATAATGAAGATTTAGGATATCCTGGTCAATATCCATTTACACGCGGTGTACAGCCTACGATGTATAGAGGTAGGCTTTGGACAATGAGGCAATATGCGGGTTTTGCAACAGCAGAGGAGTCAAATAAGAGATATAAATACTTATTAGAACAAGGACAGACTGGTCTTAGTGTAGCTTTCGACTTACCAACTCAGATTGGATATGATTCAGACCATCCTCTTTCAGAAGGAGAGGTAGGAAAGGTCGGAGTTGCTGTTGATTCTCTCAAAGATATGGAGATTCTATTTGACGGTATTCCACTAGATAAAGTAAGTACTTCTATGACTATAAATGCTCCTGCTGCAGTATTGCTGGCTATGTATATAGCGGTAGCAGAAAAACAAGGAGTGTCAAAAGATAAATTAAGAGGAACTATACAAAATGATATTTTAAAGGAATATATTGCGAGAGGAACTTATATATTTCCACCTCAACCTTCAATGAGACTTATTACAAATATTTTTGAATACTGTTCTAAACATGTTCCAAATTGGAATACAATAAGTATCAGCGGATATCATATAAGGGAAGCTGGTTCTACAGCCGTTCAAGAGGTTGCATTTACTCTTGCTAATGGTATAGCTTATGTTGAAGCAGCTATTAAGGCTGGGCTTGATGTTGATTCATTTGCACCTAGATTATCATTCTTCTTTAATGCTCATAATGACCTATTAGAAGAGGTTGCTAAGTTTAGAGCAGCTAGAAAACTATGGGCAAGAATTATGAAAGAAAGATTTAAAGCTAAGAATAAGAAATCAATGATTATGAAATTCCATACTCAAACAGCAGGTTCTACTTTAACAGCTCAACAGCCGGATAATAATATAATTCGTGTAACAATTCAAACTTTAGCAGCTGTATTAGGTGGAACTCAATCACTTCATACTAATTCTAGAGATGAAGCATTGGCATTACCAACAGAAGATTCGGTTAGAATAGCTTTAAGAACTCAGCAGATAGTAGCTCATGAGAGCGGTGTTACTGCAACTATAGACCCGCTAGCAGGTTCATATTATGTAGAGAGCTTGACTAAGAAAATAGAAGAAGAAGCCTATGAATATATTAAGAAAATAGATGAACTTGGCGGTTCTCCTAGAGCTATAGAAAAAGGCTTTATACAAAAAGAAATTCAGGATAGTGCATATAGATATCAAATGGAAGTAGAAACAGGAGAGAGAATAGTAGTTGGTGTTAATAAATATCAAATAGAAGAAGAAGGACATAAAGACATATTAAAAGTAGATCCTTCAGTAGGTGAATTACAAAAAGAAAAATTGAGAAAGTTAAAAGCAGAAAGAGATAATGAAAAAGTAAAATCGACTCTTGAGGCTTTAAGAAAAGTAGCAAGGACTGATGAAAATATTATGCCATATATTTTAGATGCAGTTAAAGCTTATGCTACGTTAGGAGAAATTTGTGGCGTATTGAGAGAAGAATTTGGAGAATATCAACCTTCAATAATTTTATAAATGTTTAATAATTATCTTTATTTATCAAAATTTATATCATTATCTTGAGGAGGTTTAATAATGAGTGAAAGACCTATTAGAGTGCTAGTGGCTAAACCAGGATTAGACGGACATGATAGAGGAGCAAAGGTAATTGCTAGAGCGCTTAGAGATGCTGGAATGGAGGTTATCTATACAGGTTTAAGACAAACACCGGAACAAATTGTTGCAGCTGCTATTCAAGAAGACGTGGATGTAGTAGCTATGAGTATATTATCTGGAGCGCATAATCATTTGTTTCCAAAAGTAGTTAATTTATTAAGAGAACAGGGAGCCGAAGATGTTTTGGTAGTAGGCGGCGGAGTTATTCCTGATGATGATATACCTTTCTTGAAAGAAGCGGGAATATCAGAGATATTTACTCCTGGTACTCCTACATCTGCGGTAATAGATTATATTAGGGAACATGTTAAAAGAAAATAGCAACTTTTAGGTGGTGCAGTGCTTTGAATTTCGAAAAAAGACTACTTGAAGGGGATAAAAGAGCCTGTGCAAGACTTATATCGATGTTTGAGATGGGCAATAGTGAAGCTATAGATATTATTAAGAGACTCTATAAACATACGGGAAAGGCTCATGTTATTGGTATAACAGGACCACCTGGTGGTGGTAAAAGTACTTTAACAGATAAATTAGTAAAAGAATTGAGAAAAAGAGGTAAAAAGGTTGGAATAATCGCAATAGACCCTACTAGTCCGTTTACAGGTGGAGCAATATTAGGTGATAGAGTAAGGATGCAAGATTTAGCAACCGATCCGGGAGTATTTATTAGAAGTATGGGTACTAGAGGTTCATTAGGAGGACTTTCAAAAGCAACGTATGGAGCAGTTAAGATACTAGATATTTTCGGAGTAGATTATATTTTTATCGAGACTGTTGGAGTTGGACAATCTGAAGTTGATATAGTTAAAATAGCAGATACTGTTGTTATGATTATGGTGCCGGGATTGGGAGATGATATACAGGCTATAAAGGCTGGTATTATGGAAATAGGAGATATATTTGCAGTAAATAAGAGTGATTTAGATGGAGCAGACAGAACGGCTTTAGAAATAGAGATGATGCTTAAGTTTGGAGAAAACGAAGGTTGGAAGCCACCTGTGCTTAAAGTATCGGCATTTAATAATACGGGGATTGATGATCTTTTAGAAAAAATAATTGAGCATAAAAAATATATGCTTAATTCTTGTGAATTTGACAGACGCCGACTAGCAAATGCTAAATTAGAGGTGTTGAAATTAGTAGAAGAAAAGCTTATGGCTATGGTACTTAAAAAGACTAGTACGGGAGATTATTTGAATAGTTTATCTAAAAAAATTGCAGAAAGGGAAATAGATCCCTATACTGCTAGTGATAAAATTATTACTATGTTAGGAGAATGAGGAGGATAAAAAAATGGTTAAAAAGGTAGATCATATTGGTATAGCAGTTAAAAATCTAGAAGAAACTTTAAAGTTTTATAAAGAAGTATTGGGTTTAGAATTAAATGGGATTGAGATAGTTGAGCAGCAAAAAGTAAAAGTTGCTTTTTTACCAATTGGTGATACTGAAATTGAGCTTTTAGAATCAACAGATAAAGAAGGACCTATAGCAAAATATATTGAGAAAAAAGGAGAGGGAATTCAACATATAGCTTATAGAGTTGATGATATAGAAAAGGCAATAGAAGAAATGAAAAGTAAAGGTATTAGAATGATAGATGAAAAACCGAGGTATGGAGCAGGTGGGGCAAAAATAGCTTTCTTGCATCCAAAGAGTACTTATGGTGTGTTAATTGAGCTATGTCAGAGAGATTAATTTATACCTAAGGGGGTAAATTCATGTCAATTGAAAAAGTAGAAAAACTTAAGGCGGCTAAAGAGAAGATTAGATTAGGCGGTGGAATTGATAAAATAGAGAAGCAGCATAAAAGTGGTAAGTTGACAGCGAGAGAAAGAATAAATTTATTACTTGATGAAGGAAGTTTTATTGAATTAGATACTTTTGTTGAACATAGATGTACTAATTTTGGAATGGATAAAAAGAAGGCACCGGGAGAAGGTGTAGTTACTGGATATGGTACAATTGACGGCAGACTTGTATTTGTTTATGCTCAAGACTTTACTGTTATAGGCGGTTCATTAGGAGAAATGCATGCTGCTAAAATCTGCAAAGTTCAGGATATGGCATTAAAAATGGGAGCACCTATAATTGGATTGAATGATTCAGGGGGAGCTAGAATACAGGAAGGTGTAGATGCTCTATCTGGCTATGGAAAGATATTTTATAAAAATACTATATCATCTGGAGTTATTCCTCAAATATCGGTAATCATGGGACCATGTGCAGGTGGAGCCGTATATTCACCAGCACTTACAGATTTTATATTTATGATAGAGAATACGAGTAAAATGTTTATTACAGGGCCTCAAGTTATAAAAACTGTAACTGGAGAAGATGTTTCTGCAGAAAAATTAGGAGGGGCTATGACTCACAATAGCATAAGTGGAGTTGCACATTTTGTCGATAGCACAGAAGAGGACGCTATAAATAGAATAAAAAAATTATTAAGCTTTTTACCGTCAAATAATCTAGAGGATCCTCCAGTATTTGATACCGAGGATGATATGAATAGAATAGATGAGATATTAAACGAGATTGTACCTGATAATCCTAACAAACCATATGATATGAAAGAGATAATAAAAATAATAGCTGACAATGGAGATTTCTTTGAAGTACAGCCTTATTTTGCTCAAAATATTATAACGGGCTTTATAAGATTAAATGGTAAATCAGTTGGGGTAATTGCAAACCAACCTAAAGTGCTCGCTGGCTGTTTAGATATTAATGCTTCAGATAAAGCTTCTAGATTTATAAGGACTTGTGATGCTTTTAATATACCATTATTAAATTTAGTAGATGTTCCAGGATTTTTGCCGGGGACAGATCAAGAATACGGTGGAATTATAAGGCATGGAGCAAAAATGTTATATGCATATAGTGAGGCTACTGTACCAAAGGTTACTTTAGTTATAAGAAAGGCGTATGGTGGTTCGTATCTCGCAATGTGCAGTAAGGATATGGGTGCAGATTTAGTGTTTGCATGGCCTAATGCAGAAATAGCTGTTATGGGACCTGAAGGAGCGGCAAATATTATTTTCAGAAAAGAAATACAGAATTCAGAAGACCCATTAGCTACAAGGACTGAGAAGATTAAAGAGTATAGAGATACAGTAGCGAATCCGTATGTGGCTGCTTCGAGAGGATTTGTCGATGATGTAATTGAACCTATGACTACAAGGCAAAGAGTCATTAGTGCCTTTGATATGTTATCAAGTAAAAGGGAAAATAGACCGGCTAAAAAGCACGGAAACATACCCCTATAAAGAGGTGATATAGTTGTTAGGAGATAATATTACTATTGGGCAAGTTTTGATAGTTACAGTATTTAGCATGGGGATAGTTTTTTTGGCATTGCTCGTTATTTCTTATATTATAGATGGATTCAGATTTGTTTTCTATAAAGAAAATAAAGGAGTAGATAAGAGGCAAAAAAAATCTATTGAACCTGAAAAAATTGAGCCAAAAGAAATTTTTAATGAAGAAGAGGATGATGAGGAGCTAGTGGCAGTCATAACGGCTGCTATTGCGACAAATATTTCTAGACCGGCTTCTGAAATCAAGATAAGAAATATAAAAAGAGTACCTACGAATACGCCAGTTTGGGCTAGAGCTGGTAGATTTAAGCAGTTTGAATTAATCGATAGATAAGGAGGCTAAAAAATGAAAAAATATATAATTACAGTTAATGGTAAGAAATACGAGGTTGAGGTGGAGGAAGTAAGACAAGAAGCATCAGAAAGAGTAAGTAGGCCTGTTGTTGATAAACCAGTTGCTGAAATGCCAAAAAAAGAAGTGAAAAAAGAGCCAAAAGTTGAGCCTAAAAAAGAAGTAGAAGAAAAGTATGTTCCAGAGGGAGCTGAAACAGTAGAAGCTCCAATGCCAGGAACTATATTGGATATAAAAGTTAAAGAGGGAGATAATGTAAAGAGTGGTCAAGTTTTAGTGATACTTGAAGCTATGAAAATGGAAAATGAAATAGTAGCACCAAGAGATGGAAAAGTGGTTAGCATAAATACAACTAAAGGTGCTTCTGTAAATGCAGGAGATTCATTAGTATCACTTGAATAAATTTAAATATACTAGAAAGTGGGGTAAACCTAAATGTTTTTGGATATACTTAGGCAGTTTTGGACAAGCACAGGTTTTTCTGCATTAACCATAAAAGAAGTTGTAATGATAGGGATTGCCTCCGGACTTCTTTATTTGGCTATCAAAAAAGGATATGAGCCGTATTTATTAATACCTATTGCTTTTGGTATGCTGCTTACCAATTTACCATTAGGGGGTCTTATGGCTGAACCTGTAAAAGAGATAGTGAAAGACCCAGTAACAGGTCAAATGGTATATAAAACCAAAGAAGTAGGAGGATTATTATATTACTTGTATCAGGGAACGAAATTAGGTATTTATCCACCGATAATCTTTCTATGTGTAGGTGCAATGACAGATTTTGGGCCATTAATTGCTAATCCCAGAAGTTTACTTTTAGGAGCAGCTGCACAATTTGGTATATTTTTTACTTTTATTGGAGCTAAATTCTTGGGATTTACAGGACCTGAAGCTGCATCTATAGGTATAATTGGAGGGGCGGATGGACCTACTGCACTATATTTAACAACTAGATTAGCTCCCCATCTACTAGGAGCTATAGCGGTAGCTGCATATTCTTATATGGCATTGGTTCCAATTATACAGCCGCCGATTATGAGATTACTAACAACCGAACAAGAGAGAAAAGTTAAGATGCAGCAGCTAAGACCGGTTTCAAAAAAGGAAAAAATTATTTTTCCTATAGTTGTTGCTACATTTAGTATATTATTGTTGCCATCTTCGGCGCCACTTCTTGGAATGCTTATGTTTGGCAACTTGATTAGAGAATCTGGTGTAGTTGAAAGACTTTCAAATACTGCACAAAATGCACTATCTAATATAATTACAATTTTCTTAGGATTAACAGTTGGTGCTACAGCTAAAGCTGATTCTTTTATTGATATAACCACAATTAAGATAATTGTACTAGGATTAATAGCTTTTTCAATAGGGACAGCAGCAGGAGTTTTATTTGGAAAGATTATGTATAAAGTATCTGGAGGTAAAGTAAATCCATTAATAGGTGCTGCTGGAGTATCAGCGGTTCCTATGGCGGCTAGGGTTGTTCAAAAAGTTGGGCAAGAAGAAAATCCATCCAATTTCCTTTTAATGCATGCTATGGGACCAAATGTTGCAGGGGTTATAGGTTCTGCAATAGCAGCTGGAGTATTATTGATGTTCTTTGGAAGTTAAAAGAGGACTCTGATTAGAGTCCTTTTTATTTTGCATATTTTCAGTTTGAATATGTAACGGCTTACTTAAAACTATCATATATATAAATCAGGAAAAGCATAATAGAGAAAAAAGGGGGCATTAGAATGTCTGAATTATATAAACTGACACAATCTCAATTAGGTGAAATTCAAGATATAGGGCAAGAAATACGTTTAGACGTTCAGCTTGATGAAAACCCATATCTCAATACGGGTTCAATAACAGGTACTGTCACAGATCCAAATGGCGATCCAGTTGAAAATGCTTTAGTAAAAGTATTAGATAAAGATCACAATCCTTTGTATCACACATTAACAGACGCATATGGGAAATATGATATTTCGAATATTGCACCAGCATCTGAATTGCATGTTCATGTTACAAAGCAGGGTTATCTATTAAGCGAATCTGATCCTGTAGCTATTGCAGCAGGACAGACAATAGTTGTAGATCAGGTATTACAGCCAGACCCTGATGCAAATAAATCTGCAATTGCAGGAGAAGTATTTGATATCAATGGTAATCCTCTAGTTAATATTATGGTAACTTTGATACAAATAGAGAATGAACAAGAGATTATTAAAGCAATAACTGGTACAAATGAATACGGTCAGTATGCTTTTATAAACCTTGATTTAGGAAATTATTTTGTCAGATTATCCGGACAGGGCTATAAAACAACAGAAGTTGAACTCCATATACTACAGCCGAGTTCAATAACTAAGATACAAACAACACTACAAGTTGCTCCAGAACAGTCTACAGGAACTATTAATGGTATCATAAAAGATTCACAAGGAAATCCTATCGAGGGAGCAATTGTTGTACTTTATGAAGTAACAGGGGATCCAGAAAATCCAACATTAATTCCTAGAAGATATACTAGAACTATTTCAGGTGGAGTTTACTTGTTTGGCGATGTTCCGCAAGGCAAATATATAGTAAAAGCAAATAAAGAACAATAATAATGATAGAGAGGTGATAATATATGGCTGAATGTAAAGAATTATATAAATTAGGGCAGTCTGAAACTCGTTCGTTAGTTGATCTAGGCGAAGAGATTAGGATAGACTTACAACTTGAAGATAATATCCATATTGATCAGGGTACTGTATTTGGTAAAGTAACTGACGGCAATGGCAATCCTATAGAAGGAGTTACAGTTAAGATAACAGATAATCAATATAATCCTTTATACCATGGCGTTACAGACGTTAACGGAGAATATACGATAAGTGGAGTATCTCCTGAAGAACAATATTTGATATTTGCTACTAAAGATGGGTTTAATATTATTCAAGGTATATCTTTTGCAATGCAAGCAGGTCAGCAAATAGAAAGAAATTTCACACTTGCTCCTGTATCTAGTACAAATAATAGTTTAATAGCTGGGGATGTAACAGATGAGCAGGGTACACCATTACAAGGAGCAGTGGTAAGACTCGTTGACAATACAGATCCTAATAATCCTCAAATATTGAAAACAACTTATACTAACGAATATGGACAGTTTGTATTCTTCGATCTTGCACAGGGAATTTATTCTGTATCGACTAGTAAATTAGGTTATACAAGTGTAGATATAAACGTAATTATAGATGCACCATTCCAGGTAAGAAATATTGTTGTTTCACTGCCAATCGATCCAATTACCAGAAAAGGAACAATAAACGGTATTATAAAAGACAAAGATGGAGCTCCAATTGAAGGCGCATTTGTAATACTATTCAGGGTTGATACAGACGAAGAAGGCAAAGAGATTTTAACTCCTATTAGAATGACTAAAACAAATAGTGAGGGACTATATATATTTGAACAAGTTGAACAAGGCAATTATAAGATTAAAGCTAATAAACAGATTCCAGAGGCAACAGCATAGATTACGGGCATATAGTTTATCTATATGCCTATGTACATAAAAAGTAGGTGAAATTATGGAAAAGTATATTTTAGGTCAATCTGAAATGAAAGAATTAAATAAAGAAAATCCTGAAATAAGAATAGATTTATATTTAGAGGAGAATAAATATTTTGAAAATGCTTTAATTTATGGACATATTAGGAACGACAGAGGCAGTCCATTAGAAGGTGTTAAGATAAAATTTGTAGATGAAAATGGTAATATAATTGGTTATGTATATAGTAGCAATGACGGATATTATACATATAATGGCGTTAAATTAAATACTAAAATTAGAATCGAAGCAGAAAAAAACGGGTATAAACTTCATAGAAGTTGCTATATAAACATAAAATCAAGACGTATTATATATAACATTATATTAGAAGAAGAAGCATATAAATTTACTCTGATAACAGGACATGTATTTGATGAATGTAAAAGGCCAATAGCTTATATTACGATTACATTATTCAAAAATGAAAAACTTTATAAATATACATGTACAAATAAATATGGGCAATTTATTTTTTCAAGTATAGTAAAAGGGAAATATAAATTAGTTATAAATGATTCGAAATATTGTTCTTATGAGACAATTTTAGATATAGAGGATTTAAAACGCATATATAAAGTAGACATATTATTGGAGGATAGAGTTAGCAAGACTAAAATCAATGGGAATATTTATGATGAGAATAATACACCTATAGAAGATGCATTGGTTATTTTGTATAAAATAGAAAAAGATAAATACATTCCTATAGATTTCAGGTTTACTGATGAATTTGGGAAATATGAATTCGAAGATATGCCATATGGCGATTATATTGTAAAAGCAGTTTATTAAAAAATATGGAAGATTATTACCATATTTTTTTTTGCAAATGATATAATATTATTGTGTTTAAGAAATACTCTTGTTGAGGAGGAAAAATAGTGAAAGATGAAATTTTAAAACTGCTTAAAGAAAATAATGAGTTTGTTTCTGGGCAGGATATTAGTGATTCTTTGAATGTAAGTAGAACGGCAATATGGAAGTACATAAATCAATTGAGAGAAGAAGGGTACTTAATTGATTCGGTTACACGAAAAGGGTACAAGTTAATCTATACACCAGATATATTGACTTATGGAGAGATTGCAGAATATTTAGAAACAGACTATATTGGAAGAAAGATAATACATTTCGATAGTATAGATTCAACAAATATTAAAGCCAAACAATTAGCAGCTGAAGGTGCAAAAGAAGGCACAGTTGTTATAGCGGAAGAACAGACTATGGGGAGAGGAAGATTGGGGAGAGGATGGGTATCTCCAAAAGGCAAGGGAATTTGGATGTCTATAATACTTAGACCGAATATTGATCCAATAGATGCCTCAAAAGTAACACAGATAGGAGCTGCTGCTGTCTGGAGTGCACTTAGCAAGGTGGGAGTAGATGCTTATATAAAATGGCCAAATGACATAGTATTAAATGGCAAAAAAGTCTGTGGCATTTTGACAGAAATGAGTGCTGAACTTAATAGAATAAATTATTTAGTTATAGGTATAGGGGTAAATGTAAATATTAATTCGCAGGAAATTCCTAAAGAAATAAATAATATTGCTACTTCTATTAAGGCTGAAGTAGGACATGATGTAGACAGAAAGTTTATTACGGCTGAAATTCTTAATAATTTCGAGAGATTTTATAATGAACTCATTAAATATGGTAGTATAAAAACTTCAATAGAAATATGTAGAAAAGCTTCGATTTTATTAGGAAGAGAAATAAAAATTATTACGAATAAGGGAGAAAGAAGAGCTAAAGCTATAGACATAACAGAACAAGGAGAGTTGTTAATAGAAGAAAATGGGAAAATTGAAAAACTAATATCAGGAGAGATATCAGTAAGAGGAATATATGGATATGTATAATTTTAGATGAACTACTTATAGACTAATTCGATATTAATAATTTTTAATTTGTATTGAATAAAGACTTTGAAATTGCTAAAATTTAAATAAACTATATTCGAGATTGTATATAAATAGCGAAGGAGAAGGTGGATATTTTGATATTAGTATTTGATGTTGGGAATACAAATATTGTACTAGGGGTTTACGAAGGTAAAAATTTATTAAAATATTGGAGAATTTCTACTGATAAGAATAAAACTTCAGATGAATATGGTATGCTTATTAATCAATTATTTGAATATAATGGTTTTAAGCTTAATGAAATTGAAGCTGTTGTAATATCTTCAGTAGTACCACCGCTTATGTATTCGTTACAGGCAATGTCGATAAAATATTGTAATAAAGAGCCGCTTATAGTTGGACCCGGAATTAAAACTGGAATGAATATCAGGTATGATGACCCTAAACAGGTAGGTGCCGATAGAATTGTAAATGCCATTGCAGCATATGAAAAATATGGAGGACCTACTATAATAGTCGATTTTGGTACAGCTACAACTTTTTGTGCAGTATCTGAAGAAGGAGATTATCTGGGTGGAGCTATTGCACCGGGCATTAAAATATCAAGTGAAGCTCTTTTTCAAAGGGCAGCTAAACTTCCGAAAATTGAATTAGTAAAACCTAAAACTGTTATTTGTAAGAATACCGTAAACAGTATGCAGTCAGGTATAATATATGGATATGTAGGTATGGTTGATTATATTGTTGAACGAATGAAAAAAGAGATGAAAGGAGAAGTAAAAAATGTTGTATGTACTGGGGGATTGTCTACTTTAATTGCAAGCGAGTCAAAAACTATTAATAGAGTAGATAAGTTATTAACATTAGAAGGTTTGAGAATAATATATGAAAGAAACAAGTAGCCTTATAAGGCTACTTTTTTGACGAAAGAAGAAATGAGGTGGGATAGTGAAAATAGGTAATATTGAGACGAAAAATAATGTTTTTCTTGCTCCTATGGCAGGTATTACGGACATGGCATTTAGATTAATCTGTAGTGAATTAGGCGCTGGTCTCGTTTATAGTGAAATGATAAGTTCAAAAGGTCTTTACTATGAAGATAAGAAAACTTACGAATTAATGAAAATAGATAAAAATGAAAGACCGATAGCATTGCAAATATTTGGGCACGAACCAGATATTATGGCTCATGTAGTATTATCGGTATTAAATAAACGAGATGATATTGACATTATTGATATAAATATGGGATGTCCAGCACCTAAGATAGTTAAAAATGGGGATGGTAGTGCTTTGTTAAAAGAACCAAAGATAGTTAGACAGATTGTAAGAGCGGTTGTTAAAGCATCAAATAAACCTGTTACTGTAAAGATAAGAATGGGATGGGATGAAAAAAATATAAATGCAGTAGAAATAGCTAAAATTATTGAAGAAGAAGGTGCATCATTAGTAGTTATACATGGCAGAACTAGAGAACAATTTTATTCTGGGAAGGCAAATTGGGATATAATTAGAGAGGTTAAAAATAATGTGTCGATTCCAGTTGTGGGCAATGGAGATATTTTTATTCCTGAGGATGCTAAAAGAATGATTGATTATACAGGCTGTGATGGAGTAATGATAGGCAGAGGAAGTCAGGGAAACCCTTGGATTTTTAAAAGGATTGTAGCACTTATTGAAGATGGTGAGGAAATACCTCCGCCAACGAATCGTGAGAAAATAGATATGGCTATAAAACATCTCGAATTATTAATTAAATTAAAAGGAGAAAAGATTGCAGTTAGAGAAATGAGAAAACATATTGGTTGGTATATTAAGGGGATGCCTAAAGCAGCAGATATGAGAAGAAGGATAAATACTATTGATAATAAAGATGAAATTATAGATGTTTTGAATAAATATTTGGAGAATTTATAAGATGGTTAAGGGCATAGCTATCTTTTTCCTTTATAAAAATTATATAAGATGGTAATATATAAATATGAGCTCAATGTTGTGCACATATAGAGAGGGGAGTATGATATTGGATATTATTAGAATTGGGGATAAGGTAATAGATATAAATAAAATATATAGAAATATTGATAAAATTATTGAATTAAGAATAAGAGGGAAATCACAACAGGAAGTTGCAAATATTTTAGGGATTCAGAGAACGTTTATTTCTAGACTAGAAAGATTAGGAGAAATAAGAAAGGGAAAGAGTGTAGCTTTAATTGGATTTCCAATAAAAAATAAAGAAGAAGTAGAAAACATCTGTTTAAAATATGGTGTTGAATATGTTTTTTTAATGTCAGAAGAAGAACGGTGGAGCTTTATACAGAACAAAAGCAGATTAGAACTGTTTAATAAGGTATTAGAGATTATAGCAGAATTAAGGAATTATGATTTGATTATTACACTATTTTCTGACATGAGAAATTCTCTAGTACATAAACTGCTAGATAGAGAAATTATATCAATAGACATAGGTAAATCTCCTTTAACAGAAGATATTGAAATCGATATTAGGACTATAGAAAATATTCTTAAATTAGTTAGGGATAGGGGGTAAACGTTTTGAAGAGAGTTGTAAGTGTTAGTTTAGGTTCATCTAAGAGAAATCATAAGGTAAAAGTTAATCTTTTTGGAGAGGATTTTATAATAGAAAGAATTGGAACGGATGGCGATAAAGATAAGGCCATAGAACTGATTAAGGAATTAGATGGTAAGATTGATGCTTTTGGAATGGGTGGAATAGATATTTATTTAACCTGTAAAGATAAAAGGTATATAATAAAAGATTCACTTCCAATTAAAGCGGCTGCTAAAAAAACTCCAATGCTAGATGGTACTTTTTTGAAGAATACATTAGAGAAGAGAGTTATAAGGTATATAAGTGAAAATAATATTATCGACTTGAAAGATAAAAGGGTTCTTATTACATCGGCACTAGATAGGTATGGCATGGCTGAAGCTTTCCAAGAAGCTGGTAGTGATGTAGTCTATGGAGATGCTATATTTGCTTTAGGAATACCTATAAGAATCAAATCATATAATACATTGTATAATGTAGCAAGAATAATTGCTCCTATAGCTGTTAAGATGCCGTTTGAAATATTATATCCTACTGGACAAAAACAAAATAAATCTGTAGATAGTAAATTTTCTAAATATTATTACGAGGCAGATATAATAGCTGGTGATTTTAATTATATAAAAAGATATATGCCTGAAAATATGAAAGAGAAGATTATAATAACAAATACAGTAACGCCATATGATATAGATGATATGAAGAATAGAGGAGTTAAAATGTTGATAACTACTACTCCTGAATTTGAAGGCAGATCATTTGGTACAAATGTAATGGAAGCTATGATAGTTGCTTTTTTAGGGAAAAGACCTGATGAAATGACTAGTGAAGATTTTAATAAAGCTCTAGATACTTTAGATTTCAAACCAAGAATAGAATATTTAAATGATATGGAGGGGATTTTAGTTTGATACTAAGAGGGGATTGTATGGCAGGGTAAGTGGATTTATATTTTAGAGCCGCAATACTATAAAAAATTTATTAAAAGAGGAATAATAAAAATTATTCCTGATGGAGTCCTATTTGCTTTAAAGGAAAGGATAAAACCTAAGGTTGTGTGTAAATATGTAAATGATAACAATGAAGTGAAGGGGTATGGGGTAGGGATTTTTCTTGAAGATGAATATGATGATTATGATGGGATTATTAATAGAATATTGAACGGGATTAACTATTTAAATTTAAGGGACATAGATAGAATTTTTTTATATAGAATTGATTTACTTAATAGTAATAGTATCAAATTTGTTCAACAGGAATATAATATTAAGGTATGTGACGGTAGAGAGCTAAAATGTAAAGTAATAATATATGCATTAAAAAAACTTCTTAAAGAAAAATATGACTTATTCAAAGATAAAGAGATTCTTATTATAAGTGATAATACAGATTTAAGTAGGAACATAGTTTTTGAAATTGCAAAAGAATTTAAATATGTTACAGTTTTAGGGAAAGATGAAAAATTTATTATTGAATTGGCGGACGATATTCTAAATGAAACGGGGCTTTCTATATATACGGCACAGTTTATTAAAAAGTTAAATAAATACAATATAATTGTCAATCTAAATAGTAAATTAAATTTAAATGTGTCAGACATCTATAGCAGTAGTATTATATTTGATTTTAGTATTGAGAGAGTGATATTTAAGGAAATGAGTAGAATTGGAAAGAAGGCGGTAGTAATAACCGATTTTATATTTAAGATGAATCAAAATATAAAAAGTATACCGTCAGGTTATGAATTTAATAAAGAGATACCTTCATATTTCTATCAGAGTATACAAATGTTTAATTCCAGAGATTTAGTAAAAGTTGAAATTAATAATAAAAGATATAGGTTTAAAGAAGCTAGAAAAATAATTTTTGGGCATGTATAGGTAAATTTGTATTATTATATTAAATAAGTTGATTAACCTCTTGACAATGTTATACAGCTAAATTATAATAGTCATCATACAAAAGATGGGCTAGCACTGTAAAAAAATTACGGTGCTTATTATTTAAGACGAATAATATCAAAAATAATCAAAATTAGATAAAATTGGTCGTGAAGGGGAGAGAGTAAAGTGGCAGATAAAGAAGTAGTTTTAACCCTAGAGGGTTTAAAAAAGATTGAAGATGAATTAGAACATCTTAAAACAGTTAAAAGAAAAGAGGTAGCCGAAAGGATCAAGCATGCACTTGCATTTGGAGATATTAGTGAGAATTCAGAATATGATGAGGCAAAGAATGAACAAGCACAATTAGAAGAGAGAATAGCTAAGTTAGAAGGAATATTAAGAACAGCAAGAGTTATAGATGATGAAGATATTAATTTAGAAACAGTAAGTATAGGTACTAAAGTTAAGGTTAAAGATTTAGAATTTGATGAAGAAATAGAATATACTATCGTTGGATCAGCAGAAGCAGACCCTTATGAAGGAAAGATTTCTAATGAATCTCCGGTAGGGGAAGCACTAATTGGACGAAAAAAAGGTGAAATAGTAGAGGTACAGGTTCCGGATGGGGTTATTAAGTACGAGGTACTAGAGATAACTAGGTAATTTGGAGGTGTATTAAATGACATATGAAGAAAATAATCTTAATGAGATGTTAAAACTTAGAAGAGAGAAACTTAATAAACTTAGAGAAATGGGAAGAGATCCATTTAAGATAGAAAAATATGAGGTAACTCATCACAGTAAGTATATTATTGATAATTTTGATGAAATGGAAGGAAAATTTGTTTCAGTAGCAGGTAGAATCATGTCTAAAAGAGGACATGGGAAAGCAAGTTTTATTGATATACAAGATAGTGAAGGTAGAATTCAGGTTTTTGTAAAGGTTAATTTAATTGGAGAAGAAGAATATGAAATTTTTAAAACATATGATATTGGAGATATAATTGGCGTAAAGGGAGAAGTATTTAAAACAAAGAAAGGTGAGATTTCCGTAAAAGCCCAAGAAATCGTATTACTTACTAAATCATTACAAATATTACCTGAAAAATTTCATGGGCTTAAAGATCCGGATTTAAGATATAGACAGAGATATGTAGATTTAATTGTTAATCCTGAAGTAAAACAAACATTTATTTTAAGGTCGAAAATAATAAAAGCAGTTAGGGAGTACTTAGATAATAAAGGCTTCTTAGAAGTTGATACACCAATTTTAAATACTATAGCTGGAGGAGCAGCTGCTAGACCATTTATTACTCATCATAATACGTTAGATATAGATATGTACTTAAGGATTGCGAATGAACTGTACCTAAAGAGGTTGATAGTAGGTGGCTTTGACAAGGTTTATGAAATGGGCAGAATGTTTAGAAATGAAGGAATGTCAATAAAACATAATCCTGAATATACGGCTATTGAATTATATCAGGCCTATGCTGATTATGAGGATATGATGAAATTAACTGAAGAATTAGTTGCATATGTTGCAGAAAAAGCGTTAGGAACAACTAAAATAAATTATCAGGGTAAAGAAATAGATTTAACGCCGCCATGGAATAGAATGAGTATGGAAGAAGCAGTAAAGAAATATGCAGGAGTAGATTTTAGTGAAATAAATACAGATGAAGAAGCATTAAAAATAGCAAAAGAAAAGGGAATAGAAATAAAACCGGGAATGACTAGAGGGCATGTAATAAATGAGCTATTTGAGGAATATGCTGAAGAACATTTAGTTCAACCTACTTTTATTACACATCATCCGGTAGAAGTATCACCATTGGCTAAGAGGAACCCTGATGATCCGAGAATTACTAATAGATTTGAAGCATTTATTAATACATGGGAGATAGCCAATGCATTCTCTGAATTAAATGATCCAATAGATCAGAGACAGAGATTTATCGAACAATTGAAACAAAGAGAAGCAGGTGATGATGAGGCCCATATGATGGATACTGATTTCTTAAATGCTCTAGAAGTAGGTTTGCCACCAACAGGAGGATTAGGTATAGGTATAGATAGATTGATAATGATTTTAACTAATCAATCATCAATCAGAGATGTTATATTATTCCCAACTATGAAACCTGTTGATAATAAATAGTTATTTTTTAAAAGCCAAGAGTATTCCAAACTCTTGGCTTTTATGTATATAAAAATTGCAGAAAATATTCTTGACTAAATTAAAATTTTGTGGTAAATTATTTTTTGCCGTTGAGAAAAGGCAAAGTAAAAAAAGTAAAAAAAGTTGTTGACAAGGATAAAAAAATCTGCTATAGTATTAAGAGTCGGCGGCAAAAGTCGACAGAAAAATAGATTTGGTCTTTGAAAACTGAACAGTGCGGAGCAGGATTCTTTTGAGTATATAATTTTTATCTTGAGAGTTTGATCCTGGCTCAGGACGAACGCTGGCGGCGTGCCTAACACATGCAAGTCGAGCGGGTAGGTACTTTAATGAACCTTCGGGGGATTTAAAGTACTGAAAGCGGCGGACGGGTGAGTAACGCGTGGGGAACCTGCCCTATGCAGGGGGATAGCCTCGGGAAACCGGGATTAATACCCCATAACACTTATGGACCGCATGGTGCATAAGTCAAAGTGTTTAGCGGCATAGGATGGCCCCGCGTCCCATTAGCTAGTTG
>NZ_FQXO01000028.1 GCF_900129995.1 Caloranaerobacter azorensis DSM 13643 | reverse complement strand
CTAATGTTTATAATAATAGCATTTAATCTTATGCAATTATATTTCTTTAGGTGTATTAGAGGATTTAGAAAGAAAAGAATGTTGCAGATAGATATTATTGAAGATATAAGAGATGAAAGATTTACTATAGAAGCTGATTGGATAAATCCAATATTTGAAAAAACATAATTAAAAATAAAACTGGAAATTGATTATTAAAATTTTTTGGGGTAGGGGGAGGTGTAACTATTTTTAAGACCTATCGGTCTACAGGCTTCCCAGTTATTCAAGTAAATGTTAAAAAATAAAATTTTAGTAAAAACAAATTTTTTACTGGAAATTTGATGCGAAATCTCTGAAAAGTACATATTTTTCTTGACAAAACTATAAAATATATTTATAATTTATTAAAAATTCATATGTTAAAGCTGTGAAGGGAAGAGTAGACTAGAAACAGTCTTAAAGAGAGGGGAGTACCGTAGGCTGAGAGTCTCCCTAAGATATGCCTAGTTGAAAACTGCCCCTGAGTTGTATCCGAAACCTAATTTTAGGGTAAGGATTTCCGTTGACTGCGTTAAAGTCTCAAAGAGGGTTTATACCAATTAGGGTGGAACCGCGGGAGTATCTCCCGTCCCTAGCTATATGCTGGGGGCGGGAGTTTTTTCATATATGTATAAATAAAAAGTTAGGAGGGATGCAGATGGAAAAAATTAAAATTACTCTACCAGATGGTTCTGTAAGAGAGTATGAAAAAGGCGTTAGTGTATTTGATGTAGCTAATGATATAAGTAGTGGATTGGCTAGAGCAGCTGTAGGGGCTAAATTAAATGGAAAAGTAGTGGAATTAAATCATACAATTGAGGAAGATGCTTCGATAAGTATATTGAAGTTTAGTGATGATGAAGGAGCAGACATTTTCAGACATACAAGCGCTCATATTCTTGCACAAGCTGTCAAGAGATTATATCCAAATACTAAACTGGCAATAGGGCCTGCCATCGAAAATGGTTTTTATTACGATTTTGATTCAGAACATAAATTTACACCGGAGGATTTAGAAAAAATTGAAGCGGAAATGAAAAAGATTGTTAAAGAGCAGCTTGATATAGAAAGGTTCGAACTGCCAAGAGAAGAAGCGATAAAATTCTTAAAAGATAAAGGTGAAGATTATAAAGTAGAATTGGTAATGGATTTACCTGAAGATGCAGTAATATCTTTTTACAAACAAGGCGAATTTGTTGATTTATGTGCTGGGCCGCATTTGCCGAATACAAAAAAGGTTAAAGCAATAAAATTATTAAGTATAGCTGGAGCATATTGGCGTGGAGATGAAAACAATAAGATGCTTCAGAGAATATATGGAACTTCTTTTGAAAAGAAAAAGGATTTAGATGAGTATTTGCATAGATTAGAAGAAGCAAAGAAAAGAGACCATAGAAAATTAGGTAAAGAGTTAGATTTATTTAGTATACAAGAAGAAGGGCCAGGATTTCCATTTTTCCATCCTAAAGGAATGGTTATCAGAAATATTTTAGAAGATTTTTGGAGAAAAGAGCATGTTAAGAGAGGATATGGAGAGGTAAAAACACCTATTATATTGAATGAGGAATTATGGCATAGATCTGGACACTGGGATCATTATAAAGAAAATATGTATTTTACAAGCATTGATTCTGTAGACTATGCTATAAAACCTATGAACTGTCCAGGAGCGATGCTGCTTTATAAGAGAAAGATGTATAGTTATAGAGATTTTCCTATTAGGATGTGTGAATTAGGTTTAGTGCATAGGCATGAATTGTCAGGAGTATTGCACGGGCTTATGAGAGTTAGATCATTTACTCAAGATGATGCACACATTTTCATGTTACCAGAGCAGGTAAAAGATGAGATAAAAGGTGTAATCGATTTTGTTGACTATGTTTATAGTATATTTGGGTTTAAGTATCATGTAGAACTTTCAACAAGGCCAGAGAATTCTATGGGAACTGATGAAGAGTGGGAATTGGCAACAAATGCACTTAAAGAAGCATTAGAAGAGAAGGGACTTGAGTATAAGATTAATGAAGGTGACGGAGCTTTTTATGGTCCGAAAATAGATATTCATTTAGAGGATGCTATAGGTAGGACATGGCAGTGTGGAACAATACAGTTAGATTTCCAAATGCCGCAGAGGTTTGATTTAACATATGTAGGAAGTGATGGAAATAAGCATAGGCCAATAATGCTTCATAGAGTTATCTTTGGAAGTATTGAAAGATTTATTGGAATTTTAATAGAACATTATGCAGGTAAATTCCCTGTTTGGTTAGCACCTGTACAAGTAAGTATACTACCTATTTCTGATAAGTTTAACGAATATGCATTTGAAATTAAGAAAATATTAGAAGAAAAAGATATAAGAGTTGAAGTTGATACAAGAGCAGAAAAAGTAGGATATAAAATTAGAGAAGCACAGCTTAACAAAGTTCCTTATATGCTTATTGTTGGGGAGAAAGAAGCGGAAAATAAAACAGTTTCTGTAAGAGCAAGAGAAGAAGGAGACATAGGAACATTTGAGATTGAAGGATTTCTTAATAGAATATTAGATGAAATTAAGAATAGGAAATAATGTCTAACGTCTATCACGCCTATCATGTAGATAGGCGTTATTTTTTGAAAAAAAATATTAAAAAATATAAAATGAAAAGGAATTTTATGAAAAATATAGAATATATTCTTAATAGCAATAATTAAAAACATTCTGAAAATTTTAAAAGTCAAGTGGAGGTGATAGAGTTTTATAATTTCTAAATTTTGGGGGATTTTTGAGAATAAAAAAAAGGAAAGGAGGGAAAAATTAGCTTATTTAAAAAATTTATATAAAAGGGGGAAAGATTGATGTCAGAGGTAAAAAGGGGTTTGTCTGATGCTGCTTATAATCCGAAGGCAGGAGAAAAGTATGTTCCATTTATACCTGCTAACAAGGTGATGCCCGAATTTACAGTTACAGCAATCATTATAGGTATTCTTATGGCTATTGTATTTGGTGCAGCAAATGCTTATTTAGGATTAAGAGTGGGTATGACTATCAGTGCATCGATACCAGCAGCAGTTATTTCAATGGGCATCATAAGAGGTATAATGAAAAAAGAATCAATACTTGAAAACAATATGGTTCAAACTATAGGATCAGCCGGTGAATCGCTTGCAGCAGGTGCTATATTTACATTACCAGCACTATTCATTTGGTCTCAAGAGTTAGGAATGGATGCTCCAAATTTATTCAGAATAATAGTTATATCACTTATAGGTGGTATACTAGGCGTACTATTAATGGTTCCTTTAAGAAAAGCACTTATTGTCAATGAGCATGGTAAACTTCCATATCCTGAAGGCACTGCTTGTGCCGAGGTTCTTGTAGCAGGGGAAGTTGGAGGCTCTAAAGCAAAAACTGTATTTATGGGATTGGGAATAGGTGCTCTTTATAAGTTTATAGCTGATGGAATTAAGTTATTCCCGAGTAAAATTGAATGGAAAATAACAGGGTATAAAGGTGCGGCAATAGGTGGAGATGTACTACCTGCATTATTAGGTGTTGGTTTTATTATAGGACCTAGAATTGCTGCTTATATGCTAGGTGGTGCTGTTTTAGGTTGGTTGGTTATAATACCTTTGATTTCACATATTGGAGGATTTATAACAGTGCCTGTATATCCAGCATCTGTACCAATTGCAGAATTAGGAAGCGGAGATATTTGGCATTACTATATTCGTTATATAGGTGCAGGAGCCGTTGCATTTGGCGGTATTATCAGTTTAATTAAGTCTTTACCGCTTATAGTTAGAACATTTAAAGAAGCTCTTGGTGGATTTAAAGCAGGTTTTGAAAACGAAAGTAATTTGAGAACTGATCAAGATATGTCTATGAAACTAGTTGTTGTAGGAGTAATTGTATTAATACTAGTAATGATATTTACAGATATTATACCAGTAGGTGTTATGGGTGCAATATTAATAGCAATATTTGGCTTCTTCTTTGCGACAGTTTCATCAAGACTAGTAGGATTAGTTGGCAGTTCGTCAAATCCAGTGTCAGGAATGACAATTGCTACATTATTAATTACATCTATCATATTTAAAGCTATAGGGTTCGATGGCCCTGCAGGAATGATTGGCGCACTTTCTGTTGGTGCTGTAATTTGTATAGTTGCGGCAATAGCAGGTGATACGTCTCAGGACTTAAAAACTGGTTTCTTAGTAGGTGCAACTCCTAGGAAACAACAATATGGTGAGCTTATTGGTGTTATTGCATCTGGATTAGTAATAGGTTTTATTCTAATGTTATTGAATAATGCTTGGGGATTTGGTTCAAATGAACTACCAGCACCACAAGCTACATTAATGAGATTGGTTGTTGAAGGTGTTATGCAAGGCAACTTGCCATGGGCGCTTGTATTTACAGGGATAGGTATTGGTGTAGTTATAGAGTTAATGGGCATTCCAGTATTGCCAGTTGCAGTTGGTTTATATCTACCTATACACTTAAGTACACCAATTATGGTTGGTGGTTTATTAAGAGGAATATTAGAAAAGAGAAAAGAAGCAGAAGCAGTTATAAAAGAAAAGATTGAAAGTGGTGTATTATATTCATCAGGATTAATCGCAGGAGAAGGCTTATTAGGTATTCTATTGGCTATATTTGCTGTAATACCAATAGAGGATAAAACTCTTGGAGATGTAATTGCATTTGGAGATGGCGTATTAGGAAAATATGGTGCATTGATTATGTTTATATTGTTGGTACTTACATTGATGAAATATTCGATTTGGAAAAAAGTAGAAGACTAAACTGTTAAAAGGGGATAAATTTATCCCCTTTTAATAATAACTTTATCTTATGGGGTAATAGTAGTTAAAATGGTATAATAATAAAATTTGACATATGTAAAACTGTAAATGTAAAATATAATTATCAAATGCCAATAACATTTTTTAGAATTAAGTTAGACAAATAACAAAAAGAACTTTTCAAGGAGGGTGTTTATGTCTAAAAGATACGTTATTATCGGTGGAGTAGCATGCGGCCCGAAAGCTGCTGCAAGATTGAGAAGATTAGATCCTGAAGCTGAAATTACATTGATTGAAAAAAGTGATGTTATTTCCTATGGTGGCTGTGGTATGCCATATTATTTATCGGGAGAAGTTAAAGAGTTAGAAGAATTATGGTCAACTCCTGTTGGAGTACCTAGAGACCCTCAATTCTTTAAAAAAGTCAAAAATATTAATGTACTAAATAATACTTTAGCAGAAAAGATAGATAGAAAAGAGAAAAAGGTTGTAGTAACTAATCTAAAAACAAATGAAAAACAAGAGATACCTTATGATAAACTTGTTTTAGCGGTTGGTTCAGTACCTAATGTACCACCAATAAAAGGAATCGATTTAAATAATGTATTTAAATTATATCATCCATATGATGCTGAAAAGATAAAAAGTTTATTAGATAGTGGTAAAGTCAAAGATGCAGTAATAGTTGGTGGGGGATTAATAGGTTTAGAGGTTGCAGAGGCTTTGACTAAACAGGGTGTTAAAGTAACAGTAGTAGAAATGATGGACAAAGTACTTCCTAAAATGCTAGATACTGAAATGTCTATGTTATTAATAAGAGACATGAAAAAGAATAAAGTAGATGTATTGACTGGTACAAAAGTATTAGAATTAGAAGGCGACAATGAGGAAAATGTTAAGACTGTGGTTACTGATAAAGGTAAAATTGATGCTCAATTGGTATTAATTTCTGTTGGCGTAAGGCCTAATATAAAACTTGCAGAAGAGGCAGGATTAGAAATTAGTGAAAACAGAGCGATAAAGGTAAATGAGTATCTTCAAACAAGTGATCCTGATATATATGCAGGCGGTGACTGTGTAGATAATGAAAATATAATTTATAATAGAAGATTATATACACCATTAGGAGATATAGCTAACATTCATGGTAGAATTATAGCTAATAATATTTATGGGAAAGAAGAAAAATTCCCTGGAACAGTAGGAACAAGTATATGTAAAGTTTTTGATTTCAATGTTGCTTCTGTGGGAATGACAGAAGAAATGGCAAGAAAAGAAAATAGAGATGTAGTTACAGTTTTAGCACCTGCACCAGATAAAGCACATTTTTATCCAACAGGCAAGCCAATTTTTATTAAATTGATTGGTGAAAGATCAACAGGGAAAATAATTGGAGCACAAGTAGTTGGATATGGTGATGTGGCTAAACGTGTAAATATGATAAGTGTAGGACTTTACTATGGAATTACTGTATCCGATTTAGCAAATATGGACTTTGCATATGCTCCACCATTCTCACCAGCTATGGAAAACTTAATAGTAGCTGCAAATATAATGCGTAACAAAATAGATGGAATTGCAAAAGCTATTTCTGCAATTGATGTTAAGAAAAAACTAGATAATGGAGAAGATTTTATATTATTAGATGTTCGTTCACCTAAAGAAATTGAAATGATGTCTTTACCATATGAAAATGTAATAAATATACCATTAGGTGCATTAAGAGAAAAATATGGTGAATTACCTAAAGATAAGGAAATAATAGCATTCTGTAAAATAAGTTTAAGAGGATATGAAGCACAGAGAATTTTAGAGGAAAAAGGATTTAAAAATGTTAAATTTATGGATGGCGGAATATTAGCTTGGCCATTTGAACGTAAAATGAAGTAAAAAACATCTGCCCTTATTTAATAGGGCAGATGTTTTTCATATATTATATACTGTTTTTAATGAAATCTGGTACATTTTCGTCAGAATACCAACCAATTATCCTATTAGAATTTTTCAAGTAAAATACTACAGCATATTGTTTATTGTTTAAAGAAAAATTTTCGTAAGTTCTTAATAGTTTTTCTATTTTTTCTTTGTCCTTAATTTCTATTTTTTTACTCTTTATAGATTCAAAATCATATATATTATCAATGTTTTCTGCTCCTTTTATATTTTTTACTACTGCATATTCAATGTCATTAGGTGTTATTCTTGCTTTTTCGTAATATCCTTTTTCTTTTAGCCAATTTTCCAAGTTCTTATATGATTTTTTCCATTCTGGTACTATCATTGGCTTGTGCGATTTAACATTATCTATATATTCAACATTAATATATGCCCAAGGTTCCTGTTTTGTAGTCATTTCTTCATAAGATTCTTCTAGAATATCTGCTTTTACAGCTTCTATGAATTCTTTTATTTCATTTTTATTAGAAATTGTAATAATTTCGTTTGAATACATTGGATTGATTTTTATGATTTGTATTTTATTTGGATCTATCCTAAATATACTATTATTAATTATTTTATATTCTTTTAATTCGTATATTTTCTTTATATATGGATTATTATTAAACATTTTTTGAGGTACAGAGTATTCTCTCATTAAAATACTTCCATTTTTTAATTTATATCCTATAGCAATTCGCCTATTTCGGTTTTCTGATAGTGTATTTTCTATTTCAGATTTATTATTTATTATCGTTTCATGCAGTTTTAATATATAAATAATACCATTCTTATTACGAATCAGTAAATCATCCTTTTTTAAACTCTTTTCATTCACATAACTTCCAAAGTATGCACCTTCTATTTCATCTAAATTAGGTAATTTATTTTCATATCCTATTAAATCTAAATCAATAATTGTGAAAAATAAACCGGCGGCTATAACAAAGGGAATAAAACCATATAGTTTATTAAATGCTCGTATAGACTTTCTTATTATCATTTCTGCTATGATGTAGCCGAACAATGCGCCTATAAAAAATCCAAAATATAGCCAAAAATGATTTTTTGTAACTGCAAATGAAAAATATAATCCTCCTAAAATCATACTACAGAATGTAACACCATATTTGAATATAGGTTTTAATATATCAAATACGATACTATCGCTGGCACTTTCTAAATTTCTTCTATTATATAAGAATTTTGAAACTAAAAATAGAATAACCAATAATGTTATATACCATATTATCAATAAAGGATTTATATTTTCTCCAAATAAACCTCCAGTTATAGGTATTACTTTTAAAGCAAAATTTTCAATAATTGTATCATTTACAGCGTAGCCAAACAACATTGTATCTAGAGTTAGCATTACTAAACCTGTTAATCCTAGAGGCAAGAGTAAAAATATTAAAGATAATATAGCTTGAATCAAAGAGACACCACTTATCATACCTGTAAATACTGTCATTAAAAATACGGTATAATTTAAAATTAATGTAACCAATAACCATCTATATATATCACCAGCGGTTATATTTATTCCTGTGTATATCCCATTATAAATAAAAAACATAATTATAAAATTCACAAAAATTGGTATAAATAATATGATTGAACTAGCTAATACATGGCTATTAAATAATATGTTCCTTGTAAATGGAAAAGAATGTATCATACCTGTCGAATTTTTAAGTTGCATGTATCTGAAAATAAGAGTTCCTAGTATTAATGGGAATATTATGGCAAATATTATTTGAAAAACATGATTGTCTATACTTATATATGTTTCAAAGTAAGAATTAATTGTATCTGTATTTTCTATATCGATTAAAAAGAATATTGGGCCGCTAAATATTAAGGCTAAAAAGTATAATGCTCCTATTCCCCAGAATCTTTTCAAATCTTCTATTATGATAGCTTTATTAAAATATGATGTTTGTGATTTCATAACCTGCACCTCCTAACTCATATATAAATACTTCCTCAAGGGAAAGTGGAAGTATGTCTAATATAATAGGATTATATTTGTTAAAGGTTGACACTATCTTTTCTCTATTGCCTTTTACGATTAATAAATATATACTTCCGCGTTTTTCCTTATAAAGTATTTTTAGTTCTTTATCTAAATTAGTTGGGAAATCATTTTTATATGCTATTTGAATTTTATGAACATCGGA
Source organism: Caloranaerobacter azorensis DSM 13643 (assembly GCF_900129995.1). Taxonomy (GTDB): domain Bacteria; phylum Bacillota; class Clostridia; order Tissierellales; family Thermohalobacteraceae; genus Caloranaerobacter; species Caloranaerobacter azorensis. The sequence goes on along the minus strand of NZ_FQXO01000028.1, from coordinate 18,835 downwards.
TTTTAGTTCATCTAAATTGCTTTCTATAAGCATTTTACCTTTATGCATAATACCTACATGATCGCATATGTTTTCTAGTTCCTTTAAGTTGTGAGATGAAATAAGTACAGTTGTTTCTCTTTCGGCTACATCTTCAACTATTAAATTCCATACTTTTTTTCTCATTAAAGGATCAAGTCCATCTATAGGTTCATCGAGTATCATTACTTTTGGCATAATTGATAGAGTAAGCCAAAAAAGCACTTGTTTTTGCATTCCCTTTGAAAGCTTATTTACTTTTTTGTTTTCATCTATTTCAAATACTTTTTTTAATTTTTGATATCTCTCTTCATTCCAATCAGAATAAATTCTTTTATAATATGATGCCATGTTTTTAATTGTATATTGAGGGAAGAAATATAAGTCATCGGGTATATAGCCTATTTTTGATTTGATATTTATATTTTCGTATACCTTTTCTCCTAATATTTCTACATCTCCGTTATTTTGCTTATATATGCCTGTTAGATGTTTTATTAATGTGGTTTTGCCGGCACCGTTAGGACCAACTAAACCATATATAGAACCTTTTGGAACATTTAAATTTACATTATCTAAAGCTTTAAAATTACCGAAATATTTATCTAAATTTTTTACTCTAATCATTTATTTTCTCCTCCTTTCACTCTATCATAGGTTTCTTCTAATAATTTGATTAATTCTTTTTTTTCAAATCCTAGATATATTAACTCTGATAAGTTTTTTATTATTTCATTTTTTAATTTTTCCACCTTTTCTTTATCCACCTTTTCTATTTTTTTTGATACGAAACTCCCTCTCCCTCGAACAGAATATATATATCCTTGTCTTTCTAATTCTCTGTATGCTTTTTGAATAGTATTTGGGTTTATAGTTAGCTGTTTTGCTAAATCTCTTACAGATGGAATTTTTTCATCTGCTTTTAATACATCGTTTATTATTAATTCTTTAAATTTTTCTACAAGCTGTTCATATATTGGTTTTCGATTTTTTAAGTCTATTTGAAACATTTTGCACCTCCTTATATGTGTAATAACTGTACTATTAGTATTAATACACTTATTATATACATTTTTCATATTATTGTCAACAGTTGAAACTTTATCATACCTTGCGTATAAAATAAGTATTTTGATATACTGAGGTATATTATATAAATGGAAAGAGCATCCAATAAAATGGGGTATTGAAGAACTGAAAACGGTATTAAAAAACTTTATACGTTTAGTTCTGGGAATTGGTTTGCTGTAATTATAAAGGATAACAATATAGGAAAGGTAATTGGAGAGCCTACAGGTAATCAACCTTCTAGTTATGGAGATATTTTGAGTTTTGAAACTCCAAATTCAGGCTTTATGTTTTCTGTATCTTATAAAAAAATCATAAGGCCAAATACAGAAAATGATCCTGAAGATTGTTTACATCCTGATATCGAGGTTTATACTACTATACAGGATATTCTAAATGGAAGAGATCCACAAATTGAAAAGCTGATAAAAATTGTAAAAAATAATAAATAATTTTCAATATATAGGAGGTAGGTATTTTGAAGACTTATAGAAAAGAATTATGGTTTAAAACTGAAACTAGAAGAGCTTTTATAAACATCACTCCTCAAATTGAAGAATGTTTAAGAGAGAGTGGTATTAAAGAAGGATTACTTTTGTGCAATGCTATGCATATCACATCAAGTGTCTTTATTAATGATGATGAACCAGGATTACATAGAGACTTTGAACGCTTTTTAGAAAAACTAGCTCCAGAAAAGCCTTATGCTCAATATGATCATAATGGATTCGAAGATAATGCAGATGCACATTTAAAAAGGACAATTATGGGAAGAGAGGTTGTTGTAGCTATAACAGATGGAAAATTAGATTTTGGCCCTTGGGAGCAAATATTTTATGGAGAGTTTGATGGGAAAAGGAGAAAAAGAGTTTTAGTAAAGATTATAGGAGAATAGAAAAAAATTTTATGATACTATGACAAATTGATTGTAGGGAAAAGAGATATAGGAAAAAACAAATATTATGCTATTAATAAGTTTAAGATTTGTAGTATTAGAGAAATGGGTAAGTTGTTATAGGATAACTAAACTTGCATGTAAATTAAAGGAGCGATATGTAGATGGATGAAATTCGAAAATTACTTGATGAGATTATTGATAAAAATAGTTTAATATATGGTGTTTTAAGCAAAGTCAAAGTTAAAGATGAACAGAATTTTTCAAAGGTTACGATAAAGCCGGTATTGATTAAAAATTCTATTAATATACAGTTTACATATCATTATAAAAATAAGGTTATGCATAAAAATATAGATTTGAATGAATCTTCAAATGAGGTAGTGAAATTAATAGACACATATTTTAGGCAGGCTGTTTTATTTACAACAGAAGCCGATTATCAGATTTTAATTAGCAAAAAGGGAAAGGTTAAGATACTTAAGAAAAAACCAACAAAGAGTTTAGTAGATTTAAGTCATAATCGTAAAAAGAACTATTTGATAGAAGAGGGGAAACCATGCCCATTTTTAGTAAGATTAGGAGTAATGAATGAAAAGGGTAAAATATATTCAAAAAAATATGATAAATTTAGGCAAATAAATAGATTTTTAGAAATTGTTTCAGACGTCATATCGAAAGTAGAGATAGGGGAAAGTTTTAATATAGTCGATTTTGGGTGTGGTAAATCTTATTTAACTTTTGCCCTCTACTATTATTTAGTAGATATTCTTGGTTTAGATGTTAATATAGTAGGATTAGATTTAAAGAAAGATGTTATAGATTTTTGCAACAAGGTAGCTGAAGACTTAAATTATGATAAACTTAAATTTATACATGGAGATATAAAGGGATTTGATGGTTTTGAAAAAGTCGATATGGTTGTAACATTGCATGCTTGTGATACTGCTACTGATGATGCGCTTAGTAAGGCTGTAATGTGGAATGCAAAGATAATACTTTCTGTACCATGTTGTCAACATGAACTGTTTTCAAAAATTAAAAATCCTATAATGATCCCTATGCTAAAACATGGGATAATAAAAGAAAGGCTTTCATCTTTGGTTACAGATAGTATAAGGAGTAATGTATTGGAAATAATGGGATATTCGACTCAAATGATAGAGTTTATAGATATGGAACATACTCCTAAAAATATCATGATTCGTGCAATAAAAAAGGATAATTGTAATAAAAAAGCGATTAAAGAGTATATAGAATTTAAAGAATTTTGGAACTTAGAAAATCTTTATATTGAATCAGTTTTTGGTAATAAACTTACTGACTTGTTGAATATTAATGATAATGTAGATTAAAATAGAATTTATTGAGGAAGTTATATTATTAATGAATTGAAAAATAACGCTCATAGACAAATAAAGCTTTGTAATTATTCGCTTATATTTTTTAACTATTTATAATTCTTCAATTCGTAATTTAAGATATTGATAAAAAGTGCCGATAAATAATATATGATGCAGATAAGTAAAAAAGAAAGCAATAATTTATAGAAGCAGGTATTTTTAATCTTCAATCTCCTTGAATCTATAAAATTGTATAGTTATTGTATAGTTTTTGTAGCGAAGAAGTTCAATTACTCCTTGATCCTATTTTAGATTTAGTATAGCATAGATAGATTTGATTTTTCATATTACGAATTGAAGTTATTTAATAGCTTAAATTGACATATATTATTATAAATTATAGAATAGGCTTAAGAACGGCTAGTTTTCAATGTAGTTGGAAGACTAGCCGTGTTCTTAAGCCTTACTTTTAATTAACTTTTGAATTAAAGATTAAGGACGGTGAATGTTTTGAATATTTCTAAATTATTAGAAATTTTTTTTGTTATTTTGTTGGTTATTACTTTTACTATTGCTTGTGATGTTAATAATAATGAAAAAAAAGAGAATATTAATAAGGATATTAATAATTGGCCTGCAGATGGCTTATACTTTATGAAATGGGATTCGTATCATGCATATTTTGAAGAAGAGGAACCATATATACAATTGTCAGCAATTCAAATTCATTCAGCAAAGCAAAAAAACGAGCAATCATATAAAAAATATATCTTACTTTCTAATAAAGGTGAAATTACTGCAACTTTTACGAATTATTTACCAGGCCCAAAAGAGGAAAAGTATTCATTATATACTATTGGATTAAGATTACCAAAGATGAAACCAGGGAAATATATTATTAGCAAGTTAAAAATAATAGACTCTAATAATCAACAAAAAATGTATGATATAGGGAAATGGGTTATTGATATTAAAAAAGGATTTAAGCCTAAAGACTTAGATTTAGGTAAAAAAACTTTTATTAGTGGATATTTTGATTGGTATAGAGTAGAAATATTAAATAACACCCGAGAAAAAATACATATTGAAAATCTTGATTTTCAATTAAATACACCGGTTAAAACGATAATAAAGATAGGTAAAGATTTTAATATGACAGAATATTTAGAAGAAGAGCCTTATATAGATCAGGGAGAAACAAAGGTTTTTCAGTTTGAATTTGTTAGCAAGGTTAATGATAGTAAACCTAAATTTATTTCTTTAAGACCAGTTTTGTATTATAAGATAAATAATCAAAGCAAGTTTATAATACTACCGACTGCTATCTATTCTCCAGTAGTGAATGATAAGACAATATTAGAACTTGTACAGTCTTTAAATCAATGATTGTTTTTTATTTCATATTTGAATTAACTAAATCCCTAAAAACTACCCCTTCTCATTTAAAGTAATAATTTTTTATAATCAATAAAAAATTATTAATCGTTAATGATTTAGGTTGTATTAACAAAACTTTTTTAAAAAACTGCAATCGAATTTTATAAAACTGTCATTTAAATTACTAATTAAAGTAATTCTACTTTGACTATAGTTTTGAATAATAATTTTATTGGTTGTAAACGAGGGAAACGTATGTTATAATTTTTGTAGAATTAAAACTGAATATTTGCACAACTAGGGGAGCCTATAGTGATAGGCTGAGAAAGAGATGTTATCTCTGACCCTTATAACCTGATGTGGGTAATGCCATCGTAGGGAAGTTTGTGTTTGTAATTCATCACAAATTCTCTAGGAATTTGTGATTTTTGTTTTTACAGACATTTGGTTATAAGGGAAGCGGTAGATAGCTTCCCTTTTTCTTTTAGGTTCATCAAAATAGCAGAATGGGAAGGAGGTGAAAATATGATAGTCAATGGAAAAGAGATGAATTTTGAAACGGAAATAACAGTAGATGAACTTCTTAAAAGTCTTGGACTAGATAAAGATAAAGTTGTTGTCGAGGTAAATTTTGGAATAGTCCCCAAAGAAAAGTATACAGATAGAATACTAAATAGAGAAGATAGAGTTGAAATAGTAAGTTTTGTAGGAGGAGGTTAATTTGAAAATATTTTTGAATGAAAGAAAATTTGAGATAGCAGAGGGTACTACGGCTTTTCAAGTTAGAGATATTATTAAAAAAGATGCAGATATAATTGTATTAAACGGATTTATTATAAAAGAAGATATGCCTTTAAAAGAAAATGATAGATTGACATTGATTAAACGTGGAGAAATTCCTGATAAAGACGAGCTTGAAGCTCTTTTAATTGCACGCCATACTCCTGGAGTCCATGAAAAAGTAAAAAAGGCATACATAGGAATTGCAGGACTTGGGGGACTTGGTTCTAATGTGGCTATTTCGTTGGCGAGAATAGGTATAGGTAGGCTTCTTTTAGTAGATTTTGATGTCGTTGAACCTAGTAATTTAAATAGGCAGCAGTATTTTATAAAACATATAGGTATGTATAAAACATGTGCTATGAAGGATATTATTTTTCAAATTAATCCATTTGTAAACGTAGATATAAAAAATGTGTATTTAGATGAAAACAATATTACTGAAATTTTTAAAGAAGTAGATATTATAGTAGAAGCTCTTGATAACCCTTATTCTAAAGCAACATTAGTAAATACAGTACTAAATAAAATACCGGAAAAAGTTGTAGTAGCTGCATCTGGATTAGCTGGCTACTTTTCTAATAATACAATAGCAACCAGAAAAATAAAAGATAATTTTTATCTGGTAGGTGACGGAATAAATGAGGCAAAAGTTGGATGTGGTTTAATGGCACCAAGAGTTGGAATAGCAGCTAATCATCAGGCAAATACAGTTTTAAGAATTATTATGAATGAAAGGGATGTTTAATTATGGATAAGTTAATTATTGGTGGAATCGAGCTAGAAAGTAGATTATTTATAGGAACTGGTAAATTTCCAAGTAAAAAAGTAATTCCAGATGTTATAAAAAGTTCTAAATCACAGGTAATTACTATGGCATTAAGAAGAGTAGATTTAAATTCTAAAGAAGAAAATATTCTCGAGTATATACCTAAAGACTGCATTTTACTTCCAAATACTTCTGGTGCAAGAAATGCAGAAGAAGCGGTAAGAATAGCAAGATTGGCAAAGGCTCTGGGATGTGGAAATTGGATAAAAATAGAAGTAATATCAGATAATAAATATCTTCTACCAGATAATTACGAAACTATAAAGGCTACTGAAATATTAGCAAAAGAAGGATTTATAGTGCTGCCATATATGAGTCCAGATTTAATTGCTGCTAAAAGGCTAGTTGAAGCTGGGGCAGCAGCAGTTATGCCATTAGGAGCACCTATAGGTACAAATAGAGGGCTTAAGACTAAAGAGTTGATACAGATTATGATAGATGAAATAGACTTGCCGGTAATTGTAGATGCTGGTATAGGTAAGCCTTCTGATGCAGCTGAAGCTATGGAAATGGGTGCAGCAGCAGTGTTAGTTAATACAGCTATTGCCACTGCTGGAGATCCTGTTAAAATGGCAGAGGCTTTCAGATTGGCAGTTGAAGCTGGGCGATTGGCTTATACTTCTAAATTAGGCCCTGAAAAAAGGTTTGCTGAAGCTTCTTCACCACTTACAGGATTTTTAAACGAAGGTGAGAAATAATGAGTTTCTATAGAGAATATTTAAAATATAAGGATTTTGAATTTAATAAATTTTTGGAAAATATAACATCAGCGGATATATTTAGGATAATAAATAAAGATAAAATAGATGAATACGACTTTTTGGCTCTTCTGTCAAATGAAGCCGAAAAGCATTTAGAAGAGGTTGCACAAAAAGCACATAAATTAACAATTCAAAATTTCGGTAAAACAATACTTCTTTATACACCATTGTATCTTTCTAATTTTTGCATAAATAGATGTTCATATTGTGGGTTTAATATAGAGAACAAAATTAAAAGAAAAAAATTAACTTTAAAGGAAATAGAAGAAGAAGCTAAAGTGATTTCGTCTACAGGGCTTAGACATATTTTAATATTAACAGGCGAATCGAGAAAAGAAACTCCTGTTTCTTATATAATTGATGCAGTAAAAATTTTGAAGAAATATTTTGATTCTATTTCTATAGAAATATATCCTCTTAAAGAAGATGAATATATAGAAGTTATCAAGGCGGGAGTAGATGGACTTACTATTTATCAAGAAGTATATGATGAAAATATATATGATAAAGTCCATATAGCTGGGCCTAAAAAAAATTATAGATTTAGATTAGATGCTCCTGAAAGGGCATGCAAAGCCAGAATGAGAAGCGTTAACATAGGTGCTCTTTTGGGCTTGAATGACTGGAGAAAAGAAGCCTTTATGACAGGGCTTCATGCAAAATATTTGCAGGATAAATATTCTGACGTAGAAATAAGCGTTTCTTTACCTAGAATAAGGCCTCACATAGGAGTATATGAAGACATATATCCAGTAAGCGATAAGAATTTAGTTCAAATAATGCTATCTTTAAGACTTTTTCTACCCCGTGTAGGCATTACGATTTCTACAAGAGAAAATCAGAAATTAAGGGATAATCTAATTCCATTAGGAGTTACTAAAATGTCAGCAGGAGTATCTACAGAAGTTGGCGGACATTCATCTAAAACGAAAAGTGATAGTCAATTTGAGATATCCGATAAACGAAGCGTTAAAGAAATGAAAGAAGCTATATTATCAAAAGGATATCAGCCAGTATTTAAGGACTGGATGCAGATAGATTATTAATGTTGAGGTGTTCTCTTATGAATATTTACAGAATGATTGATGCAAATATTAATAGAGTTTCTGAAGGGTTGAGAGTTTTAGAAGACATATCTAGGTTTATTTTAGAAGATAGTGATATGTCTAGAAGTCTTAAAGAAATGCGTCATATTGTTAGAAAGAGTTTTTCAGATTCTAAACTGATAACTTTTAGAGATTCCTGTAACGATTTGGGGCTTAGCATATCACAATCCAGCACTATCGATAACAAAGAAGATTTATTAAGTTTAGTAGAAGCGAATTTTAAAAGAGTGCAAGAAGGTTTAAGAAGTATTGAAGAATCTCTTAAAGTATTAGGGCATTACGATAAATCAAAAGTATATGAAAGATTAAGATATGAGTCTTATGATTTGGAGAAGAAATTTGGTTTAAAAAAAGATTTCATTGATACTGATATATACGGAATTACTGCTGAAGAGTTTTCTTTAGGTAGAACTAATATTCAGGTAGTTGAAGAAATGATAAAGGCTGGAATAAAAATTATTCAATATAGAGAAAAAGAGAAAAGTAAACTTGAGAAATATAATGAATGCAAGGCTATTCGAAAACTAACAAAAGATAGTGGAGTAACTTTTATTGTTAATGATGATGTAGATATAGCTATTGCTGTAGAGGCTGATGGGATTCATTTGGGACAAGATGATATGCCTATAGAAGAAGTCAGGAAGATAGCAGGTAATATGATTATAGGCTTGTCAACACATAATATTAAGCAGGCTAAAACAGCGGTTGAAAAAGGTGCAGATTATATAGGAGTAGGGCCTATATTTAACACTACAACTAAAAAGAATGTAGAAAAATCTGAAGGGCTAAAGTATCTCAAATGGGTTTCAGAAAACATTCAAATTCCTTATGTAGCAATAGGAGGGATAAAAGAGTCAAATATTATAGAAGTTAAAAAATACGGTGGAAAATGTTTTGCTATGATATCTGAAATTGTTAGTTCGCCGGATATAGTTAAAAAAGTAGAGAGTATAAGAAAATTACTAAAAACTATATAGTAAAGGAGAATGGGATATGAATTATACAACTCAAATGGATGCCGCTAAAAAAGGCATAATTACAAAAGAGATGGAATTAGTTGCTAAAAAAGAAAAAATAGATGTTGAAGTTTTAAGAGAGAAAATAGCACAGGGTAAGGTTGTAATACCTGCTAACAAAAACCATAGTTCGCTTGATCCAGAAGGAATAGGAGAGGGTTTAAGGACTAAAATAAATGTAAATTTAGGAATTTCAAAAGACTGCTGCAATATTGAAAAGGAGCTTGAGAAAGTAAAAGCAGCTCTCAAAATGAATGTTGAAGCGATTATGGATTTAAGTTCTTATGGAAAAACTGAAGAATTTAGGAAAAAGCTTATTAATATGTCTTCAGCTATGATAGGCACTGTACCTGTATATGATGCAGTTGGTTTTTATGATAAAGAGCTTAAAGATATAACAGCAGAAGAATTTTTAAAGGTTGTAGAAAAACATGCTCAAGATGGTGTAGATTTTATGACAATCCATGCAGGGATAAATAGAGAAACTGCTGAAGTTTTCAAAAGAAACAAAAGGCTTACTAATATAGTATCAAGAGGTGGTTCTTTATTATATGCATGGATGGAATTAAACAATAAGGAAAATCCATTTTATGAATACTTTGATGAAATTTTAGATATATGCGAAAAATACGATGTAACCATAAGTCTTGGTGATGCATGCCGTCCAGGAAGTATAAATGACGCTACAGATGCAAGCCAGATTAAAGAACTTATAGTGCTTGGAGAACTTACAAAAAGGGCATGGGAAAGAAATGTACAGGTAATGATAGAAGGGCCTGGACATATGTCTTTAAATGAGATAGCTGCAAATATGATTCTTGAGAAAAAGCTTTGCCATGGAGCACCTTTTTATGTATTAGGGCCTATAGTAACAGATATTGCACCGGGATATGATCATATTACGAGTGCTATAGGAGGAGCTATAGCGGCTGCGAATGGTGCAGACTTTTTATGTTATGTAACACCTGCTGAACATTTAAGACTTCCTACATTAGAAGATATGAAAGAGGGTATTATTGCTACTAAAATTGCCGCACATGCTGCCGACATAGCAAAAAATATTAAGGGTGCAAGAAAATGGGATTATGAAATGAGTAAAGCGAGACAAAATTTAGATTGGGGAAAAATGTTTGAATTAGCTATTGATCCTGAAAAGGCAAAAAGATATAGAAGAGAATCTATGCCCGAGCATGAAGACAGTTGTACGATGTGTGGGAAAATGTGTTCTATGAGAAATATAAATAAAGTAATGCAGGGTAAAAATATAAATATTTTAAGAGAGGACGACTAAAATGCTTTACCTTATTACTAATAGGAAAATTATTAAAAAAGACAGTTTTATTAAAGTAATAGAAGATGCGGTAAAAGGTGGAGTAGATGTCGTTATATTAAGGGAGAAAGATTTATCTTATAATGAACTTCTGCCTACTGCAGTTAAACTAAAAAATATTCTTGACGGCTATAATATACCATTAATAGTCAACGGAAATTTAGATGTTGCAAAAAATATAAAAGCGTCAGGGTTTCATACAAGTTTTGATAGATTTATAAAAGAAAAAATCGAATTTAAAGGACTTTTAGGTGTATCTGTACACAGTTTAGAAGAAGCTATGATTTCTGAAGAGTACGAAGCAAATTACATCTTGGCTAGTCATATATTTGAAACGGAATGTAAAAAAGGGTTGAAACCAAAAGGCATAAAAATGATTGAAGAGATAAAGAGGAATGTGAAAATTCCTGTGATAGCATTAGGTGGTATAAATCATGAAAATATAGATAAAGTTTTATCTGCAGGAGCCGATGGGATTGCAGTTATGTCATATATAATGGCTTCGGAAGAACCGTTTTTGTCTGCTAAAAAACTAAAAATGAAAATTAACGAATTTTTATCTAAAAAATAAGAAATGAAAATCATTTTAAAATTTTCAAACAAATCAAACGATTTTTATAACATTTTTAAAAATAACTTATAAAATATTAAAAAAATACTTTATATTATTGAAAAACAACAGATGTTGTGGCATAATTAACGGGATAGCAAAATAAACATGATAGGAGGATGTATTAATGGACGCAGTAATTAGTTACATTAAAGATGTTAAGGACTCATCAAAAAATGCTAAACTATTTATATTAACAAACGTTTTATTTGCTATCTTGATGGGTGCCACTTGGACTGGATTGGGGATAATAATCGAAAAAACTTTTAATCCCAAAGTATTGGGGACTGCATTTGCGATGCATACATTGGGTATGGCAGTATCGGCTGTTCCTGTAGGTAGAGGAGCTAATAAGTTTGGATATAAGCCTGTATTGATGGCAGGTACAATCGTAGGAGCGATATGTCTCATTTTAAATGGTTTTATTCCAAATGTTTTACTGCTTTATGTTATCAATTTTATATTTGGATTGTCTCAAGGTGTTTACGAGGTACTTCCTGCACCATGTATAAATGCTAATACAAATGAAAAAGAAAGATCATCAGTAATGGCAGTTATGTTTGGACTATACTGGCTAGCGGTTGTAATAATAACTAAAACTTCAGGGAACTTTATTTCAATTTTTCAATCAAAGCTGGGAGTAAGCGAATTAGTTGCATATAAATATTATACTTTTATTTCTGCTGGAATTGGATTGTTAGGGATTTTTCCTATTATGGCGATGGACGAAGTTGATAAAAAAGAAAGATTAGATGTTGAAAAGAAAAAATCGACTCTAGTTCAGGATTTAAAAGTAGTTGCTAACAAGGAAGTAATGTTGTATTTAGTATATATGGGTTTTATAGGACTTGGAGCGGGATTGTTTTGTCCGTTCTTTGCTAATTTCTTTAAGAATGGACTAAATTTAGAGCCTACTGTTGTTGGTAATATACTTTCAGTTCAATATTTTGCAATGGTTATTGGAATGTTTGTCTGTCCATTATTAGTTAAGAGGATAGGTTCTGTTGTAACATTAGGAGCGGCGTCTTTAGCATCAGTACCTTTTATGTTGATAATCGTTAATTCAGATCAATTTGGTTCAGCTATGGTACCAGTATTAACGGCTGCTTTCTTCATGAGATCGGGACTTATGAATTTAGCTATGCCAGTTATGTATAGTTTGCCATTAGAATTTGTTGAAAAAGAGAAAAGAGCTCCTCTTGCAGGAATAATTTCGTTATTTAGTTCAGGAACTCGTGCATTATCTTCATTTATTGCAGGGCGTATAATGATTATACCGGCTTTTAATGTTGGGAAATACTTATTAGATGGATATAGAATTCCTTATTATATCGCGGGGATTTTATATGCGATAGCTACAATAATACTACTAAAAACTTATGTTAAAAAATATAACAGAGTTAATGAAGATAAAAATCGAGAAAGTCAAATAGCAGCTTAATAAAATGAGGCATGAGTTTAATATAAGCTCGTGCCTATTTTTTATTTTCTTTAGAATCCATAACTTTTCCCGTTACTATCTCATTTTTTGTTCTTATATAAAAAAATTTATAGTACTAAAATTACTATATTCCATAAAATGTATTATGAAATATTTAATAAAATTGAAAAGGAGAGGGAAAATGGATTCTACAATTAACAATACTAAAATAGATATAAATATTATAAAACATCAAATGCCAGAGATTACGATTGTTTTTCCACCGTTATTAGATTGGTATTTACTATATCAAAGGCCGCAACAGCTTGCTACCGCGTTTTCTAAAATATATAATGTAAGATGTATCTATATATCAAATGAAATGTATAAAAAATTAAACAGGCCTATTTTGAAAGTAAATGATAATTTGTTTGTAGTTAGAATTAATACAGATTATAGTCAGCTGGTAAAAGGCAAGAAAATACTATGGTTTTCTTATCCTAAACATTATAAATATATTACAGAGGGTTTTGATTTTGTCGTATTCGATGGCGTTGATGTGCCTGCAGATGAGTTTTTATTTTGGACTGTGGATTTGAAAAGAGCTATTGATTGTGCAAACATAATAGCTTGTACTTCTGAATTATTATATAAACTTTATAGAAAATATAATAAACCTATCTTTATGTGTGCTAATGCAGCAGATTATGAGCATTTTAAAATTGCTCAAGAGAAACTACCTAAACCAAGCGATTTTCCGACAATAAAATCAAATGAAAAAGTAATAGGTTATTATGGGGCTTTAGCATCATGGTTAGATTATAAACTTATAAGTAAAATATCAGATAGATATAAAGTTATTCTTATAGGGAGAAACAAATATTATAAGAAAGTAATAGAACATCCAAATTTAATAATTTTAGAACATAAGGACTATTTACAGCTTCCATATTATTTATCACATTTCGATTTAGCAATGATACCATTTAAATTAACAAGAATGATTAATGGATGCGATCCTATAAAGTATTATGAATTTATTTCTGCCGGGAAGCCTGTTGTATCTACTGAAATTTATGAGATAAAGAGGAAATATAGTGAAATAACATATTTTATGAATTATAATAATTGTTATCAAATAATAGAAAGGGCTATAAAAGAGGATTGTTTATCAAAAAAATTAGAAAGAATAGATATAGCAAAAGAAAACACTTGGGATATAAGAGCAAAGAAATCATATGACGAAATTATTAAGTATTTATTTTTAGATTAAGAGGAATAAGAATGATTTTGTTGAATTAATAATAATCATTATACAGATTAGGAGGGGATAATATGCAAAATGTTTATGCTGAAATAAAAAAAGATAAACAGATTTGGAAATTTTGTTTTTATGGTTTTTTAAAGAACTTGAAATTTTTTGAACCGTATTTATATATATACTTATTAGCTAATGGATTGAGTTTATTTAAAGTAGGTGTTTTGTTTGCTATAAGAGAAATAGTAACATATATCTTTGAAGTTCCTTCGGGTATTTTTGCAGATAGTTATGGTAAAAAAACAGAGTTGCTTATTTGTTTTACATTTTATATAATATCTTTTATATTCTTCTTTTTGAGCACTAATTATATGGTAATAGTTATAGCCATGATATTTTTTGGATTAGGTGAAGCATTTAGATCTGGTACACATAAAGCCATGATATATTCATATTTAGAACAAAAAGGATGGTTTTCTTATAAGGGTTTTGTATATGGAAGGACTCGTTCATTTTCACTTTTAGGTTCATCAATTTCGGCATTTTTATCTATAATTTTTGTTTTAAAATTACCTGCAATGCGATGGATTTTTCTTATTTGTATTTTACCTTATATTTTGGACTTTTTATTAATTTTAAGTTATCCTAATAGTTTAAATGAAAAGAACGAAAGCGATTTGAGTATTAAGAAATTTTTTGTTAATAGTTTTATAAAACTTAAAAGCATTTTCAGCAATGAGGTTTTGATGAAGGTTTTAATTAGTTCATCACTATATGATGGGATTTTTAAAACTATAAAGGACTATATACAGCCAATTTTACAGACTACCATATTACTGATGGGGGCTTCATATATTGTAAATTTAGATTCTGATAGCCAAATAAAAGTGATTTTGGGTATTACGTATGGAATATTCTATATATTTAGTTCTATGGCTTCCAGGAATATATATAAGTTAAATAAATATTTGCCTTCAAGTAGACTTATGCAGATTTCATTCGATATTATGGGAATATTGTCTGTAGTTTTATATTTTGCGATTAAATTTAAATTGATATATTTAGTGGTAGGGCTATATTTTGTTTTATATGTATTAAAAGATGGGAGAAGGCCGTTGGTTGTTGACGTATGTGGAGACTATATGAATAAGAATGAGAGAGCGACTGTTATGTCTATAGATAGTCAATTAAAATCGCTTTTTGTTGTTATTTTAGCACCATTATTTGGATTTATAGCAGATAAATTTTCAATTCAAGTTTTATTCCTTATAATAGGTATAAGTATGCTAATAATTAATAGACTGTTGAATCTTGCTAATGACTCTGAATATATATCGACTAAATTTTAAGTGTAAATAGAACGAAGAGAAATAGTAAAAATTTAATAGAAAAAACAATTTGAAATTATTTTGCATAAAAATAAAATAATTACACATATTAACGATTGTATTTAAATTTGCTTTGTAAAAAGTATAGTAAATTAAATAATCTTAATACTTTTGTATTTTCAGAAAAATAAAAATATTTGAAAAATGTCGATATTTGTCGTATAATATAACTAACAGATAAACTAACTTGGAGGGAGGAATTCTATGGCAAACAACAGAGAAAATTGGGGATCGAAGATAGGACTAATATTAGCAATGGCTGGTAATGCTATCGGATTAGGAAATTTCTGGAGATTCCCATATCAAGCTGCTAAAAATGGTGGTGGAGCATTTTTAATTCCTTATTTTATAGCACTTGTAATGATTGGTATTCCGGTAATGCTAGTCGAATGGAATCTTGGGCGCTATGGCGGAAAATATGGACATGGAACATTGGGGCCTATGGTGTATTTACAAGCTAGAGAAGGAATAAGTCCGAAAAATGCAGCAATAATAGGTGCTTTATCAGGGGCATTGGCTTTTGCTGTTACACTATTAGTTAATTCGTATTATAATCAAATAATTGGTTGGACTTTAGGTTATAGTTATCTTTCAGTAACCGGCGGTTATATGGATACTGCGAAGTCAACTGGTGATATTTTTGTAAACTATATTCAGAGTCCGCAAATATTTATATTCTGGCTTTTAGCCCTATTAGGTCTTGCATTAGCAGTTACAAGGGGAGTTCAAAAAGGTATTGAAAGCTGGGCAAAATTGATGATGCCTGTATTATATATATTCGGAATTATATTAGCTATAAGGGCTTTAACTTTAGGAAGTCCTATTAATCCTGATTGGTCTTCATTAAAAGGTTTAAATTATATTTGGAATCCTGATTTTACAAAACTTAATTGGAAAGCTTCGTTGGCTGCTGCAGGACAGATATTTTTTACATTATCAATTGGTATGGGGATTATAGCGAATTATGCTTCATATTTAAAACCAGATGACGATGTTGTAGTTTCATCATTAGCGACTATTTCATTAAATGAGTTTGCGGAAATAATTTTAGGTGGTACTGCTGTTATACCTATAGCATATGCATTTTTAGGACCTGAAGGAGTAAATAAAGGTGTAGGGCTATCATTTATTGCATTACCAAACGTATTTAGATCGATGGCTGGAGGACAAATATTTGGGGCATTATGGTTTTTACTATTATTTTTTGCCGGATTTACTTCTGCAATAGCTATGTTCAATTATTTGACTGCATTAGTTGAAGAAGATTTGAAAATTAAGAGATCTAAGGCTGCATGGATTATTTTCTTTGGATATATAATTGTTGGTTTACCAGTAGGACTTGAGCCAATTTTAACTAAAACTGCTGACCTTGTGTATTTAACAGAGGTAGATAATTGGGTTGGTTCATATTTATTATTAGTTCTAGGTTTAATTGAAGTAATAGTAGCTGGTTGGTTAATGAGGGAAAGAGCTTTAGAAGAATTAAATAGAGGTGCTATATGGAAAGTTCCAACATGGTTTTTTAATTTATTTGTTAAAATAATAGCTCCTGTTGCGGTTGCTACACTTCTATTTTTCTCAACAAAAACTTATATCGAAGATGGCTATTTTGATATGATACCTTCTTTTGTTGTAGATAAACCTCAGTTAATACCATGGGTAGTAGGTGGTAGAATAGTTGTAATTGTCGTATTGATAGCTGGGTTCATACAATCATATATTTCAATCAAGAATAATTACGGTAATGAGCTAAAAGAAGGTAAGATATTGATCCGTTCATAAGGAGGAATGTTAATATGACTGGTGCTGCTTTAGGTTTTATGATTACTGTTTGGGCTATTATATTTGTTTCAATGTTTATAACGATAAGACCATTATTGAATGCTGAAAAGGAATAAAATCCCCATCATTTTGATGGGGATTTTATTCCTAAATGCAATATAATAGATGGGGTGGTTCAATGAATATAACAAAAGTAACAGAAGTTTTAGAGCAACTAATTAAAAAAATAGAAAAGACAAGTTTAATAAGCGAGAAGAAAAGAAAAAGATATCTTCGAGAGATAAATAGTTTAATTAATGAATACAAAAATATTGAAATACCCGACAATTTAGAAAATGTTTATACTTCATTGGTGAGAAAAGGTAAAGAGTTATTAAAAGGATTTAGAGCAGATGCAAATTCTAAAGAACTGAATGATAAGTTAAGTTATTATATAAGGTATTTAAAAGCAGCTAAAGCAGATTTTACTGGGAATACTAATTATATAAACAAGTATTTTAGAGTGTATTTATTTACATCCATTTTATTTTTAGCATTATCGCCGCAATATTTTGGATTTGTTTTACCGGCAGTATTTTTTATACCTATTTTTTTAGGAGTTAGAGGGATAAAAAATAGATCATTAACTGGATTTAATTTAAGTTTAACAGTAATACCTGTGTCTATAATGACATCTTTTATATGGATAAGATACGGACTTTTCGTAATATCAAATTATAGAGAAGCGATAAATCAAACTTTAAACTATACTGGGCTGTCTCCAACACTTGCAACTTTACTAACTATTATACCGCCTATTTTAGCGGTTATACTATTAATTTTAATAATTGTTCAATCGTATAGGGCGATAAAATGTAAAGACTTATTTGTATAGAAAATTGAAACAATTATGAAAAAACTTAATTTTAGAACTTCGGATGCAGCTATTGAAACATATAGCACAATATCGTAATATATTAATACATTAATATATTAATATTGCGATATATTGATTAATATTGCATCCGGAGGTGTTGACATGAAGGGTAAGTCTCATATGAATTGGTCGTGGATTATTATGATTACATTTTTAGTATTATCAATTTTAGATGTAAGATTTGGAATTTTCGGTTTTGCTTGTATGGGAGCACCGCTTTATCATGCGATTAGAGGGAGAGGTAAGATACATTGTCAAAAATATTGCCCTAGAGGTTCACTGTTGGGCAAATTTTTAGAGAATATAAGTTTAAAGAATAATCTTCCAAAAGGGATGACTACTAGGACTTTTAAAAATATATTATTATTTTTCATGATAACAGTATTTAGTTTCTCTTTATATCATGCTGGATTTAATTTTAAGAGAGTAGCATTTAGTGTATTTAGATTTATGAGTATTTCTTTAATTTTAGGGATTATAATGGGAGTAATCTATAGACCTAGAAGTTGGTGTGTTGTATGTCCAATGGGACATGCTACTGGGATGATAAGAGATGCACAAAATAAAAACAGAGAGTGCTAATAAGCACTCTATTTTTTTTTTTTTTTTTTTTTTTTAAAAGGATATTTCTAATTAAAGTATAATTATATTATGTGAGAAGAAAATATAATGAGGAGATAATTAACAGTTACAAAATATTTATAAAAACCTTAAAACAATTATAAATTCAAAAAGTAGTTAAAAAAATTATAGAGGGAGTTAAAAAAAATGAGTAAATCTATAGTTGAAAATAAAAACATAAGAACATACAAAATGAGAATAAAAGACAAAAAATTCAAATCAAAGGTTATAGATTATATTTACAAGTATAGACATTTTGAAAACATGTATATAATACTCCTTAATCAAGACTATAAACAAAACATTGGAGATTTTAG
>NZ_FQXO01000060.1 GCF_900129995.1 Caloranaerobacter azorensis DSM 13643 | reverse complement strand
ATCAACGGGCTATCGCCCTAAAAAATTTTCAAGTGCTAAATTTCTGAAGATTTATAAACTTAATAGCTATAAGTTTTACTTTTGTTTCAGTATTACCCTTTATCAGTAATAGATTTTCTGATTACAAATTTGAAAGCCCACAAGTTATAAAACGAATGATTTCAGAAAGAGTAATAAAAGAATTAATTTTTGATAGTTTCGTATCTTCGCTCGAAAATAGAAAAATTTATTCTGTAGTTTCCAAATGCGTTAAAAACTTTATATACAATGACTTTGTGGCTTAATTAATCTTGTAAACTGGTGTCAAAAATATCAAAAGCGAAATTATTTTAGAAAAATTGAATTAGTTGCTTAATAAAATTTAACCCACGATATAAAAAAATCGTGGGTTTGTCATCAACCTGAGGACGGATTATCTGTCCCATTAATCTATTCTAATGAGTCTGTAAATAATTTTGTGCTTTAAACTCCAATCTGACAAGAAATAATTAACTAGATATAATAAATAACTTTTAAACTCACTTTTATAGTTGCCAAAATTATATGGTAATATACATAAAACCGTATAATTTTGGCAATAATTTTTATAATGGAAAGAGTTTGTTTCTTATTAAGATTAAAATTAAAAACATTATCCACATGATTATGATTTTAGATTGAATTTGAAGTTATAAGTTTTCTTTAAAGATATGATTCTATCCTTCCTTCAAAGAATATCATTAATTGGTTAATTACTATATCCCAGTTTTTATAACGAACAGTCCATTTCTTCATCACATTTTGACTCGCTAAATAAAGTATTTTGTATAGAGCTTTATCTGAAGGAAAGATAGTCTTTGTTTTTGTAACTTTTCTAAATTGTCTATGTAGACTTTCTATGATGTTTGTAGTATACATTATTCTTCTAATTTCTGCTGTAAATTTAAAGAAAGGCGATAATACTTCCCAGTTAGCATACCAGCTTTTTATTGCAAAGGGGTATTTTTTACCCCATTTTTCTTCTATTTCCTGAAGCTTGGAATATGCTGTTTCTTCATTGACTGCTGTATATACTTCTTTAAAATCTGTTGTGAACTCTTTTAAGTCTTTGTATGGTACATATTTAAATGAATTTCTAAGTTGATGTATTATGCATCTTTGTATTTCAGATTTAGGAAATGAAGCCCCAATTGTTTCTTTTAGACCAGTTAAACCATCTACACTAAATATTAAAATATCTTTAACACCTCTGTTTTTTAGTTCATTTAATATTCCTAACCAGAATTTTGATGATTCACTTTCTCCTATCCAAATTCCTAATATATCTTTAAATCCTTCTAAATTTATCCCTAATACTACATAAGCTGCTTTGTTTTTTATTTGTCCATCTTCTCTTACTTTATAGTGTATAGCATCCATAAATACAAATGGGTAAATTGGTTCAAGTGGTCTATTTTGCCATTCTTGTATTTGGGGTAATAGTTTGTCTGTTATTTTACTTACCATTTCAGCTGATATTTGTATTCCATATATATCTTTTATTTGATCATGTATATCTCTTGTTGTCATTCCCCTTGCATATAGGGATATTACTTTTTCTTCTATTCCTGATATATCTCTTTTATTTTTAGGTACTACTATCGGTTCAAATTCTCCATTCCTGTCTCTTGGGACTTCTATTTGCATTTCTCCAAATTGAGTTTTTACTTTCTTATCTGTATATCCATTTCTTCGATTATCTGTTTGTTTATTTTTTCTATCTCCTTTAGCATAACCTAGTTCTACTTCTAATTCTGCTTCAAGCATTTCTTGAAGTGCATCTTTAAAAAGGTCTTTTAGAAATGAGTGAAGGTCTTGTGCTGTAGTTAAATTACCCTCTCTAATCATTTCTCTTAATGTTTCTTTTTTTAATGTACTCATTGAAAAACTCCTTTCTGGTTTTGATTTTATTTGTTGATTCTTGCCAGAAAGAAGTTTTTATTTCACTTAAGCACAAATTTTTTTACATTACTGCTTAGTTTGCTATACTCTTTTTCAAGGTTCAAAAAACTTTAAATTAACTCTTGACTTTTATTAGCTGGTCTTATATCGTTAATATTTTATCTGTTTAAACTAATCATTTATTAAATCTATAACAACGAAGCCGCTTCTTCATCGGCTATAAGGATGACATCCGGATGTAATTGCAATACAGATGCAGGTACTTTAGGTGTAATTTCACCCTTAACTGCTTTATATATAGCCTCTGCCTTCTCTTTCCCAGAAGCAAGCAGAACAATCTTTTTGGCATGCATTATAGTCTTTATTCCCATACTTATAGCTTTAGTAGGAACTTCCTGTATTGAATTAAAGAACCTAGAATTTGCTTTTATTGTATCTTCATCAAGCTCAACTAGATGAGCTTTAGCCTCAAATTTTAAATCTGGTTCATTAAAACCTATATGCCCATTTCTTCCAATTCCTAGAACCTGTAAATCTATGCCTCCTGCCTGCTGTATCTTTTTTTCGTATTCTTCGCATTCTTTTTCTATGTTTTCCGCCATTCCATTTGGAATGTGTATATTTTCTTTTTTTATGTTTACATGCTTAAATAAGTTTTCCATCATATAATAATGATAGCTTTGTGGATTTTCTTTTGGCAGGCCATAGTATTCGTCCAAATTAAATGTCTTTATATTGGCAAAGTCTATATCTCCATTATTATAAAGTTTTATTAATTCTCTATACATTCCCTTTGGTGTATCTCCTGTAGCAAGTCCTATAACACTATCCGGTTTTAATATGATTTGACTTGCTACTATGTTTGCCGCTTTTCTACTCATTTCTTCATAATCTTTTACAATCAATACTTTCATAGTTCCACCTTCCTTTCACATCAATGTTTCAATTAAAGTTTATTAAAAACAATTTTACCTTCTACAACAGTAAAATATATATTTAAATCTTCATCAAAAACTGTTATATCCGCATCTTTACCTATATCAAGACTACCCTTATCTTTTTCTATTCCTATCACTTTAGCTGGATTTTGTGTAACTAATTTGACAACCTCATATAGTTTAATACTGGTATTCTCTAATACATTTTTCACTGCTCTATTTAACGTTAATATACTTCCAGCTAATGTGTTATCTTCTAATCTTGCTGAACCATTCTTTACTATTACTTTTTGGCCTCCTAGTTCATATATACCATCTTTCATGCATCCAGCTCTCATCGAGTCGGTTATAAGTACTAAATTCTCTATACCTTTTACATCTATAAGTATCTGAAAAATAGCTGGATGTACATGAATTTTATCTGCTATTAATTCACATGTAATATTGCTTCTCAAAACCGCACCTACTATTCCGGGGGCTCTGTGGTGCATAGGAGTCATTGCATTAAAAAGATGAGTAGCATGTTTTATCCCATTCTTGATAGCTTTTTTTGCCTCATCATAGGTTGCATTAGAATGCCCTATAGAAAGAGTTATATCACTATATTCTTTTATTTTTTGTAAAAATCTATATTCTTTATCCATTTCTGGTGCTAGTGTGATTATTTTAATAATGTCTAGATACTCTTTAATAAACTCAAAATCAGGTTTTAAAATATATTTTGCATTTTGAGCACCTTTATATTTTTCATTTATAAAAGGACCTTCCATATGCACTCCTAATACTTTTGCTCCTTGAATATCTAAATACATAGCTTGTCTTACTACATTTAGCGCTCCATATATAGTATCTTTATCCATAGTCATTGTAGTTGGCAGAAAACCTGTAACTCCAGTTTTTGCTATGGTGTTACTAATGTTTGTTATTGACTCCATGGTGCCATCCATAATGTCGCTTCCACCAGCACCATGTATATGAATATCAATAAAACCAGGCGATATAAATTTTCCTTCAACATCTATTAAATTTATGTTTTCATATCTGTCTATATTTTGCAAATCTGCAATATCAATTATTTTTTCGTTAAATATCAATACTTTATCCTCTATAATTGAGTCTTTATATATTATCTTCCCATTAATAAGGCCATATATTTTTTTCATGTTTATCGTCCTTTCTTTCGACAAAATGACATGGTAGCAAATTAAGCTACCATGTCTTTGCTAATCTCTAGAACTTAGCTTTATTTTTTAGCTATTAAATTTTTCATTGCATCTGCTATTATTTCAGCCTTAGTACCTACAACAACTTGCATATTTTTGTTATTAGGTCTAAGTACACCAGATGCTCCTAGTTTTTTTAGTTCTGCATCATCAACTATAGAAGTATCTTTTAATGTTAATCTAAGTCTTGTAATACAAGCATCTATTTCTTCAATATTTTCCATTCCTCCGAGTTTTTCTATATATGCTGATGCTATTTGGGATAACCCATTATTTGTTATTTCACTATCTATTGAACCATTTTCTTCATCTAACCTACCTGGAGTTGGTAAATTTAATTTTTTGATTACATAAACAAAGATTAGATAGTAAATTAATCCAAAACCTAGACCAATAGGTATTAATAACCAACCTTTTGTAGCTATTCCCATATTTAAGAGATAATCTATAGCTCCAGCCGAAAAACCAAAACCATGTTTAATACCTAAAATATGTGCTATAGCTAATGATAAACCAGTAAGTATAGCATGTGTTACATATAAAACTGGAGCTAAAAACATAAATATAAACTCTATTGGTTCAGTTATACCAGTAAGGAAAGATGTAACTGCAACACTTATCATTGCCCCACTAATTGCCTTTCTGTTTTCAGGTTTAGCCATTGTAATCATTGCTAAAGCCGCTGCAGGAAGTGCAAACATAAATATCGGATAAAAACCTGCCATAAATGAGCCTGCAGTTGGATCTCCAGCAAAGAATCTATTTAAATCTCCTGTTGCATTTCCATATTGACCGAATACAAACCAAATAAAGCTATTAATTACATGATGTAATCCAACCGGTATTAATAATCTATTTAATACTCCAAAAGCAAATACTCCTATAGCTCCAGCTCCTATTATCCACTCACCAGCTGCATGAATACCATTTTGAATAGGAGGCCATATATAACCAAAAATAAGTGCTAATACTATACTTGTAGCAGCTGTAACAATAGGTACAAATCTTTTACCTCCAAAAAAACCTAACCAATCGGGTAATTTAATATCATGAAATTTATTATATAAGACCCCTGCTACAATACCAGAAATCATACCTGCAAGTACACTCATATCTATATCTGGATTAATGGTAACTATAGCATTTGTTAAAACAAGATAACCAACAGCACCTGCCAAGCCTGCTGCTCCAGCATTATCAAAAGATAGTCCAACAGCAACACCTATGGCAAACAATAAAGCAAGATTACTAAATATAGCTTCTCCAGCTTTCATAATAAAAGGAATATTTAATATGTCAGCAGCACCTAATCTAAGTAATAATGCTGCCGCTGGTAATACAGCTATTGGTAGCATCAAAGCCTTACCAACTTTTTGAAGTTTACCAAATGAATTTTTCACTTTCTTTCCTCCTTTAATTTTTTATATATTTAAGAAAAATTATAAAATTCATTTTTCCTTCAACATCAAACTTTATTTCATAAAAAACGTTTACATTATTTAGTATTTATGATCTCAGTACAATTTCATATTTATATTTATCGCTTCTATAAATGGCTTTCGTATACTCAATAACTCTGCCGTCATCTAAATACGTCTTCCTTCTAAATAATAATGCTAGTGATTTTTTATCTAATTTTAATAAATCCCTTTCATATTCATTTAACATTATAGGTTCTATTGTTTGTTTAGCATAATCTAAAGTATAGCCGTATTTTTCTTTAAAAATCTTGTAAAGCGATTTCCCTTCTAGCACATCCTTTTTTAAATCTGGACACATATTAAATGGTATCCATACAATCTCAATAGAAAAAGGTTCATCTTCTACTATTCTCAATCTTCTTATTTCTATAACTTTATTATCCTTTTCATCCATATTTAAATGATTCTTAATCTTTTTAGTAGCTTCTTTTATTTTAAATGATAATATCTGGGTAGTTGCTCTTAACCCCTTTTCAGCCATCTCTTCTGTAAAACCTTTTAATTGTGAAAGCTGCTGATTGATTTTAGGTTCAGAAACAAATGTCCCTTTCCCTTGTTCTCTATATAATATTCCTTCATTTACTAATGCCATTATTGCTTTTCTAGCAGTCATTCTGCTTATACCATGAATTTCACACAATTCTCTTTCAGGAGGTACAGGATCTCCCGGTTTTAATTCTTCATTTTCTATCATTTCCTGAATTATTTCTTTTAATTGATAATATAAAGGTAAAGGATTTTGCTTTGATACCTTTCTCAAAAATATCCCCCCAAATTCATCTATTTAATATTACTTATAATGGTACTTATTTAGCTTTTAATTTTATCTCCATTATTGAATCATTAGAAGCCTTTACAAATCCTTTTATTTTGTTTAAACTATCAACTAACTCCATATTAGTTATAACTATAGGACTTATAATCGATTTCCCATTTTCTTGTAAATATTCTAAATCAACCTCAAGCAATTTATCGCCAATTTTTACATAATCACCTTTGGTTACATAACTTTTAAAACCTTTTCCCTTTAGTTCTACAGTATCTATCCCTATATGGATAAGTATTTGCAAGCCTTCTTTTGTTTCTATACCTACGGCATGATTTGTAGGAAATAACTGTATTATCTTCCCATCACAAGGCGCAACAACAATTCCATCAGTAGGCTCAATAGCTACCCCATCTCCAACCATCTTCTGTGAGAAAACTTCATCTGGAACATTTTCAATATCTATTACTTTTCCAATCATAGGTGCCAAAATATTTTTGCTTTTGTTCTTCCTTAAAAATTTAAACATGTTTAATCCCCTCCATGATTATCTAAATTTTTAGCTTCTGTTAAATTCACTTTCTTCTTAATCATAATAATTGCTAATTTAGCATTATAATCACATTTTTCTAAAACGTCTTTAATTACTTTTTCCTCTGCTCCTGTCGCTAAATAAACGATTTCCTCTACCCTTTTTCTAAGCTTTTTGTTTATAGGTCTAACGTTTACCATTAGATTGCTATAAACTTTTCCTATTTTAATCATAGATGCAGTACTAAGCATATTTAAAACCATCTTTTGAGCCGTTCCTGCCTTCATTCTAGTAGAACCCATAATTACCTCTGGTCCAACTTCTACACAAATAGTAATGTCGCAAATCTCTCTTAATTTCCCTTTACTATTACATATAAGCCCTACAGTTTTAGCACCAACTTTTTTAGCATATTCAATCGCTTTTATAACATAAGGAGTATTGCCACTAGCACTTATCCCAACTACAACGTCTTTGAAATTCACCTTTCTTTTCTCCATGTCCTCAATCGCTAGTTTCTCATCATCTTCTGTGTATTCTAACCATCCACTTAATGCCTTTTCTCCTCCTGATATAATACCTTGAACCATAGAATCATCCACTCCAAATGTAGGAGGACACTCAGATGCATCAAGTACTCCTAATTTACCACTGGTACCACTACCTACATAAAACAACCTTCCACCTTTATTAAAACTTTCTACAATTAAATCCACAGCTTTAGCAATATTATTCTTCTCCTTTTCAACTGCATAAGCAACTTTTTTATCTTCATCATTTATTTTTTCTATTATTCCAAGAGTAGACAATTTATCAATATTCAGTGTATTAACATTTCTACCTTCAACGATTATATCACTCAAATCCTCATCAACCTTCCTTCATATTAAAGTCTTATCCTGTTGTTATATATTTGTATTATTGTTATGTTGTATATACCAATTTGTATTTATATTATAATATGTATTTATTCTTTTTGTCAAATATAAGTTTAAAAATCTCAATTAAAAATAACTGAAGGCATAATGCCTTCAGTTATTAAGATTTATTCTAATATTCTCTCCTTCTACTTCTCAAAATTATTTTCTACTAATGCCTTAAGTGCTTCTACTGCCTGCTTTTCATCTTCTCCATCTGCTATTATTGTTAATTTATCTCCTTTTCCTGCTCCTAAACTTAATATACCCATTATGCTTTTTGCGCTGTATTTTTTGTCGTCTTTCATGATTTTTATATCTGATGTATATTTTGTTGCTTCTTTTACAAATATACTTGCTGGTCTTGCATGTAGTCCTGTTTCATTTTTTAATTCTACTTGTACCTTTTGCATATTATTCCTCCTCCAATTTTTCAAAAAATTCTTTTATCCTTTCTTTAATAGATTTAACGTCTAATCCATAATTTTTAAATAATTCGTCTGCTGTTCCAGATTCGCCGAAAACGTCATTTACACCGATTATTTCCATAGGAGTTGGATCATTTGTTACTACAACTTCGGCAACTGCACTGCCCAATCCACCATATATACTATGGTCTTCTATTGTAACTATCCCTTTAGTCTTTTTAATGGAAGTCAATATCAAATCTCTGTCTATCGGTTTAATAGATGCCATATTTATTACTTCTAAACTTATACCTTCGTTACTCAACTGCTCTGCAGCAAGTAATGAAAAATATGTCATAATCCCATGACTGACAACAGTAATATCTGTACCCTCTCTTAAAATTTCTCCTTTTCCTATCTTAAAATCATAATCATCTCTATGAAGTTTAGGCATTTCAGCTCTACCAATTCTGATATAGACTGGTCCATGATATTTTACCGCTTCTTCAATAGCTTTTTTGGTCTCAACTTCATCAGATGGTGCTAATACAGTCATATTCGGCATTGTCCTCATCAGCGAAATATCTTCCAATGCTTGGTGTGTAGCTCCATCACCGCCAACTGCTAGCCCCGGATGTGTAGCTGCAATCTTTACATTATTATTACTATATGCTATACATTGTCTTATCTGATCATATGCTCTACCTGTTGCAAAAACCGCAAACGTACTCACTATCGGTATGTACCCTTCACTAGCTAAACCTGCGCTAACTGACATCATATTTTGCTCACATATCCCCATGTTGAAATGTCTTTCAGGATATTTTTTTTGAAATTTAATAGTCTTTGTAGAAGATGCTAAATCAGCATTTAAGACTATGATATTATCATTTTTAGCACCAAGCTCTACTAATGCATCTCCAAAAACATCTCTAGGTGATTTCATCATTATACCAACTCCCTGAATTTCTTTAATTCTGTTTTAGCAATTCTGTACTGCTCATCTGTCATCTTATTACAATGCCAGCTTATCTCATTCTCCATAAAAGAAACTCCTTTTCCTTTAACAGTATTAGCTATTATAGCAATAGGTTTCTGGTTATCTCTTCTTTCTTTTAGACTCTCCACGATTTCTTTAATATCATGACCATCTATTGTTTTAACATTCCATCCAAATGATGCAAATTTATCTCCTAAATTGCTGAAACTCAATTCATTTACAACAGTTTCATCTAATTGCAAGCCATTGTTATCTACTATTACACATAGATTATCCAATTTAAAGTGAGAAGCCGATGCAATAGCCTCCCAATTTTGCCCTTCTTCAAGCTCTCCATCTCCAACTAATACATAAACTCTGCTATTTAATCCTTTTAATTTTAATGCTAAAGCCTTTCCAACGCCAAATGATATTCCCTGTCCTAATGAACCTGCACTCATTTCGATTCCCGGTGTCTTTAGTGTATGAGGATGACCTTGTAAGATTGAACCCATTTTTTTGTATGTACATAAATGATCTTTAGAGAAAAATCCAAGATCCGCTAATATAGTATATAATCCTAAAGTCCCATGTCCCTTGCTGAGTATGAATCTGTCTCTATCTTCAAGTTTTGGATTTAGAGGGTCTATCTTCATGACATCATAATATAGTGCTGTTAATATTTCTATGGTTGATAGTGCCCCTCCAATATGACACTTCCCTAGATTATATGCATAATCTATGACTTCTTCTCTGATTTGCATGGCTTTATGCTGCAAATGTTTGATATCCATATAATTTCCTCCTTCTTTAAAAGAAAGAGAGAGAGAATTGTCTCTCTCTTTTACTTTGATTAATGAACAAATATTTTTAATATATTTCCTAATAATATACCTACAACGCCGAAGTCGGCATCACTAAATGTAGTATTAGCATAACCTAGATTTCCAAGTACAGGCATTAATAGCACTGGAAGGAATGTTATCAAAAGTCCATGTACAAATGCTCCAAGTATAGCTCCTCTTCTTCCGCCAGTAGCATTACCAAATACACCTGCTGTAGCACCGCAGAAGAAATGAGGTACAACTCCAGGAATGATTACAGGTAGCCCAAGCGCCATTAGTATAAACATTCCTATAACTCCTGCTGCGAAACTTGATAAGAATCCTAAAAGCACTGCTGTTGGAGCATATGGGAATACAACAGGACAGTCTAATGCAGGTTTTGCATTAGGTACTAATTTTTCTGCAATACCTTTAAATGCAGGAACTATTTCTGCAAGAACCATTCTAACACCTTGAAGTATTACAAATACTCCTGCTGCAAATGTAATTGCTTGAATTATTGAAAATACAATATAATTTTGTCCTCCGCTTAAACCTTCTGTAAACTCTTTTCCTGCTGCAATTGCCGATATGATAAAGATTATACCCATTGTGAATGCTATAGCAACTGGTGTATCCCTTAAGAAAGAAAGTGCTTTTGGCAATTCCATTTCTTCTGTTGATTTTTCTTTATTTCCAAACCATTTACCTATTAGACCAGCAATCACATATCCTGTGGTACCAAAATGTCCAAATGCAACTTCATCTGTACCAGTTATATCCTTCATGAAAGGCTGTGCAATCGCTGGGAAAAATACCATTACAGAACCTAATATTAAAGAACCTACCGCTACTAAACTTACTCCTGACATTCCACCTGCTGCCAATATAGCAGCTATCATAATACCCATATACAATGTATGATGACCAGTTAAAAATATATATTTCCATTTAGTAAATCTAGCAATAATAATGTTGACAATCATACCAAAGAACATAATTAATGCCATCTCTTTACCAAACGCCTTTTGGGCAATTGACACTATAGCCTCATTATTTGGTACTATACCCGAAATACCAAATCCGTATTGAAACATCTCTGAAAAGTGATTTAATGCTCCTACTACTACTCCTGCTCCAGCACCTAGAATAATAAAGCCCATAATTGTCTTTATTGTTCCCTTAATACAGTCGGTTGCTGACTTTTTTTGAGCTAATAAACCTACTAGTGCCACTAATCCAACTAGTACAGCCGGTACACTTAAAACATCGTACATCAAGAATTTAAAAAACGACATGGCTTTTCCCCCTTTATCTTTATCACTTATACAGTAGCTTATAGAACGCCTAACTTTTTGAATGTCTCTTCAAGTTGTCTCTTCATATCTTCTTTATCTATCATACTTTTTAATGATATTACTTCTCCACCTATGCCTTCTAATTGACTTGTTATATCTCTTGTACCAACATAAATATCAGCTTTTTCAGCTTTTGCAGACCCTAAATCTGTATGAGTTACTTCTGCATTAACTCCCATTTCTTTTAATATTGACTTAATACTCATTTCCATCATAAAACTACTTCCCAATCCACTTCCACAAACTACTAATATCTTCATATTACCTACACCTCCCTTCTATTTTGAATATTTTTCTATTATACAGAGGATTTCTTTCTTATTTTTAGCATTAAATATAGCTTGTACATCCTCTGAATTATTTAACAATCCCATAAGTTGAGATAGTGCTTTTAAGTGCATTTCATTATCAATAGCCGCAAGCGTTATCACCAACTTAACTGGGTCATTATCTTCATTCCCAAATTCAACCGGATTTTTCAATGTCATTAAGCTCATCGATAGCTTTTTAACTCCACATTCCGGCCTAGCATGCGGTAATGCAATGCCCGGTGCTATAACAATATATGCCCCTATTTCAAGAATGTTTTTAATTATTCCATCTATATAACTCTTATCTATATAATCCTTGATTAATAGCATTTCAGCCCCCTTATATACTGCATCTTTCCAATCTTTCACTTCTACATTTAAAGCTATTGTCTCCTCTGTAATTAACTCATTTAACATAGGTTTACCTCCTTCAAGCTCATTTATAAATTGTGTTTTATTTTTTAAAATATATATAATCTCATTTAATAACTGCTCATAATTTTCAATTTTGCAGTGATTTGATATTGAATTCATAATTTGAGAAACAACCTTTTCAACATTATTAGAACTATCTTCTATTTGTGTTATGTTAAGAGTGTTCTGTATAATTCGACAGTCCTTTGTATTAAGTAGAGGACTAACGACTATTGTTTTAAAAAATTTGCTTTCAATATCTATAGTTGAAATTAAAAAGTCTATATTCTTATTCAAATATTTATCAGTATCTAACGAAGAAATTGTATCTACTATATTAATCTGTGGAAATTTAATTTTCAGTTGTGCTTCTAAAAGCTTTGCTGTACCAACACCGCTTCCACAAACCACCAGTACATTAAATTTCCTTCCTTTGAATTTACTCTGCAAATGAAGTGCTGAACCAAAATGCATTGCTATATACCCTATTTCATCTTCATTAAAGCTTATATCATATTTTTTCTCTATATCTTTTACTATTTTTTTAGTAGTATCAAATACTCTTTTAAATCTATTTTTGATATCATTTAATAACGGATTATGAATTTTTATGTCAAATTCCATTCTATACACCGCTGGCCTTAAATGCAGTATCAGAT
The DNA here is from genome assembly GCF_900129995.1 of Caloranaerobacter azorensis DSM 13643. Taxonomy (GTDB): domain Bacteria; phylum Bacillota; class Clostridia; order Tissierellales; family Thermohalobacteraceae; genus Caloranaerobacter; species Caloranaerobacter azorensis. The sequence continues at coordinate 1,337 of NZ_FQXO01000060.1, read as the reverse complement.
TTTTCATAAGTCCACTTTTATCGCTTAATACAATTTTGAATTCTTTTTCAAAATTATTAATCAAATCACATGCAATTTCTGAAATAGATTCTTTCTCATACTGATTGTTAAGGTCTTTTTGCACCTTTGTCCCAACTAAATGCATAGCTATATAACCTATTTCATCTTCTGGTATCTTTATATTAAACTTTTCTTCTAATTTCTCTGCCATGCTTTTAGCTGCTTCAAATTCTGTAAATTCTTTTATTTTACTCAAATTACAAGGCGACATTTTAATCTCTTTATTGTCTCTTAATCTCTTTATAGCAATAGCTATATGAGTTACTAAATTTACATAGGATTCATAAGTAAATTCCTTTTCTAATAACTTTTCTGTATATCTTACACAGGCTTCAATGTAATTTATATCGAGGTCTTTAAATAGACTCTTTATTTCTTTAGATATCCCACTATCGACTTTAACTCTCCCATTAATGGCTCTAATTATGTCTACTGCCATGTCTTTTTCGAATATTTCTGTCATAAGTTCTTTTACGGCTCTCCGCTTCATGTTTTCCATACCTTCAAGAAAATAACCTATTCTAGGCTTGCTCACTAATTCAACTCCTCGCTCCTTAAACCACTCTCTCAATACTTTAAGCTCTTTAAGCACAGTATTTTTACTTACAAGTAATTCATTTTCTAAATCATTTATTGTTATCGGTTTTGAAGATTCTAATAATTTTAAAGCTATTATTTTCTTCCTCTCCTCTGTCGAATTTACATAGAAATAAGTATCAATATTTTTAAGCAAATCTCTTATCATTTTTTTCTGTTTTTGATTTGCAAAAATTCCCTTACCCGGTATTCGATTCAGAGGCGCTAATCCATTACTTTTTAACCAATCGTCAATTTTATTCAAATTGTATCTTATTGTTCTTTCAGAAATATTTAACTCTTGTGATAAGGTTTTCACAACTATCGGACTGTCTTTTTCAATTATCTTTAATAAAATAACACAACTCCTCTTATCTAACATATTCAATCATCCTTCTCTTTATTTTTAATTATATTCCCTTAATGCTATCAATAAAAGTCCAATAAATGTTAGCTAATATACTGCAATTTTGAAACATTTTTTATTTATCTTTTACACCAAAGCAAAGTATAGGGTTAATACAAAAATAACTGAAGGTATAATCCCTTCAGTTATTAAAATTCCATCCTAATTCATCTATAAACTTCTCTACTTCTTCTGCTGTCGGTAAGTCTATTATTTGATTTGCTATCTTCTCCATCTCTTTCCTTTCTATGTTCCTTATTATTCGTCTTGCTCTTAATATTGATATTGGGCTCAT
>NZ_FQXO01000006.1 GCF_900129995.1 Caloranaerobacter azorensis DSM 13643 | reverse complement strand
CAAGAAAGATAGCAATAAATAGAACTATTACAGGTTCTAATCAGCTTTGGGAAGCTGATGTAAAGTATGGCTATATAGCTAGTAGTAAAAAGTTTTTTTATATTTTATCTATCATTGATGTATTTGACAGAAGTATTATAGATTATCATATTGGTTTAAGTTGTACTGCAAAAGATGCAAAAGCAACTTTGATAAATGCATTGATAAAAAGAAATTTGTTATCTAGTAAAACTAATCCAATTATACGTACTGACAATGGTTCACAATTTGTAAGCAATATATTCAAATATACTTGTGAAAAACTTAATATGCATCATGAGCAAATTCCTGTTAAGACACCAAATAAGAATGCTCATATTGAATCTTTTCATAACCTGCTTCAGAATGAATGCTTAAGATATTTTAGTTTTACAAGTTTCAAAGAAGCTTATAAAGAAGTTATGAAATATATTGATTACTATAATAATATAAGAATTCATTCAGCTATTGGTTATATGACACCTATGGAATTTTATAGAGAAAACTCAAGCAATATTAAGAAAAAGTTAGTTGTTAGAGTTTAATTGTCCAAATTTAAGGGGTCAAACCGATAGTTGATAGTTAATTAATCAGTGTTTGACAAACTAATTAACTATTAACTATTGACTAATAAACTTGTCACTAGCATCGTGTACTTTTTGATATATTTTCTAATGCAGACTCTAATGTATTTAAACTACTATTATGTAATCTTAAATTAGGTATGTTTTTATTTTTGCATAATTTAAGCGTTTTGCACACTAATTTATGCGATACTACATCCGTAAACATTACTATATAATCAGGCTTACCAATTCTTTTGTCTAGATTGGAATTCATGTGTGTAAAAACCTTTATTCTGCATCCATATTTTTTCCCAATATCCTTGTATAATTTGCACATTCTTTCATGTCCACCTATAACTACAATACTCATAAAGCCCCTCCTTAATGATAATGATTTTCATTATTAATATAAATATATCATCCTTTTATATTTTTGTCAAATAATTTTAACTAGCATTTACATATGTATGCAATGGTTTTAAATATTACCTGTGAACTTTTTTTAATTTAAGTGATTATTTCTTAAAAAATTGGTTATAAATATAAATACTTAGTCCCCCACTCCCCCCATCAAAAATGGGTTCCCAAATATATTTTGGGAACCCATTCACATAATTAATTTTCAATTTCAGTATTTACATTATATAGTTTCATCATTAATTCTTTAACCTGTTTTGGATCATATGCAAAATATGATACTTTTTTACCACCTATATTCTTATATATAGCTCTACCAGGAAGTGTAGTCATTGAAATATCTTCCGTCTTTATACCTATTGCTTTACCTACATATAATAAGATATCAGTTAAACTCATATCTGTCTTAATATATTTAAAACAAGTTTGTGCTACAACTGGCAGCCTAAAACTTAAAGATTTCTTTATGGCTGATTTAATAAATTGCTGCTGGGCTCTAATTCTACCTAAATCTCCATCTGGATAGCCCACTGTCCTATCGTTATTTTTTCTAAATCTTAAAAACTGAATAGCTTTTTTTCCATCTAATATCTGTCTTCCTTTCTTTAGATGTATATGGAGAGGAGGTTTAGCTGTAGGATCATCATAATCCATATCAAAAGGAACATTTACCTCTACACCACCTAAAGAATCAACAATCTTTTCTACTCCAGAATACGTTACTTTTACATAATGATGTATTGGAACTCCTCCAAGTACAGCTTCTACAGCCTTTATTGTACCTTTTACTCCCGAATCCCCATAAACAGCATTAATTTTCCTTTCATCCGCATTTTTATAACCTACTCTGTAAAAATAAGTATCTCTAGGTATCGAAATTAAATCTACTTTTTTTGTAGCTGGATCGAAACTAGCAAATATTATAGTATCTGTTCTCGGTCCTTCTAATCCTAGAAGTAAAACATTTATTCTCTCACTTTCTTGTATAGCTTTTTTAAATGGATCTAGAACTTTAGGCTTATCATCTGATAAATCATTATTATCTTTTTTATCATCATTAGCATCTTTTATATTTCCTTGAGGCTGTGCATTTGCATCATAGAATTTCATAAACGTAAGTACTCCTGCACCTATGGCTAGTACAAAACAAAAAAATGCAATAATAAACACCTTGAAAAACTGTTTCATATACCTTCACCTTCCTAAATAATATGCTGATTCGTTGCTGTATACATATAAAAAGCCTAGTATTATTATAACACATTACCAAAAATATTAAGTTACACTTAAGTTACATATATTTGAATTACTAAATGATTATAGCATTAAATTCGTTTTTTTTCAAATTTAAATAGGGTGAGCTTTTTAGCTCACCCTACCCTTATCTCTCAACAACAACTGCTGCACCTTGTCCGCCGCCAATACACAAAGTCGCAAGTCCATATTTAGATTTTCTTCTTATCATCTCATAAATTAATGTTACAAGAATTCTCGCTCCTGAAGCTCCTATTGGATGCCCTAGAGCTATAGCTCCACCATTTACATTAACTTTCTCTGGATCTAATCCTAAGTCCTTCATAACAGCTATTGACTGTGCTGCAAAAGCTTCATTTGCTTCAATCAAATCTAAATCTTCTACTTTTAATCCCGCTCTTTCTAATGCCTTCTTAGTAGCTGGAACAGGTCCATAACCCATAATTTTTGGATCTAACGCCGCCGAAGCATACGATTTAATGGTAACTAAAGGCTCTATTCCTAACTCTTCCGCTTTCTCTTTAGCCATTACAATTAACATAGCCGCACCATCATTTATTCCCGAAGCATTACCCGCTGTTACGGTACCATCTTTCTTAAATGCAGGTTTTAATTTTGCTAACTTTTCAATAGTAGTTCCGTGTCTAGGGTATTCATCAGTATCTACAATAATAGGTTCTCCCTTTCTCTGTGGCACTTCGACAGGGACTATTTCGTCTTTAAATTTGCCTTCTTTTTGAGCCCTCTCTGCTTTAAGCTGACTTTGAAGCGCAAATTCATCTTGTTCTTCTCTAGATATATTCCATTTTTCAGCTATGTTTTCAGCTGTTATACCCATATGATAATTATTGAATATGTCTGTTAATCCATCTTGAATCATTGTGTCAATCAATTCGCTATGTCCCATTCTAAGTCCCCATCTAGCTTTAGGTACAATATATGGAGCATTACTCATGCTTTCAGTGCCGCCTGCTAAAATGATATCAGCGTCTCCTAGCATAATGAACTGCGCTGCCATACTTACGGCTCTAAGCCCAGAACCACAGACTTTGTTTATTGTCATAGCTGGTATAGTATCTGGAAGTCCCGCATTTATGGCTATCTGCCTTGCTGGGTTTTGACCTAATCCTGCCGACAGAACATTTCCAACTATTACTTCATCAATCATTTCTTCCTTAATTCCGGCCCTTTTGATTGCTTCTTTAGCAGCTGCTACCCCCAAATCTACTGCCGATAATTTAGATAAACTTCCCCCAAAACTTCCTATTGGCGTTCTAGCCGCACCAACAATAACAACTTCCCTCACGTTTAAAACCCCCTAATAATTTAATATATTATTCAGTTATCAAACACTTATGTCGTTCACTATTTACTGTAGTCGAAAAATCCTTTTCCTGTTTTTCTTCCTAATAATCCGCCTCTAACCATTTTCCTTAATAGTGGATGTGGTCTGTATTTAGGATCACCGAACTCTTCATATAACACTTCCATAATGGCTAGACAAACGTCATTTCCTATAAGGTCAGCAAGTGCTAATGGACCTATAGGGTGGTTTGCACCTAACTTCATAGCATTATCAATACTCTCTGCCGATGCAACACCATCTGCTAAAATACCAACAGCTTCATTAATCATTGGAATAAGTATTCTGTTTACTACAAAACCAGGAGCTTCCTCGACTTCAACTGGAGTTTTACCAAGCTCTACTGATAAATCACATACAAACTTCTTAGTTTCATCTGATGTTGCTATACCTTTTATGATTTCAACAAGTTTCATAACTGGTACTGGATTGAAAAAATGCATTCCTATAACTTTTTCAGGTCTATTAGTTACACTTGCTATTTCTGTAATAGATAAAGAGGAGGTATTTGTTGCAAATATCGTTTCTGGCTTACATACCTTATCTAGCTCTTCAAATATTTTTTTCTTTATTTCCATATTCTCAACTGCTGCCTCAATAACTATATCTGCATCTTTTATTAAATCGATATTAGTAGTAGTTATAATTCTTCCAAGAACTTGATTTTTTTCTTCTTCTGTCATTCTCTCTTTTTTCACATTTCTATCCAAGTTTTTAGTAATTACAGATAGCCCTCTTTGAAGATATTTGTCTTCAATATCTTTTAATATCACTTCATGTCCTGCTTGTGCCAAAACTTGAGCTATACCCGAACCCATTGTACCAGCACCAATAACACAAACTTTCATTTAAACTCCCCCTCTAAAATTTATTTTAAGAAATCTGTTTTAATTACTGATTTTTAAATTCTGGCTTCCTTTTCTCAATAAAAGCAGTCATTCCTTCTTTTTGGTCGTATGTAGCAAAACACAATGAAAATAGATTTCTTTCTGTTTCCATTCCAGTTTCAATATCTGTTTCAAAGCCTCTGTTTATAGCTATTTTTGAATATTTCACTGCAATCTGTCCTTTAGAAGCTATATTCTTTGCAAGTTCAATGGCAGTATTCATAAGCTCATCTGCTTTAACAACTTTGTTTGCAAGCCCTATCCTTTCCGCTTCGTTAGCATCTATCATGTCTCCGGTAAATATTAGCTCTTTAGCTTTAGCTATACCAACTAAACGTGATAATCTTTGAGTTCCTGCAAATCCCGGAGTAATACCTAATCCCACTTCTGGCTGCCCGAATTTTGCCTTTTCTGATGCTATCCTAATGTCGCAACACATTGCAAGTTCACATCCACCACCTAATGCAAATCCATTTACAGCCGCTATAACTACCTTTTCCATGAGTTCAATCTTTCTAAAAACTTCTAATCCTTGTTTCGCAAACTTTCTAGCAGTTTCTGGAGTCATATCTTTCATTTCTAAAATATCGGCTCCTGCGACAAACGCTTTCCCCTCTCCTGTTATTATGACTACATGGATATCTTTATCATTCTCTATTTGATCTACTGCATCACTTAATTCTTCTAATACTTTGGAATTCAGTGCATTTAAGGCTTTAGGTCTGTTAATCGTTAGTATACATATGTTCCCCTCTTTCTTTAGTAAAAGGTTTTCATACCCCATACTCCCACCTCCTCATCTATCACAAAAATATATATCAAAATTAGATATATTATTCATAATTCTTTAAAAGTTTAAATAATCCTCTTTATTATAAAGTCTTTTACTAAATCTTAATAATTTTTTGACAGCAAAAAACCATTCTGATTACAGAATGGTTCTACTGCCAAGTTCCTATTTTTCTGATTTTATCATATCTTAAATCGAGTAACTCATTTTTATCTAATTTCATCAATTTAGGAATTTCACTCAATATATATTCTTTTATTCTTTCTGCTACAAAATCTATATCCTTATGAGCTCCACCTAAAGGTTCTTCAATTATTTTATCTATAACTCCAAACTCTAATAAATCTTTGGAAGTTAATTTCATAATATTTGCAGCTTTTTGAGCTAAATTTGCATCTTTCCACAATATACTTGCAAGCCCTTCTGGTGATATAACAGAATAAACAGAATGTTCTAACATGCAGACTCTATCGCCTACTCCTAAAGCTAAAGCTCCGCCACTTCCACCTTCTCCGATTACAATAATAATTATAGGCACCTTCAATTTGCTCATTTCAATAAGATTTGTCGCAATAGCCTCTCCTTGTCCTCTTTCCTCTGCTCCTATACCACAATATGCACCCGGTGTATCAATAAAAGTTATAATTGGCCTATTAAATTTTTCTGCCTGCTTCATAAGTCTCAATGCTTTTCTATATCCCTCTGGATGAGGCATCCCAAAATTCCTTTTTATATTTTCTTTTAAATCTTTACCTTTTTGATGTCCAATTACAGTTACAGGAATACTTCCTATTGTACCTATTCCTCCAATTATCGCTTTATCATCTCCATAGAGCCTATCTCCATGAAGTTCAATAAAATTAGGAATTATCTTTTTTATATAGTCAATAGAGGTAGGTCTTTCTGGAAGTCTTGCAATTTTTACTTTTTGCCAAGGAGTTAAATCTTTGTATACTTGTTTTTTCATTGTTTCTAATTTTGTTTTTAATATATCTATTTCTTTTGATAGATCTACATCATGTTCTTCACTAAACTTTTCTAATTCCTTAACTTTATTTTCTAATTCTATTATAGGTTTTTCAAATTCTAAATGATTAAACATCTGCCTCACCTCTTAAAGAGTGTATATATAATATATCCGCCAACACATCTCTTAGATTTTTCCTATGGACTATTTTGTCTACAAAGCCTTTATCTTTTAAAAATTCGGCTCTCTGGAAGCCTTCAGGAAGTTTCTGTCTTATAGTTTGTTCAATTACTCTAGGCCCTGCAAAACCGATAAGAGCTCCCGGTTCAGATATTATAATATCTCCTAACATAGCAAAACTTGCTGTAACTCCACCTGTAGTCGGATCTGTAAAAACAGATATATATAAAAGTCCTTCTTCTGAAAGCCTTCCCAATGCAGCAGAAGTTTTTGCCATCTGCATAAGAGACAATATGCCCTCCTGCATTCTAGCTCCTCCAGATGCAGAAAATATAATTAAAGGCATTTTCTTCTCTATTGCCCTCTCTATCGCCCTAGTTATTTTTTCTCCTACAACAGAGCCCATACTTCCCATCATAAAATTAGGCTCCATAATACATGCAATGCACTCATGTCCTTTAATTTTCCCTTCACCCGTTACTACAGCCTCCTCAAGCCCTGTCTTTGCTCTATAATCTTCTATCTTCTTTTCATACTCTGGAAAATTTAAAGGATTTGCTGGTTTTAATTCTTTATCATATTCATTAAAACTTCCACTATCAAAAATTATATTTATCCTCTCTGTTGAGCCTATTCTGAAATGATAATCGCATTTAGTACAAACCATCAAATTTTTCTTTACTGCATCTATAGAAAGTACCTCTCCGCACTTTTTGCATTTAATATGCTTATCGTCATCTATCACAGTTTTTTCTTTTACCATTTTAGGCCTTTCATCTATTAACTTTTTGACTTCTTTTTCCTCTTTATATAAAGTTATAGTTGCATACTTTCTTTTATGAAAGAGGTCTTTTATCATGTTTTTCACCTCTCATATTATTTTTCTAGAATAACCTCATTTACAAACGAAGTGTCAATTTCATTTTCAATAAATCTTTCGTTGTTTAAGATGTCCAAATGGAAATCTATATTAGTGCTAACCCCTTCAATCACTGTCTCCTCTAAAGCTCTCTTCATTCTGTTAATCGCTTCTAATCTATTCTCTCCCCAAACAATTATTTTCGCAATCATAGAATCATATGTCGGCGGTATTACGTATCCACTATATAAATGACTGTCTATTCTAACACCATATCCACCCGCTGTATGATATACTTCTACTAAACCCGGTGATGGCCTGAAGTTCTCTTTGACATCTTCTGCATTTATCCTGCATTCAATAGCATGCCCTCTTATAGTTATGTCTTGCTGTGATATACTTAATTTTTCTCCTGCAGCTATTTTAATCTGCTCTTTTATTAAATCTATACCCGTTACTGCTTCTGTTACAGGATGTTCTACTTGTATTCTCGTATTCATCTCAATAAAATAAAAATTTTTGTCTTTATCCAATAGAAATTCTACAGTACCAGCGTTAACATACCCTACAGCCTTAGCAGCTTTTATTGCAGCTTCGCCCATTCTATTTCTCAACTCATCGTCAACCACTGCACTCGGAGCCTCTTCAAGCACCTTCTGATTTCTTCGCTGCAGAGAACAGTCTCTATCTCCTAAATGAATAATATTTCCATGTTCATCGGCTAATATTTGAAATTCTATGTGTCTAGGGTTTTCAATAAACTTTTCTATATACATCGAATCGTCATTAAATGCAGACAATGCCTCTCTTTGTGCCATAATAAAATTTTTCTCAAATTCTTCTTCACTACGTACTATTCTCATACCTCTACCGCCACCGCCACTAGCTGCCTTTATCATTACAGGAAATCCTATCTTTTTAGCAATATCTTTAGCTTCATCTACTCCTTTTACAGAACCTTCAGACCCAGGAACAACTGGAACCTTAGCATTAATCATAGTCCTTCTTGCTTCTGCCTTATCGCCCATCTTTATTATATGCTCTGGATAAGGACCTATAAATTTAATACCATGTTCTTTACATACTGATGCAAATTTAGGATTTTCAGATAAAAAGCCATATCCAGGATGAATTGCATCTGCACCTGCACATAGAGCTGCACTAATTATATTTTGTATATTTAAATAACTTTTAGCAGATAGAGCCGGCCCTATACATATAGCCTCATCAGCTAAATGAACATGCAGACAATCTTTATCTATCTCTGAATATACCGCAACAGTTTTTATCCCCATTTCCTTACAAGCCCTTATAATCCTAACTGCTATTTCACCTCTGTTTGCTACTAATACCTTTTTAAACATAAACTTACCTCCTAATCTTCATCAAAGGCTGGCCATACTCGACTACTTCCTCATTTTCAACTAATATTTCAACAATCTCTCCTGATACCTCACTCGTAATCTCATTCATTATTTTCATAGCTTCTATAATGCACAAAGTCTGCCCTTCTTCAACTTTATCTCCCGCTTTTACAAAAGGTTCAGCCCCCGGGCTTGGTGATGTATAGAAGGTACCTACAATAGGTGATTTGACAACAAATATGTCTTCATCATTAGTTATATCTTCGTTTGTTAATACTTCTTTTTTAGTTCCCTCTGATTCAATTTCATTAGCTAACTTTTCATTATTTAAAATAATATCATCTGATTTACTTATACTAATTTTAATATCCGCTGTTTCAATATCTACTCTATTTATGCTAGTTTTATCTATTGTCAGTATTAACTCCTTTATATCCTTAATATTCATATAATTTACCTCCCAATTTTATTGGTTGATTTTAGTATCTGGTACTAATATATGATATTATTATAACATAATATTATTTTTTTTTGCAATAATTAGACCCTATCTATCAAAGATAGGGTCGTAGTAAATAAGCTTACAGTCTTCATCCACGTATTTGCCGGTAGAATAAGATATATTTGGAAAAAAATCTTTTAATTTTTCTTCTTTTATCTGGCCGTCTATATATCTAATAGCCCATTCTATCATTTGTTTGCTCTCTTCTACAGCTTTTTTATATATATCATCAAAACTTTCATAGTGAATTTCTTCTTTTGCACAAGGGTGATTCCATGGATTATGCTTTCTATTTAGATAATCTTTTTTCTCATCTATATGCCTTGGATAAATAAGACTGCTGTATTCAATCGACTTATCAGTCAGCAAATCTATTATATTTAGTAAAACTTTCTTAAATCCATAAGGGTCATATATTATTTTAAATACTTTTGCAAAATCTTTAAAAGAGTCTTCTATAAAGTCAATTTTCACTTCAGGTTTATATAGTTTTTTCAAAATATATTTATAAAAGTTTATTAAAATTTTTGGTACCTTTTCTAAAGAAACTTCCCTATGCACTGGGTATTTATACGTATATAAATTTTTTCTCTCCTTTAGCAATATGGTATCTATAATAAGCTCTAGTTTTTTATGATATATACTATACTTAAATGTCTCTGGTTTGTTTTTATCATGCACTCCTGACTGATAATGGATAAAAGGGTGCGCATTTCTATCTAATGCAAAATGGCAAATAAAACCTGCTAAATAAGTAAAAAGCGTTGAATAATCATTATAGTCATTTACTCTTTTTTTAAGATACTTAAAACTTTCAATGAAAAAATCTCCTGTTTTTTTCAAATGCATCATTATTCCAATTTCAGGCCCTCTCTTTTTCTTTTTCCAAGGCCAAAAATCATTATAAAAAAATATATCAGGGCCTTGACACCCTAAATTGAATATTTTTATTTTCTCATTCAGTATCCTTTTCCAGTCTTGGTTTTCTAAAGAATTGATAACATCATGTCCGCATAATAAATGAGTACATACATCTGGCATTTTATCACTCACCTTTTCTTAACATTTAAACTCTAATTAATTTCCATTATATATTTTATGCTTCTCACCTTTAAATCTAAATCAATTTTCATTCTCATTTTATAATAATTTACAAAAAAGGTCTATACTATAAAAAAGTATAGACCTCTAATTAAGAGCTTGTTTTTTTACTAACTGCATATAAAAAGCAGCTAATGGTACTTGAATTATATATCCTATTGCAATTAAAAATACAGCCAAACTACCTCCAAAAGCAGCTAAACTCAATCCTAATGCAACCGTAAGATTACGCATAGTTGTACCATATACTAGAGAAATTCTATTCTTTTTATCTAATATTTTTTCACCAACTACATGACTAATCAGAAGTAATACAGCATAATATATCACTAATGGTATTAATGAATAAAGAACTAACTCACTTTTGCTAATTATAGTCTTACTTTTCAATGACATAGCTATAAATACAATAAACAATACTCCCAATGAACTTATTGAACCAAAATTAGGCTTTAATTCTCTGTATCTCTTTTCTCCTGATATTTTGATAATCAGTCTTCTAGTTAGATCTCCTAATATTAAAGGTATTATAACCACTTTCAATAAACTATTAATAATTGATATGGTATTAATAGTTACAACTTCTCCTAAAAATAATTTCATATATAGAGGAATCATTAATATGGATAATAATAAGTTCCCTGAAATCATTACAAGAGCCGTTTTCATATTCCCATTAGCTAATCCTGTCCATGAAGCTGTCATACCACTAGTAGGTATAAGACTGATTAAAATCAATCCTACCATCAGCATCGGACTATTTTTAAAGAAAACTTTACTTAAACCAAATGCTATAATCGGCGATATTAAAAAATTAATTACTACACTCAATATCAAAGGTTTTGGATTTTTAAAACCATTGAATAAATCTGTTACCTTTAAATTTATCATCATAGGATATATCATTAAAAATAATGTTGGAGTAACTAATTTTTTTAAATATCCTACATCATTTAAATAGCCGTTTATAAGCCCTAAAATCATCATTGCAAGTATAAAATAAGGGAGCTTAGATTTAACATAATCTAGCACTTTCATTATATCATCTCCTCCAATTGTTATTGGCATATGCTATTTTTATACCCCTATATGGTATCATATATATTAAAAAAAGTAAAGCCCCCTTTTCAGCTTTAAATCGTTAAGTAAAAAGCCACTTCGAGTGGCTTTATAAAATTTTCTTTTAGAAATTCCTCTGAACATATGCTTTAGCATTCAAGCCCGCTACAGCTCCCTGTCCTACTGCAGTAGCAACTTGTGTTATTCCTCCAGTACAATCTCCTGCAGCAAATAATCCATCAATATTAGTTTTCTGATTTTCATCTACTTCTATACTATTATTTTTTATAACGACACCTAATTTTTTTGCAAAGTCAATAGAAGATGCTGAACCGTATGCAACAAACAGCCCATTAATATTTTCTTCAGTACCATCTTCAAATATTATCTTTTCTAATAAATTTTCTCCTTCCAAGGATTTAATCTTTTTATAATTTATTTTATAACCCTTTTCTTTTATAATTTTAATATTTTCTTCTTTCATTTCTAATTCATTCCCATTTGTATATACTGTTATGTCGTCTGTTATAGTTTCCATTTCCATAATCTCATGAAATGCATAATCTTTAAAGCCAAGTATTCCCACTTTAGCTCCTTGATAGAAAAAACCATCACAAGCTACACAATAATGAACACCTCTACCCTCAAATTTTTCTATATTATCTATTTTTACTTTTACCCTAGGTTTGCCAGTTGCTATTATCACTGCTTTCCCTTCATATTCTCCTTCAGTAGTTGTTACAGTAAATGTCCCATTTTTCTTTATACCAACCACTTCTTCATCCTTTATCTCAACTCCTACCTCTAACGCTTGTTTTATTCCTCTCTCTATTAGCTTTTCGCCTTTTTCAGGCTCACTACAACAATAATTTTCGATATATGCGTTTTTCAATGCTTCACTCTGTTTACCTATAACGAGTGTCTTTAAATTTCCTCTACCTGTGTAAAGCGAAGCTGACAGTCCTGCTGGTCCTTTTCCTATAATTATTACATCGTACATAACTATACCTCCCAATATTTCTATTTTTACTTTAGAATTATCATTATTATACCCTGCTGTTTTTTTAATAAATCAATTTCAAGAAAATTAAAATAATAGCTAATAAAAAAGAGCTATACTTATACAAAGCATAGCTCTTTTTATCAAAATTAATCTATTAAGAATTTACCGTCTTTGTAGAATAATTCTCCATCGGCATAAATTCTGCCTCCGTTTTTCATATCGCATAACATATCCCAATGAATTCCAGATTCATTATTCCCACCTGTCTCTTTAGGAGCTGCACCTATTGCAGCATGTACTGTTCCTCCCATTTTCTCATCAAATAGCATATTCTTTGTAAATTTCTGAATTCCATAATTTGTACCTATCGCAATTTCTCCTAAATATCTTGCCCCTTCATCTGTATCTAGTAAGGCATGGAGTAAATCTTCACCTTTAGCAGCAGTCGCTTTAACTACTTTCCCTTCTTTAAATTCTAACCTTATATCTTCAATTTCTTTACCCACAAAAATTCCAGGATAGCTAAATCTTATATACCCTTCAACTGTGTTTTCTATTGGTGTTGTAAAAACCTCTCCATCAGGAAAGTTCTCTCTACCATCACAGTTTATCCATCTTCTCCCTTCGATACTCATTTTTAAGTCAGTATCTTTTGATATAATATGTAATGTCTTTTTAGAATTCAAATATTCACAAATCTTTTCCTGCTTTTTAGAAATTTCCATCCATTCTTTTATAGGATCATCTTTATCTAGAAGCCCTGCTCCATAGACAAAATCTTCATATTCTTCTAAACCCATATTAGCTTCTTGTGCACTTGCATGTGTAGGAAACAGTGTTCCACACCACTTTAAATCTTCACTTGCTCTATTTATAAATTTAATATTAATTTCTCTAGTTGCCGTCCTCCTCTTTTGTATTTTCTCTGAGTCAATATTGGATAAGGCCTTTTCGTTATATCCTCCCCAAATTGATAAAATAGCATCAAATTTTTCTACTGCAAATTTTTGCATTGGACTTACAAACTTTAATTGTTCATCACTAGCTTCTTTCAAAAATATTTCATTTAAGCCCGGAAGTGATACATATGTTTCTACATGAGCACCTTTTCTTATAGCCTCTCTATACACTTCCTTTATTAATGGATAGGCTATGTCGTATCCTTCAATCAATAAGTAGTCTCCTTTTTTAATTTTTAATGAATAATTAACTAAAAGTTTTGCAAGTTTTACAATTCTTTGATCTGCCAATTAAAACTCCCCCTTATTATTTTTATTTATTTTTTATAAAATTACTTCCATAAAAGAAATTATTTAAAAGGATTATTTTATTTTGTATCGAATGCCTAAAATATTATAAGTAATATATAAAATAAAAATATAACATAAGTAAAAACAAATCAATTAATCGATTGGAGGTATACAAATATGAAAGCATTATTAGTCATTGATACACAATATGGTTTAATAAAACAAAAAGACTTTACAAATGAAATAAAAAAGATAAAAGAATTAATTTTAACGTTTAAAGCTAACAAAGAACTTATTATATTCACCCAACATTTAGATAACGATAAAAATAGTGTATTATTTAAAGATAGCCCTAATGTAGAAATTATAGAAGAACTTAAAGTTTATGCCGATTATATTGTGAAAAAATCTACTGCAGATTCATTTTTTAATACCAATTTACAAGATGTTTTGACTAGAAATTCTATAAATCATATCGTTATATGTTGATTTAATACTGAATATTGTTGTATGTTTACTGCAATAGCTGGTTTTGATAGAGGCTATAAAGTTACATTTATTTAAGATGCTACTGGAACTGTTGATGATGAAAATCTATATGAAATGCCAGGATTAGATATAAGAGACTTTATAGACTCCGTATTAAATTGGTCAAATATAATTGAAGTACTATATTTCGATGAATTTATGGAAAAAAATAATAAAATTGATATATCTTAAATTTTCTAAATTTTATAAACATTTAATATGGTATATTCTTCAAAATATCTAAACATTCCTTCATATATTACATTTTTTTAATATAGTAGATGACCAGATATTTTAAACTTATTAAACTAACTCCATTAAAAAGGCTAACAGTTGATAATAAGCAACTGTTAGCCAATGTTATTTTTCTTTGCAATTGATACTGCCCAAAAAAGCCCTCCATATAAAAATAATATTCCTATTATAAGCATAATCCATGCCCCGATGGTCATATTTACCAACCTCCTCAAAGGTTAATTTGCTTTTCTGCCTAAATTATTTTGACTCTTGATTTTACCTAATATTACAGATATTATAATAACAACTGCTAACATTAACCAACCGCCTACTATAATAGCCCAGAGTGGATATCCTCCATAAAATTTTCCATTAATAGCATCGATTATTTCTTGTACTATATTCCAAATCAATATTCCCCCAAGAACTATTGGTGTTATAACAGCAATCATTACATCATACCATCTACCTAACTTAATTTCAGATATAGGATTAAAATAACTCCTCAATTTTGATGATTTATATAACCAGCCTATTGCAATTACTTCAAATAACCCTATTGCTACCATACCAAAGTTATTGATGTATTTATCAACAATATCTAACCAATATAATCCGCCTTTTGTAGCATAAATTAAACTTATTATAAATCCTACAAGGCATGTTAAACGAACAACTTTTTTCTTATTCCAACCCCATTTGTCAACCAATCCAGCAACAATACTCTCGATAAGTGAAAATGCCGAATCTATTCCTAGAGTAAATAACATTATAAAGAACACTAATGAGAATATTACTGAACCAAATGGCAATAAACTTATTGCCTCTGGATAAGTCCAAAATGCTAACCCGATTCCACCATTTCCTGCAACTTCACTAACTAAAGCTCCTTTAGTAAAAGCCATATAACCCATTGTTCCAAAAACTGCAAAACCTGCTAAAAAACTAATGCCGCAATTTGCAAATACAGTAATAAAAGCATTGTTAGTAATGTCTGATTTTTTAGGCAAATAACTTGCATACGCTATCATTACACCAGTTGCCAAGCTCAATGTGAAGAACACTTGTCCATATGCAGATGCCCATACTTTAGGTTCTAATAACTTTGAAAAATCAGGGTTTAAATAGAAATTAACACCATCAATAGCTCCTGGTAATGTTAATGCTCTTATTACTAATATGCCAAGCATTATAACAGGCAATGGCACAGTCCATTTAACAACTTTTCCTACTGAACGTACACCATTTCTAATACACCAATAAATTGCTCCCCAAGCTAATATTAATCCTATTATTACTGGTATACTAAATCCTCCTAATTCACCAGGCCCGCTTGAAATCTGTAAAACTTTACCAAAGAAAAAGTCTTTTGGTGCATTTGCCCATGCTGCTTTGAGAGAATACCACAAATAATCAGTTACCCAAGCCATTATTACACTATAGTAAGTAATAATCACAAAACTCGCTGTAATAGTTAACCAGCCTAAACTTTCCCAACCTTTTTTAATCCTACTAAAAGCGATAGGTGCCCCCGCTTGAAACTTATGCCCTATAGCAAACTCTGTTATTATCAAAGGAATTCCCGCTGTTATTAGAGCAATGAAATAAGGTATTAAGAAAGCTCCCCCTCCATTTTGAGCCGCCATATAAGGAAAACGCCATGCATTTCCTAATCCCGCAGCCGAACCTATAGCTGCAAAAATAAAGGCAGTTCTTGTACTCCATCTCTCCCTATCTTGCACAATGCTCCCTCCTTGTATTTTTTTAATAAAATAATTATATTCTGATCCCACCTCCTTAAATATCTATTGATTTTTAATTTATATATAAAATATATATTATCGAAATTTTAAAAATATTTTAAAATTTGCATTTCAGAAACCAAAAATTTGATTTATACTACCCTTTCAATAATTCATTGAATCATTATTTCTTTTTGTGTAATATTAAATAAAAGTGAAATTACCACTTACTAATTTAAATAATGAAAGGAGTGTAATGAGTGGAAAAATTAGATTTTATTTACAAAAGACATAGTGTTAGAAAATTTAAAGACATAGATGTACCTATAGAAGATATAAAAGAAATAATAAAAGCAGGTACATATGCTCCATCAGGTAAAAATCTTCAAAACTGGCATTTTGTTGTTGTAAAAAATAAAGAAAAAATAGAGGAAATGGCTAGAATTGTCGAAAGAAAAAATATGGAACTTGCAAATTATGCAAAAGATGAAGATACTAAAAAATCATTTACCAAATATCTTAAATATCATACAGTCTTTAGAAATGCACCAGTAGTAATATTAGTATATGCTGGTCCATATCCTTCAACTGGGCTTGAACTGTTAAAAGAGAAAGGAGCATCAAAGGAAGAATTAGATGCCGTTATACTGCCAAATCCAGGTATACAAAATATCGCAGCTGCAATGGAAAATATTCTATTGGCCGCATCTAGTATGGGATATGGTACTTGTTGGATGACTGGCCCTAACTATGCAAGTAGAGAAATAACTGACTATATAGGTTTTAAAAAGGAAGGTTATTTTCTTGCAGCAATGACTCCGCTTGGAGTACCAGAAGAATTTGAATTAAAGAGTCCACCAAGAAAACCTTTAGAAGAGGTTATGACGATTATTGAATAAAAATATTTATGAAAATGACGCTCATGCGGACGAATTTATGGCGGAGGTAAAAACCTCCGCCATTTATATTCACTATCCCCTTAATGTAGCCTTTAATCTATTAGGATTTAATAATAGATCTAAACAATCATTTATATTTTTTATTATAATATCGCTATTTTTGATTGTTTCTGTAAAACAACCTTCGTCCCCTATTATACATATACCTATTTGAGCCTCTTTAAGCATAAGCACATCATTATTACCATTTCCCACAGCTATACAATGCTCTGCACCTAATTCTCTTATAAAGTTGAGTTTATCAATTTTTCCATTTTCTTGAGAAATTATTTTAAGACTAACATTTACATCTTTAATATTTTCTCTTACGTTGCCATACGTATCAGCCGTTAATACATAAATTTTTACTTTTTTACTCAACTTCTCAAGTCTTTGTTTTGTTGCAGAGCTTATAATCCCATCTACGGCTAAAGTACCGTTATAATCGAACACAACATATTTTATTTTTAATTGTTTATATGAAGGTATATCTATTTCAATCAAATTATCCCCTCACTAAAATAAACATATATTTTTATTTTTTCATTTTTTCGATTAATTCTTCTCTTAAATCTTCAAAACCAGGCTTACCTAATAATGCAAACATATTTTTCTTATATGCTTCAACCCCTGGCTGATCAAAAGGATTAACACCTAATATATATCCACTTATTCCACATGCCTTTTCAAAGAAATAAATAAGCTTTCCAAAGTAATATTCATTCATTTCAGGCACATTTATTACGATATTAGGTACATTTCCATCAGTATGTGCAAGTAATGTACCCTCAAATGCTCTTTTATTCACAAAGTCTAATGTCTTTCCTTTAAGATAATTAAGTCCATCTAAATCTTTCTCATTTTCTGGTATCTCTATATCTTCTTTAGGATTTATAATATTTACAATTGTTTCAAATAAATCTCTTCTACCATCTTGTATATATTGTCCTAGAGAGTGTAAATCTGTTGAGAATTCAACTGAAGCCGGGAATATTCCTTTGCCATCTTTACCTTCACTTTCTCCATATAACTGTTTCCACCACTCTGCTAAATAGTGAAGATAAGGTTCATAGCTAACTAATATCTCTATATCTTTACCTTTTCTATAAAGTATATTTCTTAAAGCAGCATATTGATAGCAAGGATTTTTTTCTAAATCTTCTACCATATACTCTTCTCTACCTGCTTTAGCACCTTCAATAATCTTGTCTATATCTATACCTGCAACGGCTATTGGAAGTAATCCTACTGGTGTAAATATTGAAAATCTTCCTCCAACATCGTCAGGTATTACAAAAGTTTCATAGCCTTCTTCTTCAGCTAATTTTCTTAATGCTCCCTTAACTTTGTCTGTTGTAGCAAATATTCTCTTTCTCGCCTCTTCTTTGCCATATTTTTTCTCCATATATTCTTTTAATATTCTAAATGCTATAGCTGGTTCTGTTGTAGTACCAGATTTTGATATTACATTTATACTTATATCTTTGTCTTGTATAACGTCTAATAGATGTCTTAAATATGTACCGCTAATATTATTTCCTACAAAATAAATTTCAGGTGTTTTTCTTCTGTCTTTAGGAAGTATATTATAAAATGTATGTCCTAGAGCTTCTATTGCAGCCCTTGCTCCTAAATAAGAACCGCCAATACCTACTACTATAAAAACATCTGAATTTTCTTTTATCCTTTCAGCAGCCAATTTTATTCTTTTAAATTCATCTTTATCATAATTAATAGGATAATCTACCCAACCTAAAAAATCATTGCCTGACCCATTCTTTTCATGAAGCATTTTATGAGCAAAAGAAATTTGAGATTTCATATATTCTAATTCATGTTTTTTTATTAGAGCATTAGAGTAATCTAATGTGATAGTATTCATTCACTTTCCCTCCCTGATAATTTTTATCCAATAGTTATATTTTACTATCATATAACATTCAAATCAAATATATTTATTAAAAATAGAGGGATTTAAAATCCCCGAGCTTGTTGACAAAGTAAAATATTTTATGAAAATGACGCTCATGCGGACGAAAACTAAATTCTTTCAAGCATTCGCTTTCATTTTCATAAATATAAGTTTGTCAACAGTCTAAAGGATTTAAAATCCCCCTATTAGTCTTTTTATTTAATATTTAAGCTGATATCTAGTGATTTAACCGAATGGGTTAATGCTCCAACAGAGATTACATCTACTCCGGTTTTAGCTACTTCTTCAATATTATCTATATTGACATTACCAGATGCTTCTAATATAGCCTTTTTATTATTTATATTCACAGCTTCTTTCATATCCTCAATACTCATATTATCGAGCATTATAATATCGGCTCCTGCATCTAGGGCCTGTTTGAACTGTTCAATAGTTTCAACCTCAACTTCTACCTTAACAGTATGTGGAACCCTTTCCCTTATTAATTTGATGGCTTTTTCTATACTTCCAACGGCTCTTATATGATTATCCTTTATCATAACGGCATCTGATAAATTATATCTATGATTTGCTCCTCCGCCTAATCTTACAGCATATTTTTCTAATGCTCTAATGCCCGGTGTAGTCTTTCTCGTATCAGCTACTCTAACGTTATACTTTTCTACTTTATCTACAAACTTTTTAGTTTTAGTCGCAATTCCGGATAATCTCTGAAGAAAATTTAGAGCTGTTCTCTCGCCAGATAAAATAGCTCTAGTTTTACCTTTTATTTTAGCTATAACATCGCCTTTTCTTAAGAACTGCCCATCTTCCTTTAACCTATAAAATAGCATATCTTTATCAAGCAATTTAAAAGTAATCTCTGCTATTTCTATCCCAGCTAACACTCCATCTTCTTTAGCGATTATTTCAGCTTCAGAAATATCGTTTAATCCTATTAGGTTTTCAGTTGTAATATCACCGTTATTCATATCTTCTAATAAAGCATTCTTGATTATATCTTCTATTTGAAGCACTAACATTTTAACACCTCATCATTAATTTATTCTATAATGACATCCTAGACTTTTTTCTCTTTTAATACATCCTTCTATAATGTTCTTTGATACAATAGTCATATTTAAAACTTCAATATATTCTCTATTATATATATATTTATTTTTCAACATTTCATATATATCATCTATTATTTCTCTAGCTTTCAATAATCCTGATGTTGTACGCACTATCCCTACATATTTGTCCATTGTATATTTTATCTTATCTCTAATAGGCTTGAAAGAAGACTCGTCTGCTTCTTCTATTTGAATATCATCTCTATCTAAAATTGTAAGTGGAATGTTCTCTATATTATTATTAATTGAATTGGCTATTCGTCTGCCGAACACAACACATTCAAGCAGAGAATTGCTGGCTAATCTGTTTGCTCCATGTACGCCTGTATTAGTACACTCTCCACAAGCATATAAGTTCTCTATATTAGTCATTCCATCATCATTAACTTTTATGCCCCCAATAAAATAGTGCTCTACAGGAACAACAGGTATTAAATCTTTTGACATATCTAATCCATATTCTAAACATTTATTAAAAATTGTAGGAAATCTTTTAACGAGAAAATCTCTGTCTTTGTGCGTTATATCTAAATATACAAATTCACTATCTGTTTTGACCAATTCGTTGTATATACTCTGTGCAACGACATCTCTAGGGGCCAATTCTGCATTAGGATGGATTTTTAGCATAAACCTTTCTCCAAATTTATTCCTTAAATATGCTCCTTCACCCCTCACAGCTTCTGATATTAAAAATTTTTTGCCCTCGTCTTTAGAATAGAGCGCTGTAGGATGAAATTGGATAAATTCCATATTATCAAGTATACAACCCGCTCTATATGCCATTGCTATCCCATCACCTGTAGCTAAAGGCGAGTTAGTACTATTTTTGTATAAAGCTCCAATCCCACCCGTTGCTATGACTACGGCTCTAGAGAAAATATCGATTAATTCATTGTCCTTAATAATCCTAACCCCTACACACTTATTATCTTTTTTTATTACATCGACAGCCATCGTATTTTCTAAAATTTCTATGTTGTCTCTATTAACTGCTTCTTTATACAGAGCTTGCATTATTTCTTTTCCCGTTGCATCTCCGCCTGCATGAAGTATCCTAGCCCTACTATGTCCACCTTCTAATGTAGTTGTCAATCTTCCATAACTATCTCTATCAAAAGGAACTCCAAATTCTAAAAGTCTATCTATGTTCTCTTTAGCTTCATATACCATTATCCTTAATTTATCTATATTATTCACATTTGAACCAGCCTTTAAAGTATCTCTAATATGATCGTCTAAATCGTCTGTTTCTAAACTTGCCGCAATACCTCCTTGGGCGAGTGAAGAATTGTTTTCAGACATCTCGCCCTTTGACAGTATCTTAACATTTAATCTACTATCTATATTGAGAGCGGTATAGACTCCAGCTAAACCCGAACCCACTATAATAACATCCGCAGTATTTTTAAACCCCACCAAATTTCACCTCTTTATTTTATATCCATCATCCTCTGCAAGGATGTAAGTGCCTTTGCCCTTATATCTTCTGGGACAGTAATTTCAAATCTTTCATATTTAAGTGCATTCAATACATCATTTAACCCTGTTTTTTTCATATTAGCACATATAAACCCTGGTGATAGAAGATAAAATCTCTTATCTGGATTAAGTTTTCTAAGCTGATGTAGTATACCCATTTCTGTCCCTATAATAAATTTCTTACTACTTGACTTTGTCGCAAATTCAATAATCTGTGAAGTACTTCCAACAAAATCTGCCATTTTAACAACATTTTCATTACATTCTGGATGAACTAAAACTAAAGCATCAGGATGTGCCTCTTTGGCTTTTATTACTTCACTTTCTTTGACTCTATGGTGAGTTATACAAAATCCGGGCCACAAATCGATTTGTTTATCTTTAACCTTGTTTTTTACATAATTACCCAAATTTCTATCAGGCACAAATAATATTTTTTCTGCATCTACGCTGCTTACAACTTTCAAAGCATTCGATGAAGTACAACATATATCACATTCAGCTTTGACAGCTGCAGAAGAATTTACATAACAAACGATATAAGTGTCTGGATTTTTTTCTTTATATTCTCTTAACTTTTCTGCTGTTACCATATCTGCCATAGGACATCCGGCATCTTTTGCTGGCAGTAATACTTTCTTATCTGGAGAAAGTATTTTGGCACTTTCAGCCATAAAATGTACTCCACAAAAAACAATCATTTTATTATCAACATTACTTGCAGCTCTACTAAGTGCTAATGAATCTCCAACAACATCTGCAATTTCCTGTACTTCTGGTATCTGATAATTGTGAGCCAATATAATAGCATCTTTCTCTCTCTTGAGTTTTATAATCTCATCAATAATCTTCTGCTTATCCATATATATTACCCCTTCTATTATATTTGCATCTGTCTTTAAATCTATAACAAGTATAGCACTAATATTTACTACAATCAACTTTAGGTAATTCTATTTTAAAAACAGCCCCTTTGGGTGTTCCATTATATGCATAAACATTTCCATTATGCCTTTCTATTATTGCTTTTGTAATAGCTAATCCAATGCCTGTACTGCCATTTCTTCCTTTATAAAATCTTTCAAATATTTTATTCTCCTCTCCATCTTTGAAACCTTCTCCATCATCTTTAATAATTATTTCTGTTTTTTCATATTTGTATCTTGCATTAATACTTATTTTATTTTCGGCATATCTTATACAATTCCCCAAAATATTAACTAATGCCCTCATCATTTTTTCTGAATCTATTTTAACGATACATTCTTTTTCTATTTGTACATCTATATTTATATTTTTCTCATCTGCCAAAGATTTAATAGTTTTTATTGATTTAAATATAATTTCTGATAAATCAACTTCTTCAAAATTAAAGTTTTCTTCTACATTTTCAATCTTAACTAAATATATTATTTCATCAACTGTCTTCTTAAGCCGTTGACTTTCTTCTATAATTATATTGAGACTTTCTTCTAACTCTTTACCTTCTACAACTCCATCTTTTATAGCTTCTGCATATCCTTGAATCGACATTAACGGGGTTTTTAATTCATGAGAAGTATTTTGTAAAAATATTTTCTGCTGCTTATTATATCTTTTTATTCTTTCCGCCATCTCTTTAAAACTTTTATCTAATTCCTCTATTTCGTCTCCTGTATTAATGTCTGGATATTCATGGAAGTTATCTATAGAAAAATTTATCATTTTCTCCTTTAGCATTTTAATAGGTTTTGAAATATTTTTTTGAAAAATTATACCAATAAATAATGCTATTATCGAAGCTATAATAAAACTTAAACTTTGAGTTTGCCTCATCAATCTATTCAATGCATGTATATTCTTTATTCTAGCGAATAAAAAAACATAACCATTAATACGTTGATTTTTATCCTTTATTACAACTCTTTCAACTATATAACCGTTTAAAGTCGACTGTTTAAACTTTAATAGCTTATATAATACATTTTGATTTAAATCTTTTAAATCCCTATATACTATTTTGCCTTCTCTATTAATCACTAATACTTCAGAATCTATAAACTTACCGGCAAGTCTTAACTGCCTCCTACTCAAATTGATATTTTTAAAATCGCCTTTTTGAAGATTCACATTTCTTAATATTTCTGCAATCTTCTGACCTTCTTCCCTTAATTGTATTCGAGTTTCCATTACTAAATATTTTTTAGATAAATAATTGAAAGTTATACTAGTAACTAGAAAAACTATAAGCAATATTAAAAAATACGATAATATAATTTTGTTCCCTATCTTTTTCATATTAACCATCCATTCTATATCCATAACCCCAAACAGTTATTATTCCTAATTCCGAATTCATCTCTTTAAGTTTTTTCCTGATTCTCTTAACTAAATCATCTATCATTCTATTATCCGGTATATAATCGTACCCCCATATTTTATCAATAAGTTCGTCTCTAGTAAAAGGTCTATTTTTATTTTTTGCAAGATATTCAAATAAATCATATTCTTTAGTAGTAAGCTTAAGTTCTTTACCATTTATTTCTACAAATCTTCTTTCAGTATGTATTTTAACATCTTTAATTTCGATTATAGTCTCGTTAATATTTTTAGCCTTTTCTATTCTTCTTAGAATATTTTTAATTCTAACAACCAACTCTCTAGGGCTAAATGGTTTAGATAAGTAGTCATCTCCTCCAAGTTCTAAACCTACTATTCTATCGACTTCTTCGTCCTTTGCCGAAACAAATATTATAGGAATATCATTATTTTTTCTAATCTCTTTACATAGTTCTAATCCATCAATACCGGGCATCATAATATCTAACACTATTAAATCAGGCTTTAATCTATCAATTTCTTTTAAAAGATTTGTTCCTTCTTCAAATAAAGTAACTCTATAACCCTCCTTTTGAAGATATTTTTTTATAAGGTCTCTGATATTTTTTTCATCATCAACAACAAAAATATGCGGCATAATCTACCCTCCTTAGATAGATTATAACACATATAAAAGAGATAGGATAAACCCTATCTCTTTATGAAAGAATATCTATTATTTCATCTAATAATCCAATTTTTTTAGAAATTTTATCATTTACATTTATTTTTAATTCTATAATTTTATTAATATGTTCTCTTGCTGAATCAAAATCATTATTTTTTGCATCTTCTCTAAATGCTTTCCTTTCAATCTTTATTTGCTCTAATAAATCCTTAATCTCATTATTTATTTCTCCAATTTGTTTTCTCACTTCTCTTGCTTCTTTAAGTTCTTCAATATTCCCGTTCTCTCTAGCTTCAATATATAAATCTAATATAGCATCATGTTTTTCTATTATTTGCATTCTTAAACTAAGTCTCTCTACTCTAAGTTCATTTATTTTATGCATTTCGTCCTTGAATTCTTTCATTGCTTCAAATCTCATATTTTTTCTTTCTTTAATCTTAAACTGTGCTTTACCTAATTTAAAAGATTTTTCTGAAAAATCTTTTGCGGAATTATTTAATCCCTCTGCAAAAACACCTCCTGTAATTGTAAAAAGCATCACACCTACTAATAAGAATGTCAAGAATTTTTTCATACCCATCTCTCCTCTCTTAATTTTTTTTACACTTTTATTATAAGAGGAGACTTTGGAATAAAAATATTATAATTGTGGAAAAAGTGTGTAAAATATTATCTATACTATTTCAAAACTCTCATCATTAAAACAGCAAAATCGTCTTGTTTAACACTCTGTCTAAAATCGTCTATCTCATCCTCTATATATCCCATAAATTGATCGCCTTTATATTTCATCATATTTAGCAGCCTGTCTATTCCAAACTGTTCACCTTTTTCATTTATAGCTTCAACAATTCCGTCCGTATAAAATATCAATTTGTCATCTTCAATAAGTTTTATTTTATGTTCATCATAATCTACTTTATCAAACAGATATGTTATCGGATATCCCTTTGCTTCTAATAATTTAACTCTATTGTCTCTTATTAAAATAGGACTGCAATTGTGACCGCCATTTACAAAGGTAAAAGTATTCTCTTTTGTATTTATAACTCCATAAAATATAGTAAAATACTTATCATCATCTAATCCAAGTTCAAGAAATCCCTTATGAAGTTTTATTAAAGTTTCTCTAGGACTCAATATATGGTCCTTTATATCTCTCATACTCTGTTTTACAAACATAGTTATCATAGAAGCAGATACTCCATGTCCAACAACATCACTAATATATACACCAATATTATTATCATCAATATTGAATATATCAAACATATCTCCGCTTAACATTTCTGAAGGATTATATACATAGTCTATAAGCAGATTCCCATACATTCCTTTCTTGGGTAATATTTTTTCCTGTAATTTACGTGCAAATGCTAATTCACTGCGCATTTTTTCGTTTTTCTCAACTAATTCATACTCAAGTTTTCTCTCTTTTGTAACATCTCTAAAGACTTCAACTGCTGCATAAATATTGCCTTTATTATCCCGGACAGGAGAAGTCTTTACAGCAAAAATCCTGTCATCTATAATTTCTTCCTTTTCCAATATTTCGCCAGTTTTTATTGTTGACTGTGTAATACAAGTTTCACAATGGCAAGGTTTTTTAAGTGCTAAATAACACTTATTCCCTACTATATCTTCTCCTAGTTCCTTCCTCATAGTCTTATTGGCATATATTATTATTTCATTTTTATCAATTACTCTAACCCAGTCAATCATACCATCTAATATATCATAAGGTAATCTTTGATAGATTTCCGTTTTCTCATCTTGCCTCAAACCTTCTTTCAACATAACCCCCACTCCTTATAACAATTTTATACATCTAATTGCTAAAAAAATGTCATATTTATTCTATTATACCATAAGAACATAAGTTTCTATTTATTAGGGTTACAATTTGATATAAATTATTATAAAATATTCTTAACAGGATAATCTATAGGAGTTGAAATGTATGATTACAATAGAATCAGTACAAAAAAAATTAAAAGAAAAAGGCTTAAAGTTAACTAATCAGAGAAAAGCAATCATAGAAGTTCTAGTCGAAAACAAAGATAATTTTTTAACTGCAGAAGAAATTTTCTTAAAATCTAGAGAAAAATGTCCTCAAACTAATTTTTCTACAATCTATCGTAATTTAGAAATTCTTACTAATCTCAATATAATTCATAAAACTAATATAGAAAACAATACTTCTATGTTCGAACTAGTGCAAAATGACTCTCACCATCACCACATCATTTGTAAAAAATGCGGCAGAACAGAATTTATAGATTTTTGTCCATTAGATAAGATTCTATCAGAGGTAGATAAGAAAAATTTTACTCTAACAGATCATAAATTTGAACTGTACGGATATTGTGATAAATGTAAAAAAAAGGATAACCGTTAATTGTTTCAGCTTAATAGAAACCCCACGTTTTTTAATCGTGGGGTTTTTTGATGTCGACAATATTTCCTGGGAAATTGAAAAATAAAATATATTATGACAGGATTTAAGAAAATAGTCGAATCATATGAATATACCATTTCTCCTATATCTATAAGTTTAAGTTAAAACAATACTTCTTCTTTTTTGAGCGAAATAAAATATCGAATTTAATCCTTAAAGGTTAAAATGGTAAATAATGATTTATAGAGTCTAAAGAAGATATCATTAACAAACAATGAAAAATTGTTAGGAGTACTATCTCTTATATTTAGTAGTTATGCAGTAAAAGATTTAGAAATAAATATTAAACAAAGTTAAGTTTAATGATATAAAATTATAATATTAGCGCAATTTATTCGGACAAAATATATATTATAAAAAAAATGAAGTAAAAGAAATAGACAAAGCTGAAATTTAAAGATATCGTATTAATGTATCTCAAGTCCTGTTTAAATTTTTCTTTAATTTTATTTTAAGAATTAAATTTTTTAATACAATTGTTAAAATTAACATTAATACAGAAAATAACACGATAGTCCCGCCTGAAGCTATTTCAAGATAGTATGAAATAAAAATCCCCAATACAACCGATATTTCTGCAAATATTACAGATAAGAAAATAGCCTGTTTAAAGCTCCTAGCTATTTGAAGACTTGTTGCCACCGGCATTACCATCATAGAAGATACTAATAGTATTCCAACAATTCTCATTGAAACTGTTATCGTCATAGCGACTAAAACAATAAAAAGAAAATTGATTGTTTTTATTGGAATTCCAGCAATTTTTGCTGCTTCTTCATCAAAAGTTATAAAGAGAAGTTCTTTATAAAATAGTTTTACAAATATAACTATGACTAATCCTAATCCTATTACCATATATACATCCGTCTTACTGACAGTTATAATACTCCCGAACAAATAACTCATCAAATCTACATTAAGCGACTTTGCAAAACTGATTAAAACGACTGCAATGCTTATTCCTAAAGATAATATAATCGCTATCGCCAATTCTGCGAAATCTTCATAACTCTTTCTTAACTTCTCTATAGCCAGAGCTGCCGATACGGAAAACAATAGAGCTGTACTTAATGGATAAACTCCCGCTAATAATCCTGCTGCTACTCCCGATAAAGCTACATGCGCTAAACTATCTCCAATTAGAGACATCCTTCTCAATACAACAAAAATCCCAATGAGAGGACATAATATTCCTATAATGATCCCAGCGATTAAGGCTCTCTGCATAAAGCCATATTGCAGTAAATCAAACATACTCATACTCCTTCTTTCATTTTCAAATCCTAGTGCTCATGAAATAAGATTTTGGCACTATCACCATATATTTTCTGTATAGTTTTTTCAAATGGCATTTTAGAATTTTCATCATGTATAATCAACTTCCCATTTCCCATACATACAATTTTCTTTATTCTATCACTAATAACACCAATGTCATGAGTAACCATGACTATTGTAATTTTCATCTCTTTATTTAATTTATCTAACAATTTATAAAATTCTTCTTGTGATTTTATGTCTATACCAACAGTTGGCTCATCTAAAAAAATTACTTTAGGAAAATTAACTAAAGCTCTAGCAATAAAAACTCTTTGCTGCTGCCCTCCAGATAAGTCTCCAATCAACCTGTCTTTATACTTTTCCATATTAACTATTTTAAGGGCATTATGAACTAGCTCTAAATGACTCCGCTTAATCGCCCTAAAGAGTCCAACTTTAGGGTACAAATTCATTGCAACAACTTCCTCCACAGTAGCAGGAAACCTCTTATTAAATAAGTTTGATTTTTGGGCGACATAACCTATTTTATCCCACTCATTGAACCTATTTATGTCCTGCCCAAATAATTTAATTTCACCCTCTACAGGCTTTAAAATGTTCAGCATAAGCTTTATCAGTGTACTTTTTCCAGAACCATTTGGCCCTACTATACCTATATAATCCCCTTCATAAATATCTAAATTTATATCCTCTAATATCATTTTGTCTCTATATCCAAAAAATAGGTTTTTAATACTAATTATAGTCTCCATAATTATTCACCCAAAGTCCTTATTAATGTTTCAAGATTTTCTTTCATAGCCTTCAAATAATCTTTACCTGAATCCATTTCCTCTTTTGTTAACCCTCCGATTGGATTTAACACAGCAGTTTTTGCACCAACCTCTGTAGCTAAAACTTCGGCTACTTTAGGATTTGTCAGAGTTTCAAAATATATATACTTTATCTTTTTATCTTTCATAATGTCAGCAATTTCTGATAGTTTAGCGGCACTAGGTTCTTCCTTCGGATTGAGTCCTCTAATCGGAATTTGTATAAGACCATATCTTTTCGCCATATATCCAAAAGCTGCATGCGACACTACAATTTCTCTATTTTTAACTTTACTCAACTTATGTCTATATTCTTCATCTAATGCCTTCAATTCTTCAGCAAACTCTTTGAAATTTTTTTCATAGAAATCCTTATTTTTGTAATCTGCTTTTATAAATGCATTCTTTATATTTTCTGCCTGCTTCATAGCTCTAATAGGATCTAACCATACATGCGGATCATATTCTCCGTGATGATGATTTTTTTCTTCATGCCCATGAGTAATGTAATCTTGAACTTTTAAAAGCTCTACATTTTCAGAAGCTTTTACGACAATAAGCTTTTTATTATCTATTGTATCTAAAAGCTTATCAACCCACGGTTCCATCATAACCCCATTATATATAAATACATCTGCATTCTCCAATTCAGTCATAAGTTTTGCAGTTGGTTCCCAATCATGCGGCTGGGCCCCCGGAGGAATCATCAGATGTAAATCTATTTTATCCTTCCCTATATTTTTTGCAAAATCATACATAGGATAAATACTCGCATATACTCTTAACTTACCTTCTGAATTCTGTTTTTCATTTTCTACTTCCTTTTTTGCACATCCAACAGTAAAAATAAGCATAAATATTAGTGTTAAACTTATAATCTTTTTAGCCAAAATGACCCCTCCTTTTAGAATTTAAATATTTCTAGAAAAAAATATATCACTAAAACAATCTAAATGCAAGTAATTCCTATTTGCATTTAGAAAATATGTTTTAAAATCGATTTCCGAAATATACTATATATTAAAAAACATATATTCAAGGAGAGAATATGAGAAAAAAACTATTTTTATTTACAATAATATTATTTATCTTATTTTTCCTTAAAACAAATATTTATTATACCTTAAGGAGTTATATTGTTATGTATCCATATAGCTACTACAATAAATTAAATAGTATACCTTATAAAAGAAATATTAGATTTTATATTCCCGGTGGCACTATCACAAAAGAAAAAGATTGGTATCCATTTGTACTAACTTTTAACGATAATGAAGGATTTTCAAGGTATGCCGGCAGAAAGCTATCTTTAACTATTTTTTATAATTTTGGACATTTTAGAAATGGATTCTCAAGTTATTATGATCAAAATTCTCGTTATTACAGTAGTTTTTATGGAGGATATGTTATATATAACAGCAAAGATGCAGATGATCCTTACGGTTTTGACATTGATGGAAAAATTAGAATAAAAGAATTAGAATCTATCCCAAGATATGATCAAACTAGATTAGTTTTACCCTCTTTAGGATGCCCTGAACATAAAATTTATTTTAAAAGCAAAATTGATAAAATAGAATATAATATAGAATATTTAGGTATAAATGACTGGGTTAAAATCGATTCAACAGTAGTAACCAATGGTCCAAATCATAAATATAGAAAGAAACATTTAGGATATATACAATACGGAAAACCGCCCGATAATTATTCTGGAGATGACTTTCCATTAGTAATTTTAAAGGGAAGAATTTATGCAAAATATTTTGATGATTATAAAATGACTATTATACTATATATAGTTGCACCTAATATAGATACTATCGAAAATTGTGATAGAAATATATTATCTAAATGTAAAATTAATTATTATAGTAATGCTAATGAAAAGACATAGGTATCTTATTAGATAAATACTTTCAGCGAGCTTGTTGACAAAGTAAAATGTTTTATGAAAATGACGCTCATGCGGACGAAAACTAAATTCTTTCAAGCATTCGCTTTCATTTTCATAAATATTTAAAAATATAAGTTTGTCAACAGTCTGTGCTTTCAGTTATTTTATCAAAAATAATTTTTATTTTTTTATAAAATGGTTGATTTTTTTATAACTTATTCGTTCTTATATAGTGTAAGGCAAAAATGTTGGTCAACAAAGAAAGCCTTACAAATAAAAATATTATAAAGGGTAAGAAAATTTTCTTACCCTGCACAAGCATGCATAATAATCAGGTGATGTAAATTTACTGGTTGTACGTACCAATCACTAGCCAAAGGCTTGGTAGATGAACTGTTTGCTTTCTTTTTTCGGCTTTATTTAACATCTGGCAACATAAACACAGCTACTAAGGCTGCCAATCCATTCCCCATAGCACCTATCAAAAATACATATTTAGTAGAAATACTCCATAAAATTCCTATTAAAATAGGTGCTAAGAAACTTAATAAGTTTCCTATTGAAGAAAGTGCCCCCATAACAATAACTCCTTTTTCCTCTGAAAAACAATCATAAAAATATGCAAATGAAATAGGAGCAAGTGAATCTTTTACCATAGTTAATACTACACCTATAAAAAATAATGTAATATTTTGAGTAAAAGCAAAAACTATTGCTGGTATTATGTCAAATGCAAGATCTATTACATAAAGCCATTTTCTACCTGACATATCTGAAAAATGACCAAGAATTAAAGCTAACAAGGAGTTGACGATAGTTATAGCTCCAAACATTCCCATTATCGATGAAACAGAAATTCCTAAAGATGTACCTAAAAGAGGTAAAAAATTCATCGAAGTTGCATAAAATGCAGTTCCTATTTGAATTAACGTAAATGCCCAAACTTTTTTATCTTTATATATATCTTTTATTATTTTAATTTTACTTTTCTCTTCATTACTATTTTCAGTATCTTTATCAACTTCTACTTCAGCTTTTTTCAATTTGATTTCTCTACTTAAATATGCAATTATAAACAAAGGCACTATAAAACCTATACTAAAAACCATATAAAATGAATTAACACTATATTTAGCTGTATATAATCCTCCTAAAAATAGTCCAATTGAGATTGAACCAAAAAGAAATACATCTCTTAAAGCAAAATACTTCCCTCTATTTTCTCTTGCAAATGTATAATTAATTGAATTTCCAAGAGAAAAGTTAAAAATAGTCCTTCCACTTATTAATAATAGTAAAAAGAATAAAACTAAAAAATAATTTTGATCTATAAAAGCTACAGAACAACCACCAATTAAGCTAATTAACATTGCTATAATTCCAATTTTAAAAGAATCAAATCTGTGAGCCATATATGCGACAACACCTGGTAATACTATATGTATTACATTGTTCAAAGATAAAAAGATTCCATATACTTCTTCTCCAATTCCTTTTTGCTCAAATAAAATTGGTATTATTTGCTCTAAAGGACCATTAAAAAGAAAAAAGCTAAAATATATTAAATATACTAGAAGATAATTACGTTTTAAAACTGATTTATATGACTTGAAAAATTTTAGTTCATAAGCCCCCATTATTCCCCCACCTTTGATACTATATATTTTTTTTGTTCTAATTGATTTAACAAAGAATTTATGACTTTCTCATTAAATATATTATCAATATTCTGTTGCTTTACTTTAAATATAATTTCTTTGTAACTCTTAGATATTAAAATTATTTTCCATAATTGATCAATTTTTTCGCATTCAATTTTTACTATATCATCATTCTCTGGATGATATAATTCAAGATAATCTTTTTTTATGAACCATTTTGTAGCTTTATCTATTAGGTACATAATTACACCTCATTTATACGTTTATACTCTTTATCAAAATTTTTAAATATCTTCTTTGTTTCATTTTTTACTAATAATTCACATAAAGCGCTATGAGGATACCTTTTTGTTTCTAATGGACAAGAAATACCACATAAATTATATTTAGCAAAAGGACACTCATTGCAAATAAAGTTTGAAAACCTTTCTCGAGCAGTCAAATCTCTACTTCTTACGTATTGAAAAAATTTTAAGTACTCATTTCTAGTAAATATGTCTTGAAACCTTTTATATTTAATATTGCAATTCTTCAATAATTCTTTATAGGTATTTATTTTCCGAAAATACTTTATTCCTGATGGAAGATTACAAGGATATAATATTCCATCTGCATCTAAAAAAAATACCGAACTTCCTCCCATACAATATTCTTTTGTGGATTTAAAAAAATTTGTATCATATTTTTTATCAAAATACCATTTAACTAAAGGTGGAGCACCAATATCAACATTAATTTTACTTTTAATTTTCACAAGCTTTTGAGCAAATATAGTAAGACTATTATAATATGTTTCATAATCAGACCATAATTTTTTATCCTGATTACTCGCATTTCCTACCATATCAGGAAGACTAATGGTTATTCCATCAATTTTATTATAATAAGAAATAAAATCTATCATGTCATCTATCTTTAAAACCGCTTTTTTACTCACAATGGTGTTTATAGTTACTAACATATTTTCTTTTTTATTTCGGAGTATAGCTTCAAGTCCCTTTATAGCTTTATTAAAACTACCTTCTCCTCTTATTTCATCATTTATACTTTTGTTTGGTCCATCAATACTAAAAATAAATGTACGTACACCTGCTTCTACTAAGCTTTTTGCATACCCATTATCAATCAACGTTCCATTAGTATTAATCCATGAAGTAATTCCATTATCTGTACATTTCTTTATAATATCAGTGATATTTGAATATAATAAAGGCTCACCTCCTAAAAATTGTATATTAGTAACATTATTATCTTTCATATCATCTATTGCTTTCTTTGCATCATAAAGGGTAATATCATCATTACTCTTTCTTAAATCTGCATTATAGCAATGCTTACAGTTTAAATTGCATTTATTGGTTAATGCCCATTTTATAATCATTTTATCACCCTTCTTTTATAACAAATTTATTCTCTTCAAGATATTTTAAAAAACTTATTATCTTATTTTTGCAATCTTCTATTCCAAATTCATTTTCAATTCTATTTATTATTTCTTCTTTATCCTTATTATCTTGTATATATTTTAAAATTTTATATTCTACTATTGAACCTCTAAAAGTCTTATAGTTTTTCAAATCAAACAAAAATAATGTACCACCATCAATTTTACTCTCATATCTAAAGATTATATTTGGGGCAATCTTCATTACACTACCTCCTTAGATTCTCTAAGAATTATACACCTACTATCTCCATTATTAAAATTACTATATTTATAATATGACATAGCTGGACAAGCTCCATAACATTTCTCTTTTTCATCACAATTTATGCACTCATATCTTTCTATGGTTCTATCACGAAGTTTTTCCCAATTTACACCCTTACTCCATATTTCTCTTAGCTCTCCATATAAAATATTACCTGCATAGAATTTTGAATTTTCTAGATATGCACATGGATAAACATTCCCATCAATCGATATTTCACAAGATGAATTTGCTGCAGGACAAACATGTTTACCTGTAGTAAATTTAATTTCAGGATATTTTTTGCGTAACCAAATTGCAAAAGGATAAATAAGAGCTACAGGCTCACTTAATATTTTTATGTTTGGTTTATACTTCTCATAATGTTCTAGTATTTTGCAAAATTCTTTTAACACAACATCATCTCTAGGGAACTTTAAATTAGTACTTGGATGCTCAAATAGACTCATAAATTTAATATATCTGACATTGTGTTCAATACAAAATCTATAAACATCAAACATCTGTTTATAATTACTATCAGTAACTACCATTGTTACATGAGTTCTTATATCTTTTTTTACTAATAAATCTATAGTCTTTATAAGCCTATTAAAATCACCGCCATTTCTAAAATTATTATAATTCTCATATACACTATCCATACTAAGTTGAATGTAATCAAATTTACTAGTAAAAAATGTCTTTAAAAACTCAGCTATACTTTCATCTATAAGTAATCCATTAGTTAACAATCCTATTAACATATTTCTTTCTTTAATACTTTTTATAATACTCTTTATATCAGGATGCATAAAAGGTTCTCCGCCTGTAATAAAAACTTGTAGAACATCACCATCATATAGCTTTTCAATTATATTTTCCCAGTCATGCATAAATAAACTAGATTCTTTCACGTCTGAATTTAACTTATCAATTCTTGAGCAGTGTTTACACCTTAGATTGCAAGCTGAAGTTATATTTAAACCAACTTGAATAGGAGTTTCTGGTATAATTCCTTTGTCTAAAAACATATCGTTATATTCATCAAGTACAAATCTAAATCCTGGCTCTGAACCAAACTCGTAGCTAGTTTTAAACTTAGCAAATAACTCTGCCTCACGTCGAGTAATATTATCAAACATTTAAATTCCTCCTATTTACCAGACAAGAGCCATCTGGCATATTAATCGTACCATATTTTTCATACGCTAACTTTGCATTACCTCCTTCACATAGTGGGAATACTTTGCATCTTTCACAACTAGTACCTATTAAATTACGTCCTTTTCTAAACTCTGACCAGTTTTTGCCTTTTTTCCAAATGCTCATTAGATCTTCTTCATATATATTTCCTGCTGACAAATTCGTTTCCCACTCTGGCCCAGGAATCACCTCTCCAGCTGCATCTATTTGCATTGTAGCATTCGTTTCCATAGGAAATACTATTCTATCTTGATTTAAAACTATATCTCCAAAATCTAGCAAATCAAAATATTTATACATTAAAAATTGATATTGTTGGTCAACTTGTATACGTAATTTAGTACTAACTTTGTCTTCTATGTTTTTACATGCTGCAATTTGTCTTATATATCCCATACTGTCTAAGTTATTTTTAAATTTTTTACCTCTTCTTAATGGAAAAACAGGGGTTGGCGCAAAGGTTTGAACATCCAATTCTACCGCTAACTTATACGTATTATATATG
Organism: Caloranaerobacter azorensis DSM 13643; assembly: GCF_900129995.1. GTDB lineage: Bacteria > Bacillota > Clostridia > Tissierellales > Thermohalobacteraceae > Caloranaerobacter > Caloranaerobacter azorensis. The sequence continues at coordinate 42,902 of NZ_FQXO01000006.1, read as the reverse complement.
TCATATTGATTTATTGTTGTTGCTGTAAAAACAATACGTACTTTAATACCACATTTCCTCAAGTTCTTAATTCCCTGAACTGCTTTGCCAAAGATTTTGCTATTTCTCTGTTTATCATGAATTGATGCTTTAGACCCATCAAGACTAACTTGTACAACATCTGTTTCTAAATTTAAAATTTTTGCTAATTTTTTTGCTGTTTCCATATCAATTAAAGATCCATTAGTTAAAATTTCTACAATAATATTATACGATTTCAATTTTTTTAACACTTTAAATAAATCTTTTCTTAAAAAAACTTCGCCACCTGAAAGAGACACCATTAAAACATTATTCTCGCCTATTTGTTCAGCAACAGACATTAGTTGAGAAGTAGTAGGTTCAGTACCTAAACTCGCCCAGCAATGCACACAATCTGAATTACAAATTCCTGTTATTTTCCATAAAATTCTTAAAGGACTATCTAATGTGATTTTAAGTTTAGATTGTTGGGCTAATAGTTTTTCTACAGAAAAATTACTAGCCTTTCTATCACTATCCGGATTATTCTTTTCTAAATTTATTCTATTAAAACAAAACAAAGCTAATTCTTCCTCACTACACGTAATTGGATCTATTGACATATTGCTCCTCCTTAAAACAAATATTCTATTTTAAAGAACCCTCCTATAATATCAATAGGAGGGTTTTAAAATTGAATTACCCAGCATGCGACTTAGTACAACTTCTTGCAACCATAGATGGTTCCTCTTTCCCCTCAACATAAACTTTTTCAAGTTGTATCTTGTAATTCTTCTCAATTTTCTTGCTCATATTACATTTCACCCCCTTTCATAACTTATATAATTTAGTGTAATTCTAAACACTTGAAATTGCTATGTTTTACAAAACAATTTTTAATCACTCTGTAAAATTTTTCTGTTTCAAAAAAGATTTCGCATCACTTTTATCGAATATTATATTTACCACCAGATATTTAATTCTAAAGAAAGCGAAACCTTTATGAATAGGTATCTTGTTTTTGAATGCATTAAATTCTTTACTTCTACACATAAATCAAACTTCTATCCTAAATTGTTTGATGTTATTAATTTATCTGATTTCCATGAATATCCTTCTTCAAAATATAGTCCTAAAAGATATCCAAGGCATACTCTTTTTAGAGTCTTTGTTGTAATGAAATGTGAAAAGTTTTCTCATATTACTCAACTAATAATTTATCTCAATAATAATCTTTATATTGCTTATCTTTATGGCTTTGATATTATGAAACCTTTACATTCTTATTGGACTTTTGAAAGATTTATTAAAAATTTTATTAAAAACATAGATAACAAATACTTTTCTAATATCATAAAAAATCTGGTTTTACGTCTTAAAGATTTGAGTTTTATTGATAATTCTTTTGTTTCAGCAGATGTTATGCCAGTGTTTGCTAATACTAAACTTAATAATCCTATTAAATCTTTTGCTAAAAACAAATTTGATAAAGCTAATCCTCTAAAGTCTGATAAAGATTGTAAGTTAGGTGTTTATACTGCTAGTAACTCTTATAATAAAAAAATTTATACCTTTAGAACTAAATCTAAAAAATATAATTCAAAATGGAAAAATTTAAATCTTGAAAAAGCCTTTGTTAAAAATATTAAATCAGTTAGTAATTTAAATACTTCAGGGCATATTTGTTTACTTGCTTTAGCTCTAGCCACTATTAAAGATAGTTATATTGATAAAATCAAATCCCTAATGAGATATAAAAAATTAGCTTAATTTAAATTCTTCAACTTTTTTTATCTTTACATGTTTTATTTTCACGCTACTCGCATGTCTTTTCTATTTCTTCGATGTAATAATATGGTTTGTATTGTTCTTTTTGCATTTTAAAGCGTGTTTATTTTATCTATACTTTTATTTTGTTTTTTGCCTCCGGCAAATTCCGGCAAATTTATTAATTATGCTCATGTCTAATTTTTTTAATATATTTATATGTAAATATATTTCTTAACTTGTAATATTTAAGTCTATTTATATTTATTTCATTCATTACTTCTTTTTATATATGATACCTCGATTTTGTCTATGTGTCAATAATTATTTTTCTGAATTTTTTGCAAATATTTTTAAGATAAATCCTATCTAAATAAATCAATATCTTAAATATATCAATTCGTAGAACTAATCGAATTAAAAGTTTTAAAGTTATAAAAAATTTGAAATAAGTTTCGTTATTTCTTGATGTATTTGTCAACTGAAAAATGGTTCTTTCCCACTTTTTGTGAAAATGAAATCTATCTAATAAAATAAAGATGTTTTAGGAAGTATATTCATAAAAAAGGATGTGGAAAGATGTTGGACCTAAATACTTCTTATGAAAGATTTATAAATATTTAATATTGAAATAGTTTCTAAAAATATAAACATATATACAATCTCTACTAAAAAAGACATAATCATATCCTGTTTGTAATCATTCAAGCTATAGAATATCAAGTATAGTAAATACTATCGTACTTTAAATGATTTGCCTATTTTAGGATATTCTTCAGAAATAAAGGTAATCTGTAGAAATTTTTTCTGCAATAATCTTTCTTGTCATCGAAAAATTTTTACCGGAAGATTTTCGAATTTTATTAAACCGTATAGAAGAAGAACTGATAGATTACATGAATTTTTTAAAGAACTTGTTTTCATTGCAAACTCTATGTCTAAAACACTGGAAAAAATTCAAGGGAAGCTGGAACACTTAAAAATTGGCTTATTAAACATCCTAATTGTTGAGATAGTTAGCCGTGACAGGTCTGTAGCTTATACAAAAGGAATAAAGGATGCAAATGAAAATATCATTCAGATAGCTGACATACTTCATCTCTGTCACAATTTATTAGAAGGAATTAAAGATTTTTTAAAAAGAATAATATCAAGTAAAATGATAATTAAAACTGAAGCAGAAGAAATATCTACAGAAAAGAATAATAAAACTTCTGAAGAAAAATCTAAGAATGAAATAACTAAAGCAAATAAAGAAAAAATTGAAAGACATAATATAAAAAAAGAACTAATCAAAGAGGTAAAAAACCTTCACGCACAAGGTTATTCAGGAAGAGAAATATCGAAGATTACAGGGTTATCCAGAAAAACTGTAAAAAAATATCTGTAAAAAAATATATAGAAGAAGATGAAGATAAAATAGTAGCTTATGTCAGACCTAAAAGGCTAAGTATTCTAGATAAATATAAAATATTTATAAATAAATGTATTAGTAAAAATAATAATGGTATAGAAATATTCGAAGAACTTAAAGCTAATGGATATACAGGATCGTATAGTACCGTTACTAATTATATAAGGACAGTAAAAAAAAGAAAAAGGTGTTATATCTACTAATAACACACAAAAACAAAAATCAATATCTAAATATAATATAACCAATTATATATTGAAAAATAATCATAAGTTAGAAGAATGCCAATTGAATGAGTTGAAACTAGTTTTTAAAAATAAACCTGTAATTGAAAAGATATATAGTTATATTCAAGAATTTAGAGATATTTTGACAAATAAAGATATCTCTAATTTTGAAAATTAGATTAAGAAAGCTCCAGAAAGTGGAATTAAAGAACTTGAAAAATTCGCTAATGGCATAATTGAAAACTTTGATGCTATTATTAACTCATTTAAGTATGAATATAGCAATGGACTTTTAGAAGGTCAAATTAATAGACTCAAAATGATAAAAAGGCAAATGTATGGTAGGGCTAGTTTTGATTTGCTTAGAAAAAGAGTTTTATATGAATTAATTTTTAAAATATAAATTCTTTATTCTTACTTTAATAAGGATACTTTCACCAAAAGTGGGAAAGAACCACTTTTCGATTAACATAAACAAAAAAATTGTTCGACTTGAGCAAATATTACTTTAATATTTACCTTGTAAGTTTTTGAACATATAGAAGTATAAACAGCATATTCTAGATATTTCAAGGACTATATTTAGTATTCAAGGATTTCAACTTTCTAATTTCTTATATAAAAACATAGATTTATTTCTTATGAAATTTTAAATAGGCAATTTGAAAAGTTGAGTTATCAATTATACATCACTTTACAAGTTCTAACTAAAAAACATTCTTCCCCAGATGCAAATTAGTTAAAAACTATAAAATTTGCTATTTTCGAGTGAATACACAAAACTATTAAGAATTAATCCCTTTAGAATTCTTTCCGAAATCAATCTTTTACTAACTTGTAGGTTTTTAAATTTATGGTTCTATAATAAATGTTGGGGTGATTAATACTTCAACATTTTGTTTTTCAAAAAAATAAATGCACTCGTTGAGAATGCCTGCTAAAATATAATTGTTGAGACTAATATTTTAAAGGAGGCATCACAACAAGTGCATAAATATAATATCAATAAATTATTAAATTTAAAAGGGGTAATTATAAAAAATATAAAACATTTTGATGATCATATTGAAATTTATATATCTACCAAGGTAAAATCACATACTTGCCCAGTGTGTGGTAATGTTACAAAAAAAAATACATGACTATAGGGCTCAGCGTATTAAGGATGTTCCAATTCAAATGAAAAATACTTTTCTTATTATTAGAAAACGTAGATATGTTTGTGATTGTGGTAAGAGATTTTATGAAAAGCTAGACTTTCTTCCACGTTATCATAGAATGACTTCAAGGCTTGTATGTTCAATTATTAAGGAGCTTGAACAAAATTACAGTATGAAATCTGTAGCTAAAAGACTTAACGTTTCTACAAATACTGTTCAAAGAGTCTTTGACTATGTTTCTTACTCACTAAACAATTTACCTGAAGCTATAAGTATTGATGAGTTTAAAGGTAATTCAGATGGTGTTAAATATCATTGTTCTATTGTTGATCCAATAAATCATAAAGTCTTGGATATTGTCAAAGATAGAAAGTTTAGTTGCCTATCTGCTTATTTTAAAGCCTTTAACAATAGAGATAAGGTTAAATACTTTATTTGTGATATGTATAGACCCTTTGTTGATATTGCCAAAACATATTTTAAAAATGCCAAGATAGTAATTGATAAATACCATTTTGTCAGATATAACAATTGGGCAATTGAAAATGTGAGAAAAAGAGTACAAAAAAATATGCCTATTCACTTAAGAAAATACTATAAAAGAAGCCGAAAGCTGATACTAGCTAGAAAAGATAATCTCAATGAAGAATCCAAACAACAGCTTGAAGTTAAGCTTCTTTATAGTGAAGATCTTAGACAGGTCCATTATTTAAAAGAACTTTTTTATAAAGTTACTGAAGCTAAGTCATCTAATGAAGCTAGACCTTTATTAAAAAAGTGGATCGACATTGCAAAGTCCTCTGGACTTAAAGAATATATCTCTATTGCCAATACATATTCTAACTGGTTTAATGAGATCCTAAACTCCTTTGATGTCACTTATACTAATGGCTGTACTGAAGGTTTTAATAACAAAATTAAGGTACTTAAACGCAATGCCTTCGGCTTTAGAAACTTTGAAAGATTTAGAAATAGAATTCTTCATTGTTGCCGTTAGTTGATAGTTAAAAAATAATATACAGCTAAAACCTAAATGACCTTTAGGTGTTTTTGTTGTGTCCAGATTTTGCTATTTCATGCTATTGTTTATACATATAATAAAATTGTCTACAAATAAGAAAAAGGTGGGCACTCTCGTAAACACCCACCCCAACTATTGACAAAGAACCAAATTTTATAAACTTTAGTTATAAGTTTAATTGATAACATTACCAAAAATAAAAATGGCATAAATTCTTACTCTGTGTTAGATAAAAATTATCAAACAAACAAAATAAATAACACAAAGGTAAGAACTATGCCATATACAACTATAAATAGTTTAATCTAATAAAGAAATTTACAACTATATTGAAAATATAAATGATGGAATATCTGAATCACAGTTAAATCATTTATCTAGTTTAATACAAGGATTAATAGCTGTACATTGCAATAAAATCAATTTTTTCTATTGCCAAAAGTATTTTGTCTACATCAGATAGAAACTCTATACATAAGTTTTTAAGTAAATCATGCTGGAATGATAAATTGCTTAATATAAATCAAATTACTTATTTAAATTTGTTTTTACAAATGCACGTAAAACCAAATTCAGTAAACTTTTTAGTTATTGATAATACTGTAAATCCAAAGCCCGCGACTAAAAAATAAAAGGATTAAGTTTTCATTTTTTCATGCCGAAGGCAAATGTACATGGTCTCTTTGTTTTGTTGCTTCTAATTTTGCATAAAGAAATATTTCTATATAAATCTTATTATAAAAAAATATTTTGAAGATATTAAAAGACAGTTTAAAAGTAAAATACAATTAGCAAAAAAACTTAAAAAACTATAGAAAAACCATCTAATTGTAAAAAATATATATACTTATAGATTCCTGATATACTAGTAATCACACAATAGGTAAATGCTTAAACAAAGGCTATCATTTTATAGGAGGATAAAATCAAATAGAAAAATAGCCCCAGAATGAATTAGACTTCAACTTTCACAGTTTAAAAAATATATTAATCCCGATACATTAAATGTCGTTCCATCAAAGGTGAAATTTGTAAAGTTTATACCTATAAAGGTTCTGCTGTAAATATTGAAAATACAATTGTTCTTATTTGCTATGAAGTTGAAGAGGATTTTTAATTTTTAACATAGATAAATATAGATATTTGCCTTTATTTATCTATAATTGGTAATTCAGTTTCTTATATTATCTATTTCAAATTACTAAATTCAATACTCAAACTACTAATAACCTTCTTTTTCTGGAATGTATACTCTATACTCATTAGAGTTTATAGAAATACCATAAACATTGGATAATTAGAAATAATTAAATTCTAATATATAATATTCTCGCATGAAATAAGTACATATATCTTTATTTTAAAATGCCTTTTTATTACTTTTTTGATATATTTAAAAATGTAACAAATAATCGCTCCATATTTTATTGATGTCCCTTTTCAGGTACTATACAAATAAAAGCAAATTCCTCTTGCCCAATATTTTTAAATTGATGAATTTTGCCAGCTGGTACATATGCAAATGAACCCGGCTCAAGTTCATAATCCTTTCCATCTAGATGTAACATTCCCTTTCCCCTTATTATGTAATTAATATGAGGCCAGTCATGTGAATGTCTTGGAGTATACCCTCCTTTCCCAAGCTCAAATATTCGCATTACATATCCTTCCCAACCTTCTTTTGGTGAAATTAGCACTTTCATTACTGCATCTTTTACTTGAGGATTTTCTATTTTTACACCCTCAACACTTTTTTCATGAGAAACTATCATATTAATCCCTCCCCATATACAATCTAATTAATATTATATTATATTTTGGAAAAAAAACCAAAAAAAATTAGAAAAAAAGGCCCACTAAAATGGACCTTTCTTATTTCTTCCTTCCATCTATGCTTATTTCTATCTTTTTCACCTCTATATTTTTCCCTGATTTTCTTACTGCTTCATCAACAGCCATAACCATTCCTCTGCAACATGGTACTTCCATATACGCAACTTGAATCCCTTTTATATCATTATATTTTATTATGTTAGTCAGCTTCTCTATATAATATCCAATATTATCGAGTTTTGGACATCCAACAACTACGGACTTGCCTTTGAGTAAATCCAAATGATAATTTGGATATGCAAATGGTACACAATCGGCTGTAACTAAAAGCTCTTTACCATCCCAATATGAAGCCCTTTCAGGAACAAGCATTAGCTGCACAGGCCATTGACTTAATTGAGGTTTTATCTTAATCTCAATATCTTGAGATGCCGCAATTACCTTATCATCGACCTCTTCTTTTCTATTGATTGTCATTGCTCTACTTCCTGGGCATCCACCACCATGATGAACATGGACCCCTTCTGCTTTTATATTTGAAAGATGTTTTTCTACTGCTTCTTCGTCAAACTCATCTGCTTCTCTTTCAATTATTTTTATGGCCCCCTGCGGACAATGTCCTATACAATTGCCTAATCCATCACATAAGTTATCAGCTACTAATTTAGCCTTCCCATTAACTATCTTAATTGCTCCTTCCGCACAACCCGGTACACACAATCCACAACCATTGCATTTTTCTTCATCTATTTGAACTATTTTTCTAATCGCCATATTTAAAACTCCCTTCTTTTTATTTTGTATTTTAATTATATAAAACGATAGATTACATGTATGTGATATAAATCAAAAAACCCCACTAAAAAGTGGAGTTTATGATAAATATTCTAATCTCTCTAAATTTTTAATTATAATCTTCTTATTACCTACAATCTCTATAATCCCTTCTTCCTGAAGATTACTTAATTTCCTGCTTATCGTTTCTCTAGTAACCCCTATATAATTGGCCATATCTTCTCTATTAAGAGGAATATCCAACTCTACCCCTTTATCTGTAGGTTTACCAAAATCTTTTATTAAACTAATCAATAATCCCGCAAGTCTAGATTCAGCATCTTTCGTTCCTAATCTCTGAACTGAATTTTCCAATGAAACAATCCTATCATATAAAACTTCCATAATTTTTAATGCTATTTCTGGATTCTTTTTTAATATTCTATCGAAATCTTCTTTAGTTAAAATACATAGCCTCGTATCTTCCAAAGTTTCTGCATTAAATTTAAATCTTTCCTTTTTAAGTAAACTCAAATCGCCTACAAAATCACCTTCTGACATTATATATAATATTTGTTCTTTACCTTCTTTTGTATATCTAAATATCTTAATTTTACCTTTTGTAATCAAATAAAGTTTATCCGATATATCTCCTTCTAAAAAAATCATTGTTCCCTTTTTATATTCTTTTCTTATAATAACATCTGTTATTTCTTTTAATTGATCCTCTTGAAGTATAGAAAAAATAGATACTTTAGTTGTGCAATACCGCCCTTTACATCTCCTACACACATCTTTAGTTATATCCATATACAATCACCTCAAACATAAATCCCAATATTTTATTCATTTTTTGGTGGTTTAGGTCCGTAAAATTGATAATAATCAACTTTAATTCTTCCATTATATAATTTTCTTTTTTTATCGGCTTTCCTGCCAAACAATTTTTCAAATTTTTCATTAGAAGTTAAAACATATATAGACCATGTATCGAGTTTTGAAAAAGTTTTACCCAATTTCCTATATAATTTATTTACCTCATTTTCTTCTCCAAGTCTTTCGCCATATGGAGGATTACAGATAATAACTCCATATCTATCCTTAATATTAATTTCTGTAGCATTTATAACATTAAAACTTATACAATCATCAACACCAGCTTCAAAAGCATTCTCTTTAGCTATCTCAATAGCTTTTCTGTTAATATCCGAAGCTAAAATATTCAGCTTTACATCTTGTTTAATCGATTTTAATGCCTCTACTCTTGCATCTTTCCATAATTTTTTGCCTATTCTAGGCCACTGTTCAGAAACGAAACTCCTTTGCAGACCTGGTGCTATGTTTTTACCAATCATAGCCGCCTCAATCGGTATTGTACCAGAGCCACAAAATGGGTCTAATAAAATTCTATCATAATTCCAATAACTTAACTGTATTAGAGCCGCAGCTAAAGTCTCTTTAAGAGGAGCTTCGACTTGATTTACTCTATATCCCCTCTTATGCAGCCCATCTCCACTCGTATCTATTGTTAATGCAGCTATATCTTTTAAAAGTGAAACTTGAATGGTAAATTTCGGCCCAGTTTCTTTAAACCATTCAGTTTTATATTTAGTTTTCAATTTCTCTACTACCGCTTTTTTTACTATCGCTTGGCAGTCAGATACACTAAACAATTTGGATTTTACTGATTTTCCTGTTACAGTAAATTCACCGTCCTCTGTTATCCATTCTTCCCAAGGTAATGCTTTAGTCTTTTCAAACAATTCCTCAAAAGTTAAGGCTTTAAATTCACCCATTTTCAATAATATTCTATCGGCTGATCTAATCCAAAGATTAGCTTTAGGTATAGCAGATTCATCTGCTGTAAACATAACTTTACCATTTTCAACCTTTATATCTGTATAACCTAAATTTTGTACTTCTCTTTTAACGACTGATTCAAGTCCAAATGTTGTCGTAGCTATTAGTTCTATTTTTGACATAACATCTCTCCCATTACACTTATTCTACATTTTACTAGATAATAATATTTTATCAGATATTCTTATTTAAAATGAGTTATTTTTGAATATTTGGGTATAAAAATATTAGGCTAATTAATCAAGGAGGGTTTTGTATGAAGTCATTAGGACAATTATTACAAAGTGGAGATTGGAAAGGTGAAAAACACGTTCCTGTAATTCAAATTCCTGAAAACATCAAATCAAATGAGGAAATCGAAATAAAAGTTTCAGTTGGAGAAGAAATAAAACATCCAAATACACTAGAACATCATATTTCTTGGATTAAAGTTTTCTATTTACCTGAAGGCAGTAAATTTCCTGTTGAATTAGGAACTTTCAATTTTACTGCTCATGGTGAAAACAGTATTTTAAATGAACCTATTGTAGTAACTCATGTCAAATTAGATAAATCTGGTACTATCTATGCATTAAGCTACTGCAATTTACATGGTTTATGGGAAAATAGCAAAGAAATAAAAGTACAAGAATAACATCTGGGGGACATAAAGTCCTCCAATTTTTATGCAGTTTTTGAATAGTTTTCTGTGAATAAATTAATTATTTTTCTATTAATTCTCTCATGGGCTTTTTTATTCTTTATATCTACTAGCTCTAATACAGGATCTCGTTTAAAATCACCACAAAAATCTACTCCTATCACTTTCCCTTTTGAATTAAATACTGACAGCCATTTTAGTAAAGAATCCTCTTTCATTATGCCTTGATCCCAGTCAGTCCTTAATATAGATGAATCTAATACGTCTTTATCAATGCTAATATATAAATCATATTTAAACAGATTTTTGTACTTATTTAAGTTGATTACATCGTTAGGATTTTCAATATGAATTATTCCGGGATGCCAAAAATCCGTAGGTTTTGATATAGAAGATGCTCCTATAACTAAAACTCCCTTTATTAAATCGTCTATTAAAGCCTGTCGAGCCCACGAACCGCAAGAAAGCATTCCATCTGGAGCATAATTCATATCGAAATGATTATCAAATAAGATAAGGTATGGCTTGTTTGAAAGATTTTTAAGCAAAAAGTAAGTCAAATAATGATAATCTCCTGAATCTAGAAAAGCAATCCAAGGTTTAGGAAATAATTTAATTATTTTTTCAATATTGACTTTATTGCTTAAAGGATAATATTTGCGTGGTAAATTATTCCCTTTCATGGCTTGTCTAAAGTCTATATATTGGAATTTATGTTTCAAATAAACCACCTCCATTAAACCTTCATTTAGGTTTATACAGACATGGCTTTTTGAAACTCTATATTTTTATTGTATAATATTGACTTTTGTAGTTCAATAGCTGATAGAAATTGAATATTTTTATAAAAATATGAGCAATTTAATGGTAATACACTTGACAAATTTAGTATAAATGTATTAGTATAAAACAAAATATTCAGATAGATATAAGGTAGATTTTGCTCACATCCATTACAGAAATTATATTTGAATTTATTTATATTTTTGATGCCAAATATATATGATTTTAACTATGAAGGAGACAGTAGCCCTTTATGGTTACAATTCAGAGAGCAGACTGGCCGGTGAAAAGTCTGCAGTACATAAAGAGGCGAATTACACTCTGGAGTTTCAATGTAAAAGCATTGCGTAGGCTGCACGTTACAGCAGTTAAGAGGCATCTTTGATGCGAAGTAAGGTGGTACCACGGGTCTTCCTCCGTCCTTATACGGATAGAAGGCCTTTTGTTATTTTACTAGTTTATAGAAAATAGGCTAGCCTAAAAAATGTAAAATGTAAAATTAGCTATTCACTGTTAACTTAAAGATGATAAGGAGGGATTTTGATGACAAATGTTTATGATATTTTAAAAGAAAGAGGCTTTATTGAACAGGCTACCCATGAAGACGAAATAAGGCAGCTTTTAGGAAAAGAATCTGTAACATTTTATATTGGATTTGATCCAACAGCAGATAGCCTTCATGTAGGCCACTTTATTCAAGTAATGGTTATGATGCATATGCAAAGAGCCGGACATAGGCCGATTGCTGTAATCGGTGGAGGAACTGCCCTAGTTGGCGATCCAACAGGTAAAACTGAAATGAGAAAAATGCTTACAAGAGAACATATTGATAAAAATGCAGAATCTTTTAAAGAACAATTCTCAAAATTTATCGATTTTAGCGAAGGCAAAGCACTACTTTTAAATAACGCTGATTGGTTGACAAATTTAAATTATATAGATTTCTTACGAGAAATTGGAAGACATTTTTCTGTAAACAGAATGCTCACAGCTGAATGTTTCAAAACTAGATTGGAAAGAGGTCTTTCATTTTTGGAATTTAACTATATGTTAATGCAATCTTATGACTTTTTAGAGCTTTATAGAAAATATAACTGTAAATTACAACTTGGTGGCAGCGATCAATGGTCTAATATATTAGGTGGCATCGACTTAGTAAGAAGAGTTGAAGGTGCTTCTGTATATGGTTTAACATTTAAACTTCTAACAACTAGTGAAGGTAAGAAAATGGGTAAAACAGAATCAGGAGCAGTTTGGCTAGATCCTAACAAAACTTCGCCTTATGACTTCTATCAATATTGGAGAAATGTAGACGATAGAGATGTAGAAAAATGCCTTGCTCTATTGACTTTCTTACCAATGGATGAAGTAAGAAGGTTAGGCTCTCTTGAAGGGGCAGAAATAAATAAAGCAAAAGAAGTTCTTGCATATGAAGTTACTAAATTAGTTCATGGTGAAGAAGAGGCTAAAAAAGCTGAAAAAGCAGCAAAAGCACTTTTTGGAGGAAAAGGCGATTTAGAAAACATGCCTACAACCGAAATCAGTAAAGATAAAATCGCTGAAGGCATGGACATTCTAAACTTATTAATTGAAACTGGGCTTACTTCTTCGAGAGGAGAAGGCAGAAGATTAATTAAACAAGGCGGTATATATATAGAAAACGAAAGAGTTACCGATTCTAATCTTATAATAAATGAAAGTAATTTTAAAGATAATAAACTGATTATTAGAAAAGGAAAAAAAGTATATCATATGGTTAAGTTAGTATAACCCCCGGTGTCAGGGGGCTTTTTTATTAGAAAAAAATATTGACATATGAATAAAAAATAGTTAAAATTCTAATAGTACGAATTCTAACTATTTGAAGGGGAGATATTTATGAATGAGGAGAAAATTAAAGAGATATATAGTAATCTCTTTGAATTTGTTTCTCTTTTTCATAGAAAATTCGGAGCATCATTCAGACATGGGACTGACAAATATAATTGCAAGAAAAACCAAAACAGAGCAATAATGATTATAGGAAAGCATGGTAAAATAACTCCAACTGATTTAGGTAAATTTTTAGATATGAGAAAAGGCAGCTTAACATCTCTTGTAGACTCTTTGGAAAAACTAAATCTTGTAGTCAGAAAAGTTGATAAAGAAGATAGAAGAAAAACATGGCTACATCTAACCGATGAAGGTAAGTCTTATTTAGAAAATAAGAAAAAAGAAATTGAAAAAGCAGTTATAAGCCAATTTAGCAAACTTAATAATGAAGAAATCGACTTGTTCCTTAAGAACATAAGAGAAATCGTTGATATATTTAAAAAGATTTGAGGTGATACAATGGAGCGTTCAAAATTATTAGGAGAAGAAAAAATAGAAAAGCTACTTTTAAAATTTTCGATACCAGCCATAGTCGGTATGATGGTTAGTGCACTATATAACATTGTAGATAGAATATATATAGGTAGAAGTGTTGGTTCGCTCGGAATAGCAGGCCTAACAATATGTTATCCAATTATGATTATAATAATGGCATTTGGTATGTTAGTTGGTGTAGGGGCTACATCGTTAATCTCAATAAGATTAGGCGAACAAAAAAGAGATGAAGCAGAAATAATCCTAGCAAATGGAATGGTTTTATTAATTTTAATATCTATTATAGTATCTATATTAGGCTTTACTTTCTTAAATCCTCTATTAAAACTATTTGGAGCAAGCAATAATACTCTACCATATGCAAAGCAGTACCTTACTATAATTTTAATGGGAACTATTTTTCAAACTGTTGGCTTCGGCATGAATAATTTTATCCGTGCAGAAGGTAATCCTAAAACTGCTATGATGACTATGCTTATAGGTGCTATATCAAATATAATATTAGATCCAATTTTTATATTTGGCTTTAAACTAGGCGTTAAAGGAGCAGCAATCGCCACAGTATTATCACAAATAATATCTACAATTTGGGTTCTTTCATACTTTTTTAGTGATAAAAGTCATCTTAAAATCCATATAGCTAATATAAAACTACAAGCTCCGATAGTAGGTAAAATATTGGCAATCGGTTCTGCACCATTTTCTATGCAAGTAGCCGCAAGTTGTGTATCTGCTCTTTTCAATAATCAGTTATCCTACTATGGTGGAGATATAGCAATTTCTGCAATGGGTATAATAAACAGCATCGTAATGTTAATACTTATGCCTATTTTTGGAATAAATCAAGGTGCCCAACCTATAATAGGATATAACTATGGTGCTAAGAAATTCGATAGGGTAACAAAGGCTTTAAAACTTGCTATATTGGCAGCAACTACTATAGTGGTTATAGGTTTCACTGCAACAAGAGTATTCCCAGAACAACTCATATCTCTATTTGACAAAAAAGACAAAGAACTTATTAAAGTTGGAGCACAAGGAATGAAAATATTTTTATCAATGCTTCCTATTATTGGATTCCAAATAGTTAGCTCAAATTACTTCCAAGCTGTAGGCAAACCAAAACAAGCCATGTTTCTAAGTTTATCTAGACAGGTTTTAGTTTTAATACCGTCATTAATAATACTTCCAAAATTCTTTAAATTAAAAGGTATTTGGATGGCCGGGCCAGTTTCAGATTTTATATCTTCAATCTTAACTGGAACATTTTTATTTTTAGAACTTAAAAAGCTGAAAGAAAAACATAAGGTATAGTTTAAAACCTCGCAAAATGCGAGGTTTTTTAAATCTTACTAAATTTTATAATAATTCATCTCCAGGTTTCCAGTTAACAGGACAAAGTCCGCCAGTTTTTAGAGCTTTTAATACACGTAGCGTTTCATCTACACTTCTACCTATATTTAAATCATGTATAACTGAATACCTTACAATACCTTCTGGATCTATTATAAATAAGCCTCTTAATGCAACACCTTCTTCTTCTACTAAAACTCCATAATCTTTTGAAACCTTTTTAGTAAAGTCAGAAGCTAATGGAAATTTAATCTTTCCTAAATCTCTATTTATCCATGCTTTATGTGAATGTTCACTATCTGTACTTACAGCTAATATTTCAGCTCCTTCTGCTTTAAATTCTTCATATCTATCACTATAACCTGTTATCTCTGTTGGGCAAACAAATGTAAAATCTAAAGGATAAAAAAACATAACTAACCATTTTCCTTTATAATCTTCAAGGCTTACTTCTCCAAACCCCTCACCATTTCCTAACGCTGTTTTCATCTTGAATAACGGAGCAGGTTTTCCTACTAATCTTTCCATATAAATATCCTCCCTTTTATTTTTTTCTGCTTCCGTTATTATTTATTCCCAATCATATTTATTCTAAACAATCATTTTATTTTTCAAATGTACCTTTTACTTTTACGACTCTATAAATAAAGATGTAACTTTACCCACTTGAAGGCCTACACATTCACCAGCTCTAATTAATTTTAACATGGCCCCAGCTCCTCCCCCCTTTACCTAGATAAATTTATCTTATATCTCCATGTTCTTCTTTGTTAGTAACATCTATTATTTTATTATTTTCATCAACAAAAACTACTTTTGGTTTTAACTTTTCCGCTTCATCTTTATCTACCCAACAATATGCCATAATTATTACCTTATCTCCTGGCTGTACTAATCTAGCTGCTGCTCCATTTAAACATATTACTCCACTATTTCTCTCTCCTTTTATTACATACGTCTCAAGTCTTGCTCCATTATTAATGTTAACAACCTGTACGCGCTCATTCTCAATAATGCCAGCAGCTTCCATCAAAGCTTCGTCTATCGTAATACTTCCTACATAGTTTAAATTAGCTTCTGTTACAGTTGCTCTGTGTATTTTACTTTTAAATAAATTAATCATCATTACTATTCTACCTCCACTAATATATTATCTATTAACCTTGTTTTCCCAATTCTTACTGCTAATGCAATCAGAATATTGCCTTTAAGTTTTTCTACCTCTCTAAACGTATCGTAATCTATTATCTCAACATAATCAATATCTGCTAATGGCATTTCATTTATCATAGATTTTATACCTTCAATTAAAGTTTTTGCATCTCTCTCGCCTTTATTTATCATATCCTCTGCCCAAAACAAACTCTTTGATAAAACTAAAGCCTGTCTTCTCTCTTCTTCTGATAAATACGTGTTTCTTGAACTCATTGCCAGCCCGTCATGTTCTCTAACTATCGGACATGATATTATATTTACATCCATGTTCAAATCTCTAACCATTTGTCTTACAACATACACTTGCTGGGCATCTTTTTGCCCAAAATATGCCTTGTCAGGAGTTACAATATTAAATAATTTCGTAACAACTGTAGTAACTCCTCTAAAGTGTCCTGGTCTTGAAGCTCCACATAATTTATCTGTAACACCCAACACTTCAACATAAGTATTATAGCCTTCTGGATACATTTCTTTAACTTCTGGAGCAAATATATAATCTACACCAACACTATCTGCTAGTTTACTATCTCTTTCAATGTCTCTTGGATAAACTTCATAATCTTCTCCTTGTCCAAACTGCTTAGGATTAACAAATATACTCGCCACTACTACATCATTCTCTTTTCTTGCCCTTCTCATTAATGAAAGATGTCCATCATGTAAATATCCCATAGTCGGAACCAATCCTATTGATTTTCCTTTAGATTTTTCATCTGAGATTATACTTTTCATTTCCTCAATACTCTTTATTATCTTCATCACAGTTCTCCTTTCGACTTAGGCTTTAAGTTTATCAATAATCTCCTGACTCATTTTGAAAGTATGTTTTTCTTCTGGGAACTTACCTTCTTGAACCTCTTTTATATATTCTTTAACCCCTTCTCTTATCTCTTTACCCAAATCTCGGAATCTTTTCACAAATTTAGGGGTAAAATCGCTAAACATACCTAACATATCTTGCGACACTAAAACCTGTCCGTCACAATACCTTCCAGCACCTATTCCAATAGTTGGTACTGAAACTTTTTCTGTTATTATCTTGGCAAGCGGTTCCGGTACTGCCTCTAAAACTATAGCAAAAACTCCAGCCTTTTCTAATAAAATTGCATCTTCTATAATCTTTTTAGCCTTTTCTACACTTTTCCCTTGGACTTTAAACCCTCCTAACATATTTACCGACTGAGGCGTCAATCCTAAATGTCCGCATACTGGTATCTGTGCATCAATTAACGCTTTAACCTTTTCTATTATATTTTCTCCACCTTCTAATTTAACAGCATGAGCTCCGCCTTCTTTTATCAATCTGCCAGCATTTCTAATAGTATCTTCTACACTGACATGATAAGATAAAAATGGCATATCTGCTATTATCAATGCTCTATTTACTCCTCTAGATACGGCTTTAGTATGATGTATAATATCTTCAATAGTTACCTTAATAGTATTTTCATATCCTAACATTACCATTCCTAAAGAATCTCCTACAAGTATACTATCTACTCCTGCCTCATCTAATAGTTTTGCAGTTGAATAATCATAAGCGGTAAGCATAGTAATTTTTCTTCCCTCGGCTTTAGCCTTTAAAAAACTAGCAGTTGTAAATTTTTCTTTCATATTTACACCTCTTTTAATATTTTTTTTAACTCTAAAATAGATTTATTTTCACAATCTTCTTGAGTCAATTTAACAGTCTCATAACCTAAAATTTTGTATAAGTTTAGTAATTCTGGAGCGAAATTTTGCAAACTCTCAATATGCTTAACTATTGTTCCTACATCTCCTCTCTTTATAGGCCCTGTTAAAGCTCTTTTAGTCCCAAGCTCCTTTATATTTTCAATAGTTCCCTTAATCAATGGATATACGGCTTCTATCGCTAAATCTTTATCTACTCCCATAATCTCATAGAATTTTAAACCATAATCGATTAAAGTAACTAAATAATTTGATACTACACATGCTGAAGCATGATAAAGGCCTTTTAATTCCTCTGTTATTGTGAAAAATCTATTGCCGCATTTTTCTAATATATTTTTTAGTATATCTATTTTTTCTTTATCCCCTTCTATAGTAAATACAGTAAAACAGAGACTTTCTAGAGCAGACTTTATATCTGCAAATGATTGTAATGGATGCAAACTGTATATATAAGCTCCTTTTTGCTTTAGAGAAACAAGTTCTTTTGAGGATAAAGCTCCGCTCATGTGGACGAAAATCTGGCCTTTTTTTATATTGTAATATTCGGATATTTCATCAGCTACTTTTTTAATTGCATCATCAGGAGTTGTTATAAATATCAATTGTGTTAAATCTAATAGTTCCTGCAAGCTTTCAAAAGCAATTCCTTCAATCTCTTTAGCCCCTTTTTGTGCAGATTCAAAACTTCTACTATAATACCCTACAACATCAAAGCCATTCTTTTTTAAATACTTTCCGAAAGTACAACCTACCTTCCCCGCCCCTATAAAACCTATCTTCATTTATCCCCCTCCTCTAACAAAAAACCCCTCTTGTGGGCAAAAAGACACAAGAAGGGTATATCGAACATACTCCTTTTCAAAATCATCTCCTCCTGTCTCCGTCCACATAGGCTCAGAGCAGTTCCCGATTATCTACATTTTTGTCAAATATACTAAAATGGTATAGCTCCATTAAGGATACTATCCAAAAATAATTTTATCACACTAAAACTTCTATTACAATCTTAACTCACAATAAAAATATATCTAAATATTACATTTATTTAATAACTTTGTTATGTAATTTTATCTATTGATATAATACATTTCAATAAATTTATAATTTAATGATGCATAATTCAGTTTAATATGTTATACTATTTATGTGTTAGACTATATTAATTCTATATTTTCATGGGAGGACTGTTATTATGCTACATTTATTTAACGATAACGCTTTCAATAATATGTTAATAAACCCAACTAAAAAAGAATTAGAGATTTTAAGTAAAGACAGAGGAATAGTTACAGAATTTGATAGTCTTTGTTTCATAACTAATGTAAGAAGTAGAAGTGCTAAAAATACCTTTGTTGTAGACGATATACCTTTAGGTGTAGATCAGCAGGGAATTTCTAGAAAAGAAGCAGATAAAATCGTTAATCAAGTAAATAATTATTTAATGAATAAAGAATTAATTAGATTAGATAAAAAGATGGGAATGCATAGTAAATTCTCATTTAACTGTAGACTTTATATAACTAAAGAATATAGCAGGATTGCATATATGTGGAATAATTCTCTGTTTGCTCCCGATAATATTAATCATCCTGATATTGTAAGCGTATATGTCCCTGAATGGCCTGAAAGGATTATATTAATATATCCAGAAGAGGGAATAACTTATATATTAGGAACTGATTATTTTGGTGAAGCTAAAAAATCCTTCTTGAGAATGGCTATGTATAAAGTTAAAAAAATGGGCGGTTTAGGACTTCATGCCGGCAGTAAAGTGTTGAGAGTAAAAGATAAAGATGGAATATTAAAAGATGTAGGTTTTATTATGTTTGGATTAAGTGGTACTGGAAAAACAACATTAACAATCCATGATCACAATCTGAAAGGGGAAGAGAAGGCTATCATTAGACAAGATGACGTAATATTCATGGATATAAATGGATATTGTGCTGGAAGTGAAAACGGCTTCTTTATTAAAACTGAAGGATTAAATGAAAGTCAAACAGTTTTATATAAGGCTGCAACAAGTCCAAATGCCATTTTTGAAAACGTTAAAGTTTATGAAAATGGTAAAGTTGACTTTTTAAATACAGAATTGACTTCAAATGGAAGAGGGATAGTGCTTAGAGAAGAAATCGATAATACAGATGACAGTATTGATCTTGAAAAAGCCCATAAACTTATATTTATAACTAGGAGAAATGATATTATACCGCCAGTTGCCAAATTAACTGCTTCTCAAGCAGCGACATTCTTTATGTTAGGAGAATCCATCGAAACTTCTGCAGGAGACCCTACTAAAGCAGGACAATCAAAAAGATGTGTTGGTACTAATCCTTTTATTATAGGACCTGAAGCAGAAGAAGGGCACAGACTGTATAGAATATTAAAACAAAATCCTGATATGGAATGCTATATTTTAAATACAGGAAGAGTTGGTAAAAGCAATAGCTTTGAAGGAGAAAAAATCACTATAGAAGTTTCAACAACTATTATGCGTGAAATTGCAAGAGATACAATAAAATGGGAAGTTGATAAGGATTGGGGCTATCTAGTTCCAAAATCAGTAAACGGTTTAGATATGGATAAATATAATCCAAGAAAATATTATACAGAAATAGAATACAAAGCATTAGTAAATAAGTTAAAGGATGAAAGAATTGAATGGTTATCGAGATTTGAAAATTTAGATATACAATTAGTAAATAGTATAGCATAAATGCGGCTATCTGGCCGCATTTAGACTGTTGACAAACTTATATTTTTTATATTTATGAAAATGAAAGCGAATGCTTGAAAGAATTTAGTAAAAAAAACTAGGCGAAAATTTTTTAGAAAATCCGTAGGTTTGACAGGAGGTCAAACCAGCATCCTACAAGACAGGATGTCTTGATTAGGTGCGTTAGGATTTTCTAAAAATTTGAACCTTTAGTTTTTTCTAAATTCGTCCGCATGAGCGTCATTTTCATAAAATATTTTACTTTGTCAACAAGCTCATTTTTATTTTTGCATATGAAATTCCGGATTAGTTAGTTTGAAAGTGCTATTAAGTCCATCTGTAATAAAAACACGTTTATCTTTAGTAATAAATATAGCTTCTACTCCATCTAAACTTTCTATTAGCCTTTTCCCTTCCGAAAGCCCCAAAGAAAAAGCAATCGTTGAAAGCGCATCTGCATCAATTGACCTGTCTGTTATTATCGAAACACTTACTAACGAATTTTCTACCGGATACCCTGTATAAGGATCTAATATATGATGATATCTTTTCCCATTCTGCTCAAAATATCTTTCATATATACCGGATGTAACAACAGTTTTATCTACAACCTTAACTATTCCAATATACTCTCCTCTTTTAGTAAAAGGATTCTGAACTCCTATGTTCCAAGGAGAGCCATCAGGTTTACTGCCTAAAGCAAAAATATTTCCGCCTAAATTTATAATGGCATGCCTTACATTTTCTTTTTTTAAAATATCAACTACTTCATCAGCAGCATAGCCTTTAGCTATCCCTCCAAGATCTATTTCCATACCTTTTTCCATGAGCTTTACTTTTCTTTCTTTTTCATCTAATTTTATCTTTTTATAATCGATTAATTTCACTGCACTACTTATTTCTTCTTTACTCGGTACTCTAGCCCTATCTGTACCTATCCCCCATAATTCTACTAAAGGACCTATAGTAATATCAAACTTCCCATTAGATAAATTAGAATAAAATATTCCTTTTTTGATTACATCAAATACATCTTCTGAAACTTTGATATAGCCATTCCCTGAATTAATATTGACTTTATATATATCACTATTTTTGATATTTCTACTCATTTTATTTTCTATATCTTTAATTCTTTCAAATGCCTTATCAAAAATTTTTGAATCGACATTTTGATATATGTTCAATGTTACTATAGTACCTAATAAAAATTCAGTTTTTGTTAATGGTTCGTTTCTCACTTCTTTTGAACATCCTGCTAAACTAAAAATCATTATAGCAATTAAAAATAGACAAATTACTCTTCTTACTCTCACTTTTTCAATCCTCCAAAGACTTAAATTTTAACTCTCCATTCAACACATCATTTACAACTTTTCTAATAATTTCATAATCATACCCTTTATAAGCTAAATGCTGATATAATTTTTGGTATATTTTATCTTTATTCTTATCCTTCATACTTTTTAATTTTTTTTTAGCTAAATAAACTGCATTTTCATAAATTTTTTCATCTTCTATTTCTGAAATAACTCTATTTATTATATCTTCACTTATTTTTCTCTTTGTCAATTCAAATACGATACGTTTTTTCCCATATTTGTTGCTATTTAATTTATTCCTAACATAACTTTTTGCATATTCTTCATCATCAATCATTTTATAGTCTCTTAGGATTTCTATAACGCTATCTACAATCTCATCTTGATATCCTTCTTTCGATAACTTATCTCTAAGCAGCATTTCACTCTGCATTGTTTTCGCCAATATATTAAAAGCCTTATTTTTAGCTCTTTTAAGGTTTTCATCAAATATTAAAAGTTCCAATTTTTCTTTATCTATTTGTATTCCTTCTTCAATTTTAAGTTTATAAATAACTTCTTTATGAACTCCAGCAAAAAATTCATGATCAATATATATGTTAACTTTTTCTTTATTGTTTTTCTGTTCAACTATTTTAGTAACAACTCCCATAATCATTCCTTCTTTCTAAACCCCTATGAATTTAAGTAAAACATAAATCAAGTAAAAATATAAACCTTTTAATATTAATTCTTCTTCATTTCCGCCACTTTTTATAGTAAAAGGAAACGTAATTTTAATACTACATGGATAGAATAATTCTATTCCGCCTTTAGTAAAAGAATCAGCAATTAAATGGCTGATATAGCCTATAACAAACCCCTTATATGCCCCAATTAAATTATATCTTATTGCTAAAATTTTAACAACCATCGAAAATAATAAAAGTCCTAACAAGCTGTGAGTAAAACCTCTATGATGAGATAATCCTGTAAAGGCTAAAGTTATAGATAGTATTTTCAAAAGCTTATTATTTAAACTTATGCCAAAATAAATACATCCAAGACTTAAAATTATATAGAACACAAATTTAAATATCCTATTTTTCTTAAAAAGCAGTTTTTGGTTTAATTTACTCTTTGGGTGATCTATATCAGGCATCAAAGAACCCAAAACTGTTGAAGAAATAAAAATAATGCCTTTCTCTAAAGAATAATTCGAAATAGCAGTAATTCCTGCTGCAACTCCTAGCATAACATGTGTTTTCCCCTTCATCTTTTGTACCTCCGACTAACTCTATTAAGTTATCTAGAACGCTAGTTCTAGTATAGCATAGATAATAACTTAATTAAATAGCTGAAACAAAGCTATTTAAATGACTTTGTTTTATAGCGCTATTTTAATAAAACTATTTACTCATAAAAAAGTATTGACAAACTCTATAAGATGATTTAGAATTTTAAACTATAATAACAAAAATGAATAATACGCTCTTATCTAGAGAGGTGGAGGGACTGGCCCTATGAAACCCGGCAACCTGTGTTTTAAACACAAGGTGCCAATTCCTGCGGTATAAGATATACCGAGAGATGAGAGAGAAATAAGTTTTTTATGCCTCTTTCATCTGAAAGAGGCTTTTTTAATATCCTTCCTCTTCACATAAGGGGTATTATTATAATCATTATGATTTAGCATACTAACTTGTTAAAGGAGAAGAAAACAATCCAAAATTAAAAGCACTAATTAAAGCTCTTCAATCAGAAGAAGTTAAGAAGTTTATTGAAAAAGAGTATAATGGAGGAGTTATACCAGCATTTTAATACTCTTTAAAGTTGCTAACTAATATTATAAAACCTCCTCTTAATTTGTTATTTTAAGAGGAGGTTTCCCTTATTCAAACATATTAAATCCTTCACCTAATACTTCATGTACAGTAGATACCGTAACAAATGCCTTCTTATCAATCTTCTTTATATAGCTCTTCAATCTAATGAATTCCTTTTTGTTCATAACAGCCATTATAACAGGTCTAGTTTGATTAGTATAAGCACCTTCCGCATAATATATTGTAGCTCCTCTTTCAAGTTCCTCTGTTATAAACATCTTTATTTTGTCGGGAACTGAACTTATTACCATAACATTCATTTTAACATTGAGTCCTTCTATCACATTATCTATAACAAATCCATTCATTATTACTCCTAGTAATGCATATAATCCTAATTTAGCTCCAAAAGTAAGTACAGCTAGAAGTGTAACTACAAAATCGGCCATTAATAGGGACTTACCTATATCTATCGAGAAAAATTTATTCAATATTTTAGCTATAATATCAGTACCGCCTGTCGAAGCGTTTTGATAAAATATTATTGCCATTCCTATACCCTGAATAAGAATACCATAAAATAAGTTCAACAGTATATCATCTGTTACCGGTCCTTTTATAGTAAAGAATTTTTCAAAAACCCACATAGCCCCCGATAATCCAAAACTAGCATATATCGTCTTCGCTCCAAATTGAGTCCCTATCAATAAGAATGCCACAACGAATAATATTAGGTTCATAATAAACATTAAAACTCCAATAGATACTGAAGGAATTACACTTTTAATTACCATTGCAAGTCCTGTAATTCCACCAACAGCCAAGTCTGCCGGAACAAGAAAGAAACTCAATGCAAAAGCTACAATAATGATTCCTATACTTATTATTACATAATCTTTTACTATATTTTTCACAACATCACCTCCATTTTCAATATTACCATATTTTCATTGTTCCTGTCTTCAAAAATCTATGATGCCATGATAATGCTTCACTTAATATATGTGGAATATGCTTATATTTGCCGGATTGTGCCCTTTTAAAGTAATCTTTAAGCATCGGTTTAAAATCAGGATGTGCACAATTTTCTATTATAACTTTAGCACGCTCCTTTGGACTTAAACCTCTTAAATCGGCCACCCCTTGTTCTGTAATTATTACCATTACATCATGCTCTGTATGATCATGATGAGAAACCATAGGAACTATTGATGATATATCTCCATTTTTAGCAGTAGAAGGAGTTGTAAAGATAGAAATATATGCATTTCTAGTGAAATCACCCGAACCGCCTATACCGTTCATCATTCTCGAGCCGAATATATTTGTAGAATTAATATTCCCATAGATGTCAGCCTCTATTGCTGTATTCATTGCTATTACGCCTAATCTTCTTATTACTTCTGGATTATTGCTTATTTCTTGAGGCCTCAAGATTATCTTTTCTTTATATTTCTTAATATTTTCTTTAAATCTCACAAGTCCCTCTTGAGAAGGAGTTATAGAAGTTCCAGAAGCAAATAACGCTTTCCCAGAGTCAAGAAGATCAAGCATTGAATCCTGAATTACTTCGGTATAACATACTAGATTCTCAAATTTCGACTTTAAAAGCCCAGCTAAAACTGCATTTGCTACACTTCCAACACCCGATTGTAAAGGCAATAGATTTTGAGGAAGTCTGCCCTTTTTTACCTCGTGTTCTAAAAAGTCTATAAGATGTCCCGATATTCTCTCTGAAATATCATCTATCGGAGCTAAAGGCCTAACATTATCAATAATATCTGTTACTACAATCGCCGCTATTTTATCTACTCCGCATGTAATATATGGCTTGCCTATTCTCTGATCTACACGCTCAATAGGTATCGGTTTTCTGTTTGGCGGATTGTCAGGAATATATATATCGGCCATTCCCTCTAAATCAAGAGGCTGGCTTGTATTAATCTCAACAATCACTTTTTCAGCCATTTGCACAAATGTAGGTGAACAACCAATAGATGTAGAAGGTATTATATGTCCTTCTTCCGTTATTGCAACAGCTTCGATTATTGCAATGTCTATTTTCCCTAAAAATCCATATTTCGCATATTGAGGCACATGACTTAAATGCATATCTAAAAATTCACAACCGCCATTATTTGTATAATCTCTAATACTTTCATTAGTTTGATATGGTAATCTCTTTGCAATAATTCCAGTTCTAGAGAGTTCTCCATCTAATTCATCTCCTACAGAAGCCCCTGTAAACAATCCTATCCTAATTCTCTCACCCGTTTCTCTAACCCTTTTTGCCAGTGCTAATGGAACTGCTTTAGGGTACCCAGATGGAGTAAAACCACTTGTACCAATGTTCATTCCATCTTTTATTAACATAGCAGCCTCTTCTGCAGACATTACCCTACTTAATAATTCTTTGTTTCTAATTCTGTCCTCAAGCATAGCCACTCCTCCTTACTTTATTCCTAAAATTATATTGGAAGTTTATATAGCATGATAGTAAAGACAATCATGCCTAAAAGCGCAAATGGATAAGTTGCTCCATATCCTGCAGCTACATCATCACAATCTGTAGCATC
This sequence comes from Caloranaerobacter azorensis DSM 13643, assembly GCF_900129995.1. Taxonomy (GTDB): domain Bacteria; phylum Bacillota; class Clostridia; order Tissierellales; family Thermohalobacteraceae; genus Caloranaerobacter; species Caloranaerobacter azorensis. The sequence continues at coordinate 16,371 of NZ_FQXO01000006.1, read as the reverse complement.
TATAGCAGCTCCTAATCCCGGAGTACTCGTCATCCCTCCACAAAGAGCTCCTGCTAGAACAATCCAATTTATTTTGAATACATATCTTCCTATAATAAAGCCTACAAATATTGAAGAAAAACCACAAATTAATGCTACTAATGCTAAATACAGCCCTGATCCTGTAAGTGATGTTAAAGCAGAATATCCGTATCTTAACCCAACTATAGTTAGGAAAAAAGAAAGTGCTAATTCACGTATTACACCCAATACCTTACTATTCATTCTAAAATTTAAAAAACCTATTCTGCCTATATATCCAAGCAATAGAGACGATATTAGAACTCCTCCTGTCGTACCTAAACTAAAATAGTTTATTGTAGGCCCTAAATATATTTTTAATTTCCCAATGAATATACCAAATAGACATACAAAGACAAATGCTATTAAATCGAATTGTACTTCTTCGTATTTAACATTATCCTCTTTAGATGAATACATTTCTTTAAAGAATTCCTCTTTTTCTTTGTTTATATCTATTCCAAAGATTAATGGCATAAATTGCATAGCCAAAATAACGATGAGAACTCCTGGTATATAGCCGATTGCATATCCAAATCCAACCATACTTTCTGCTTCCTTGCCATAAATAGAAACAGATTCAAGCGCAGCAGCCAACCCTGGAGAACTTGTTAAAGCACCTGTATAGACCCCAGAGATGGCAAATAGATTTTGTCCTTTACTTATCAGAGTCATAATATAAGTAACAAATGCACCTGTAAACGTAATAATAATTCCTAAAATTATAAACTTAATCCCATATTTCTTCAATACCTTGTCCAAATCTTTTGAAGCCAAAAGCCCCACGGCCGCTACAAACAATATAAGAGTAAACAAGAAAAAATCTCTTGAAATCACTCCTTGTTTTAATATTGTTTTGGCATATGCCGGCATTTGTTCCAAACCTTTATACGGCAGTGCATAATTTTTGTATATAACCCATCCTATTATAAGCCCAGTAAACAATCCTCCAGAACTGCCGAGTTTAAATCTCCCAAAATTGATTCTGCCTAATAATTGCCCTAAAAATACTGAAGCAAACATTAACACAAAAGGATTAGTTATAAACTTTGCAACATCTAAATTCATTTTATCTCCCCTTTCAAATGAAAAAACACCCTATTCCCACTTGGGAATAAGGTGTATTATGGCAATAAACAACCGCCCCTAAAATAGCATAAACCGGCCTATACTACTCATAATACCTCCCCATCCTCGTGGGTAAAAACGGTATTGTTCCCTATGGCAGGTCTCCTGGCTTCGAGTCATTACACAGTTACCGCCTTCCCATTTCTGTCAAAAGAAACAGTGGCATTCTTGTAACTGTGTTCCCCGTTACAGTGGCGGGACCGCGTCGGACTTTCACCGAACTTCCCTTTTAAGCTTATGCCTTCCCCATAAGCACCATAGAGCTCCGTATTCCATTCCACTCACATTTTATTAAACTAATTTAAAATTGTCAATGAATATGTTAAAAAATAAAAAATTTTTAAACTTTTTATAAATTTATTACGACTTATATTTAAAACAACCTATAATATGGTCATTTACCATTCCCACTGCTTGCATATAAGCATAACAAATTGTAGGACCGAAAAAGATAAAACCTCTTTTCTTCATGTCCGTGCTTATCTTATCAGACAATTTTGTTTTAGAAGGCACTAATGAATCATCTGCCCATGAATTCACTATCGGTCTATTATCAACAAACTGCCATAAATATTTATCAAAACTTCCAAATTCTTGCTGAATCTCTAGAAAAGCCTTAGCATTATTAATCACAGCTTCAATTTTCTTTCTATTCCTAATAATTCCCTTATTCTCCATTAGCTCTTTAATTTTATCTTCATCATATTTTGATATTTTTACAGGGTCAAAATTATCAAACGCCTTCCTAAAATTCTCTCTTTTTTTGAGTATTGTAATCCAACTAAGACCTGCTTGAAATATTTCTAGTACTAAAAATTCAAACAGCTTTTTATCGTCATGGATAGGTATTCCCCATTCTTCATCATGATATTTTATATATATTGGATCATCATTTACCCAACCGCATCTCTTTTTCATCCTAATCTCCCCTATTTAGTTAATCTCTAATTGATATTATATCAAAAAACCTCTCATATGCTTACATATGAGAGGTTCAAATTAATGCTATTTCTATAAAAATTGGATCTATTCCTTTCCTTACTAATTCGTCTTTGCTTATCTTTGCAGCTTTAAAATCTTCTAATGGTTCTCCTAATCCACATCCGCATATGGAAAAATAATACTCATTTATAAGATAATGCCACATATAAGGCAATAGTCTTTTCCCATTTATGCTATCTCCCTTCTATGTTTATATTACACCTACTATATGACAATTGAAGTACGTACTTTAATAAATGGTAAAAATTTGATATACTTTTTAAGTAGAATTAATCAATTAAGTCAAGGATTATATTAAAATCTCTGACAATACCATATAACTTGAGGAGGTTTTTTTAATGGTAATTGATATTGATTTATATACCGTATTAATTTTAATAATTCCATTTATTATTTACATTATTTATGACATAATGTATATAAAAAACAGAAAATATATAAAATATTTCTTCTTAACAATTTTCTTCATATATTTTATAAATTTATTAAATTATACTATATTTCCAATACATATTAATAGTTCTATTGCAACTATTACACAAGAAGAATTTACTATATTTGAAAGTTTGAAAAATAATACAAATTTAATACCATTTAATAAACTAGATAAAATAGATTTTATATTAAATATAATAATGACAATACCTTTAGGGGTCTTATTACCTTGCTTAGTAAAAAAACTTAATACAAAAAAAATCCTTATTATAGGATTAATTACTGGTTTAGGAATAGAAGCTTGTCAAGCATTATTAACTTTTGTACAAGGTTTTACTTTCAGAAATATAAATATAAATGATGCTATAGCAAATTTTATTGGAGTTTATCTAGGATATAAAATATTCATTTTATTTTTTAAAAACGTATCAGATATATATAAACATAGCACTAAGAAACCTCCTAAAGTTATAAATTTAATAATTAATTATCTCTTAGAACTTAATCCCCTCTTTTTTTAAAACGATAGAAGAAATTTCTTCTATCGTCTGGCTAGTAGTTGGCACGGTCAACCCTCTAAGTAAACTTTCACCACCTAGTTGTTACGCATGCCCAGCACACTCAAAAACCTCTCATATGCTTACATATGAGAGGTTTATTTATATTACAAAAATTAAACCAAACTACGCCTTCTTTTTAGCTTAATTCCAATAAACATAAATAAAGACGGTAGCAATATCATTATTAAAAATCTAATTAATAGGTTTTTAATCAAATACGGCAAATATATCTGTAAAAGCGAAAATTGGAACGGATAATTAAAAAAGCCAATAGGCCCCCAATAAAAATCATATCTTTCATCTTCCAGAAGTACCTTACCGTCTGAAACTACATATATAGTCAGCATTAATACTACATTTATAATAACTAGAATAGATACAGATAAAAAATCATATTTGGGATGATTTTCTATATTTAACTTTGAACCTGCAAAAATATATAAAAATACAGAAAATAACCCCAATAAACCGAATAATATTAAAAAATATACTTCTTTAATATGCTTTGCTATGATGAAAAGAGGTATTGTTAAACAAAAATTTATTATTATTATTAAAAAATGATATAACAATGCTTTTAAATTGTTCTTCAACATAATAATCCTCCTATTGAAAACCTCTCATAATACTTACAATCATAATCAAAAGGTCTAATTATATGTTATTATTATAATAAAATATAATAAGGTCTTCAATACCATTGATGTTATTTTTTACCGACATTTTTCTACATTTTTCATCACTGGATAAATTAGCTTTGTATTGATTATTTTATTGTTTGCAATTGTTTTACGAAAAAAATACCTTCTGGATCGTTTTATCCAGAAGGCATATTACTCAAATATAAATTAACTCATTACTACTCCTAAACTTAATGCAGCAATAATTATTATCATTAATATAACCAAAAGTTTCCATGTGAATTTTAGCCATTTGTCATAAGATAATCTACCTATAGCTAAACCACCCATAACAACAGCACTAGTAGGAGTAATTAAATTAACAATACCAGATGCAGATTGGTAAGCAGTTATCACTATATGTCTTGCAACTCCTGCAAAATCTCCCAACGGTGCCATAATAGGCATTGATAATGTTGCTAACCCTGATGTCGATGGAATTAAGAAGGACAATGGTATATAGAATAAATATGTCAAAATAGCAAATGGTACAGAACCTGTTTGTGATAGAGTCTTTTCTCCTAGATTAAGCACAGTATCTGTAATATTTCCTGCATTCATTATAACAGTAATACCGCGAGATACCCCAATTATTAATGCAACACTTAATAAATCACGTGCACCTTCTACGAATGCAGATACAAGTTCTTTTTCACCCATACCAGCAACTAATCCGATAATAATTGCGGATACTAAAAATAGTGCAGTTAATTCACCAAACCACCATCCCAAAGTCGGAATAGCCGTAATTCCCATATCTTCAAAAGGAATAACTCCAAATACCATAATTATAAAGCTTAAAGCAAATAAACCTAATATAAACTTTCTCTTGCCAGTTAATTCTGGGAATTCGTTTTCCGAACTCTTTGATAAAAAATACTTTTTATTATCTTCCCACATATCATATACAATAGATTTTGTCGGGTCTTTTTTTACTTTTTCTGCATATCTCATAACAAATAAAATTGTTGCCAACTCACCTACTATTAATATTAATAATCTTAACCCAATACCTTCTCCTAACGAAATTCCTGCAAATCCTGATGCTATTCCTGTCGCAAATGGGTTTACAGTAGAACCAAGTACTCCTACACCTGCTCCCAACATTATAACTGATATAGCCGTTACAGAATCGTATCCTGCTGCTATAAATACAGGGAGCAGTAATGGATAGAAGGCTATAGTTTCCTCTGCCATACCATAACTTGTTCCACCTAATCCAAAAAATATCATTAGAATTGGAATCATCCATTTTTCCTTACCTTTTAAGTCTCTTGTTATTTTAGCTATTCCTGCATCTACAGCACCTGTTTTCATAACAACTCCTAAAAATCCACCTATTACTATAACAAATAAAGCTACATCAACTGCATCATAAAATCCTTCAATAGGAGCCATTACTACTTCTTTGAAGCCTTGTGGATTTCTATCGACAGTATGATAAGTGCCAGGAATCGGCTCTTTCTTTGCAGCATTAGGATTGACATAATCATACTGTCCTGCTGGTACAATCCATGTTAATATTGCTACAGCTATTATAATTGCAAATAAAATGGTATATGCTGTTGGCATTCTAAATTTTTTCATTTGTATTCCTCCTCGTTTCTGAAATTTTTCTTGCGCATATTTTCAAAATATCTAAAATTCAGAATTATATGTGCATTTTTTGTCTTATCCTTTTTAAATTAGGTCCAAACTTTTTATCTAATTCCTCTCTATATTCTTTATATATTTCTGCAAGGTAAATATCATGAACTATAAACGACTCTGCCATCAGCATAAAAGCCTTGTTTGCTGTCCATATAGCCTGTGATTTATCCTCATTAAACATGGCAAATAAAGATTCTTCCCCATCTGATACTAATGTAAACCATCGGCCATGTTTAAGCGCATAAGATTCCATTTCTTCCATTTCATGATAATAAATTTCACCTATTTCTTCACTAACATTACCATAAAGTACAGTTACTATCTCTACACCCCTTTGCTCTAGAAGTTTTAATTCATCTTTAAAATACTCATAGTCCACATTCCATATTTCCAAGTATAAAAATTCATTTGTTTTAGCTAAAACTCTTTTAATCTTATTTTTTATGTTTTCTATTCCTTCTAAATGCAGCATATACGAAATCTTATTTTTAGAATCCATTTTCTTTAAGCTATTTTTTAGATATTTCACCGTACTATTAACTTTTCTCTTATATGAATCTAGAAAACCCTCTAAATCTACAGCTACATACTTGATAGGATTATCACTAATAATATTTACAAGATTTTTATCTAAAAGTTTAGACATAGTTTCATAAATTTTAGCCTGCGGAACACCAGATAACTTGCTTAATTCATAAGCCGTTATATCGGGTTTATTTAAAAGTGCTATATAGGCTTTGGCTTCATATTTATTTATGCCTATCTCCATCAATTTCTCTATTATCTTTTCCTTATCCATTTAATATAATCCCTTCTACACTACTCATTAATTATCAATGTACCAGTTTTTCCTTCTATTCCTTCATTAGCCTTTTCTAGAGAAGTAATTAGAGCTTTTCTCCCTTCTTTAGATTTAGCAAACTTTATTGCCGCCTGTACTTTTGGCAACATTGAACCCGGTGCAAAATGGCCTTCTTCGATATATTTTTCAGCCTGTTTAACTGTTAACTTGTCGAGCCATTCTTCGTTTTCCTTACCAAAGTTTATTGCAACCTTTTCTACTGCTGTAAGGATTATTAAATAATCAGCATCTAATATTTCTGCTATTTTTTCACTCGCAAAGTCTTTATCTATAACTGCTGGAACCCCAATTAGGCTATTTCCTTCTTTTACAACTGGTATTCCACCGCCTCCAACTGTTATTACAACATGCCCATTATCAACTAGAGTTTTAACTACTTCTTTTTCAGCAACATCTACTGGAATTGGAGATGGCACCACTCTTCTGAACCCTCTGCCTGCATCTTCTTTCATTATATATCCCTTTTCTTCTGCTAATTTTTTAGCCTCTTCTTCAGTATAAAATGCACCTATTGGCTTTGTTGGATTATCAAATGCAGGGTCGTCCTTGTCTACAATAACCTGTGTTATAACTGTAGCTACCGGAATATTTAGTCCTCTATTTAAAAGTTCCTCTCTTATTGCATTTTGAAGATGATATCCTATATATCCCTGACTCATTGCTCCACATTCTGGGAAAGGCATTTCTGGAGTAGTACTGCCTTCCATCTTGGAAGCGTTTTCCATAGCTAAATTTATCATACCAACCTGTGGTCCATTACCATGAGCAATAATAACTTCATTTCCACTTTCTATTAAATCAACTATAGGTTTTGCTGTATTTTTTACTAATTCTAATTGTTCTTTTGGTGTTTTCCCAAGAGCATTTCCTCCTAAAGCAACAACAATTTTTCTCTTCATACTTACTCCTCCTCTTCTAGTTTAGTTAACAGGGGACTAGCCCCTGTTATTTTTAAAGATTTCCAATAGTTGCAACCATTACTGCTTTAATTGTATGCATTCTATTTTCTGCTTCATCAAATACTACCGAATGTTTACTTCTGAAAACTTCATCTGTTACTTCCATCTCTTTTAATCCAAATTTTTCATATATATCTTTACCAATAGTTGTATTTGTATCGTGGAATGAAGGCAGACAGTGCATGAAAATTACATCTGGATTTCCTGTTTTATTAATCATTTCCATGTTAACTTGATATGGTTTTAATAAATTAATTCTCTCTTCAAATTTGTCTTCTTCACCCATTGATACCCAAACATCTGTGTAGATTACATCTGCTCCTTTAACTCCTTCATCTATATTTTCAGTTAATTCGATAGTTGCCCCTGTTTCTTTAGCTAATTCTCTCATCTCGTTTACTAATTCTTCTGATGGGAATAATTCTTTTGGAGCAACTGCTACAAAATGCATTCCCATTTTAGCAGCTCCTATCATTAATGAATTACCCATATTATTTCTTGCATCTCCAACAAATACAAGCTTAACTTTATTAAGCGGCTTATTCACATGCTCCATAATAGTCATAAAATCTGCAAGTATTTGAGTTGGATGGTATAAATCAGTAAGACCATTCCACACAGGTACTCCTGCATGTTTAGCTATTTCTTCTACAGTTTCTTGCTTAAACCCTCTAAATTCTATACCGTCATAAAATCTTCCTAAAACTTTAGCTGTATCTTCTATAGATTCCTTTTTACCCATTTGACTATTTGATAGGAATGTAACATTTGCTCCTTCATCATATGCTGCAACTTCAAATGCACATCTTGTTCTTGTTGAAGTTTTTTCAAATAATAAAACTATATTTTTCCCCTCAAGTAAATTACCCTTAATTCCTGCTCTTTTTTTCCTTTTTAAATCCACAGCTAAGTCTAATAAGTATTTAATTTCTTGTGGAGTAAAATCCTTTAATGTTAATAAATGTCTTCCTCTTAAATTAACTGGCATTTTAATTCCTCCCTTAATATTTATATTTTATTTTTTCTAAAAAATATTTTAACTAAATAGTCAAACTTTAATTAAAAACTTGACTATTTTAACTACCAATTAATATCTTCTCTAATTAATGGCATCGACATACATCTTGGACCTCCACGTCCACGAGAAAGTTCTGAAGATGGAATAACATGAAGTTTTATACCATGTTCTTCTAACAATTTATTTGTAACATGATTTCTGGAATAAACTACTACTTCCCCTGGTGCAATAGCTAATGTATTAGAACCATCATTCCATTGTTCTCTACCTGCATCTATTTTATTTCCATTTCCACATCGAATTAATGTAACTTTATCTAAATTCAAATATTTCTTTAGTATATCACTTAATTCCATTGTCTCTTTTTCAATTATTAGCTTATGTTTTTCTTCCCCTTTTCTTAGTGAATACACAGTGAGCGGACCTTCTATTTCAGGATGTATTGTAAACTTATCATAATCAATCATAGTAAACACAGTATCCAAGTGCATGAAAGCTCTTTTCTTTGGTATATCGAAAGCCAATATCACTTCAAATTTTTCATTATTATTGAAAATTCTTCTTGCTAATTTTTCAACTGAAGCAGCTTCTGTTCTTTCGGAAATTCCTACGGCAAGTACTTTATCACTGAGGATGAGCTGATCTCCACCTTCCATGGAAGTATTTTCGTCTCTATCATACCAGAATGGTATTTCAACCCCTTTAAACATTGGATGGTATTTGAAAATATATTTTGAAAACAATGTTTCTCTATTTCTTGTTACTGTCCGCATATGATTTAATGAAATGCCTGAACCGATTGTAGCAAATGGGTCTCTAGTAAAGTATAGATTTGGCATTGGATCAACTATGAAAGGATAATCAGATTCTATCATATCTACTAAAGAAATCTTCTTATAATCTTTAATTTCCTCTTTTCTAATTCCTTCCATCATTTTGTCTACCATTTCTCTATTGGTAGAAAAACCTAACAAATACTCTTTTACGAGTTCTCTTTTCTTTTTACTTTTAATATTTGCTTCTTTAATAAATTCATCTATAAATTCTGTCTTAATATCATTATCTGTAAGCGATTCAGCAACTAAATCTTCAAGATAAACTACTTCCACTCCATTATTCCTAAGTGTTTGAGCAAAAGCATCATGCTCTTGTCTGGCAATTTCTAAATATGGAATATCATCAAACAATAATCTGTCCATTAAATCAGGAGTTAAATTTTCTATTTCTTTCCCTGGTCTGTGTAATAGAACTTTCTTCAATCTGCCAATTTCTGAATATACGTGTAAAACGTTTTCCATTGCCATTATATAACCTCCCATTTATTTCTCCACCACAATAGTGGTTACTATCTACACTTTAAGTATATATACTGTTAATTTTTTTGTCAAATAAGGTCTTTTTTTATATTTTTATATTTTTTCATTTTAATATTCATAAATGTATAAATATTATATTAAATTATTAGTATTCAATAAATACATCATTGTACGATAATAATTTATCTAATTTACAGCATTCATAATATATTTTTATTTTCTACTGCATCTGAAAAAGAATATTTATACATTTCAAAAAAAATTTTTTTAATAAACTTTAGGATATTTTATTAAAATAAATGGTATAAACTGTATTTAAAATTATCTGCAATTTAATAAGACACTAATTTTATATGAATAAACAGAAAAAACTTCGGGCTTTATACCCGAAGTATAAAAACAAAATAACATTTCATATTATTTTATCCTCTTTAATACCTCACACAAAAACTCGAATACTCTTTTTGTTGAAGAAATGCTTATATGTTCGTTTGGAGTATGAACATCATAGATATTCGGTCCAATAGAAACCATATCTATATCACCAATTTTTTCTTTAAAAAATCCACATTCTAATCCAGCATGAATAGCATCTACCTTTGCTTCTTTTCCAAACATATCTTTATAAACTTCAACCATCAAATCTCTAATAGGAGATTCTGCTTTAAACTCCCATTCAGGATAGTCGGACACTAATTCCATTTTCGCACCAACTAAATCACATATATTTTGAATCCTGTCATTAATCTCCTTTTTCAAACTTCTAACTGAACTTCTTACCGCACTGTCGAATACTATTTCTTCTTCTTTAGTTGTAAGAACTCCAATATTATTAGAGCTTTCAACTAGCCCTTTTATATCGGCACTCATTGTTTGAACCCCATTAGGTATTAATCTTAGAATACTTATCAACCCTTTTTTAGTCTTTAAACCAAACACTCTTTGTATCCCATCAACTCTTTCTAACTTAATACTAATATTAGGATCGGCTGTTTTATATTCATTTGAGAATATTTTTTGGTATTCATCTACTATATGTTTAAATCTTTCTTCATCTTCTTTATTAATCATTACAACTGCTTTAGACATTTTTGCAATTGCATTCTTTTTCTCTCCACCACTAACGTTCGCTATATCAATATTTATTTCTCTATCAAGAGCTTCTAATAATCTTCCTAATAGTTTTATTGCATTCGCTCTATTTTTATCAATTTCCATCCCTGAATGTCCGCCTATTAGACCTTTAATAGATATCTCATATCCTATTTTACTATTATCGGCTTCATTCCATTCTACTGGCAGATGAATAATATTGTCCACTCCACCTGCACATGATGCAAGTATAGTACCTTCTTCTTCAGAATCAATATTTATTAAAATATCTCCAGAAACGTTCTCAGGGTTTAGATTTAATACTCCATCCATTCCAGTTTCTTCTGAAACTGTAAACAATGCAACAAGAGGTGGATGTGGCAAATCTTTCGACTCTAGAATAGCCATAATCATAGCTACTGCAATACCATTATCTGCTCCAAGAGTTGTCCCCTTTGTCCTTATCATATCTCCATCTACTACCAATGGAATAGGATCTTTTGTAAAATCAAATTCTAAATCTTCATCTTTTACACAAACCATATCCATATGCCCTTGAAGTATAACAGTTGGTGCATTTTCGTATCCTTTTGTTCCTGGTTTTTTAATGATTACATTTAAACATTCTTCTTGTATAACTTCTAGTCTGTTATCTTTTGCAAATTTCACTAAGTAATCACTAACTTGTTTTTCATTGCCTGATCCTCTAGGAATTCTGGTTAATTCCTCGAAAAATTTAAATACAGCTTTAGGCTCAAATCCTGATAAAACATTAACCATTACAAGCATCTCCTTTACTTTAATTTATATTTTTTAGGCTTACTGTTAGACATCTCTACAATAAGCCCTTCATTTGTCATTTTCGTTATCAAATCTTTAGCTACTAATTTAGCATCGACAACTTGCACTTTGCTTCTGCTCCAAAATAAAGATGCTTTTGTCCCTTTAATGAGATTTTCAATATCTTTTTTAGTTAAAAATTCCCGTTTTCTAAGTTCTTTTAGTATTTTAGCTTCGGCTTTTTTATACAAAGCATTTAATAGCTCCTCATTTTTCCTCTGCTGTTTAACATATCCCCAAGCATATATAAATGTAAATGCTATAGCAAGTAATAATACTTTTAAAATAAAACTTATCATACCAATCACTTACCTTTTCTCTAATGTAATAAATTTATTATTTCTTAAAATATTCATATAAGTCCCTAATCTTTCGTAGAGAGGTTCTGCTTTGTCCCCAAATTCTTCCTTTAATATGTTAGCTATGTCCTGTATATTCCTCTGCCCGTCTATTGCCTTCCAAACGCAACTTCCAATCGGATCTAAATCTATCCTCATCACCTCTGGCGTCTTAAAAAATACTCTCACTATTCTGTCTAATATTCCATTTCTAGGGATAATAATTTGAACTAGCCCTTCATCATCAACTTCCCATTTTAATGTATTATTTTTTCGGGGAACTAATTCCAAAAAATTCACACTTTTTTTAATTTTTTTAAACATAGCCACACCTCTATCTTTAATAAGTTTAAGAGAGGACATTAAAATATCCCCTCTTCTAAATCATACCGCTAAATCAAATTTTCTTCAATAAGGATTTAAATTCTCTCCAGCAATTAATCCTGATGCAAACAATATCCCAGATTCAATTTTCGCTAAAACAACTACTGAAAAAACTATTGATACCACTTTTATTGACATACGCTAGTTGGAAACGTTTTAATTCTCTATACCGAATTTACTACATAAATAAAAGACTGTTGCTTAAAACAACAGCCTTCTATTTTAATTTAAATGAACTTTTTAAAGATACAATTCTGTTAAATACTAATTTGTCTTTTGTAGTATATTTAGGATCTACACTAAAATACCCATGTCTAAAGAATTGGAATCTATCATAAGGCTTAACATCTTTCATGTTCGGCTCAACAAATCCTTGTAAAATTTCTAGTGAATTAGGATTTACTTTATCAAGGAATGATTTTCCTTCGTCTTCATCTTCATCTAATATTAAATAATCATATAATCTGAATTCAGCCGGTATAGCATGTTTAGCATCCACCCAATGAATTGTACCTTTTACTTTTCTACCTGTAAATCCCGTTCCACTTTTCGTTTCGGGGTCATAAGTACAATGCAATTCAATTATATTCCCATTTTCGTCTTTTATAACTTCATTGCACTTAATAAAATAAGCATGTTTTAATCTAACTTCATTTCCTGGAAATAATCTAAAATATTTTTTAGGTGGATTTTCCATAAAATCTTCCTGCTCGATATATATTTCTCTAGAAAATGGGATAAGCCTTTTACCCATTTCTGGATTTTCAGGGTTATTATCCGCCTCTAGCATTTCAACTTGCCCTTCTGGATAATTTGTAATTATCACCTTTAACGGTCTTAATACAGCCATAGTTCTCGGGGCTTTTAATTTTAAATCTTCTCTTATAAAATGTTCTAACATTCTATAATCTACTACACTATTACTTTTAGCTACGCCAACTGCTCTTACAAAATTGCGTATTGCTTCTTTAGTATATCCTCTTCTTCTTAGTCCTGAAATAGTCGGCATACGTGGGTCATCCCAGCCATCAACATATTTCTCATCGACTAATTGCTTTAATTTTCTCTTACTCATAACTGTATTAGTTAAATTAAGTCTTGCAAATTCAATCTGCTTAGGCTGATTTTCCATTTCACATTCTCTAATAACCCATTCGTATAACGGCCTGTGATCTTCAAATTCTAAAGTACAGATTGAATGTGTAACTCCTTCTATTGCATCTTCGATAGGATGTGCAAAATCATACATAGGATATATACACCACTTATCACCTGTATTATGATGTTTAGAATGCGATATACGATATATAACAGGATCTCTCATGTTCAAATTTGGTGAAGCCATATCAATTTTTGCTCTTAAAACTTTTTCTCCCTCTTTAAATTCACCTTTTCTCATTCGTTCAAACAAATCTAAATTTTCCTCTACAGATCTGTTTCTATAAGGACTTTCTTTCCCAGGCTCTGTTAATGTCCCACGATACTCTTTTATCTCTTCTGGAGATAAATCACAAACATATGCTTTTCCTTTTTTTATCAGTAATACTGCACGTCTGTACATTTCTTCAAAATAATCTGACGCAAAATACAATCCATCCCATTCATATCCTAACCATTTGACATCTTCTTTAATAGATTCAACATATTCAATGTCTTCTTTCAATGGGTTAGTATCATCAAAGCGAAGATAAGTTTTACCATTAAATTCATCGGCTAAATCGAAATTTAAACAGATTGACTTTGCATGACCAATATGTAGGTATCCATTAGGTTCTGGAGGAAATCGGGTAACTATTTCTTTGTACTTACCTGACTCCAAATCTTTAATAATGATATTTTTTATAAAATTTGATGATGTATTTTTCTTATCCATTTTATCAGACCTTTCTCCTATTGTATTTTTCAAGAGAAATTAATATATGTATATAAATATAACATAAATTTCTTAAACTTTCTATCGATTTTATTCTAAAAATAATAATTAATATCCTAAATTTTTGTTTACTATTATAACGTGAATTCTGCCTTTCTGCATCTGCCTTTTTATCAATACATACTGATTGCAAATCCTATCTGGACTCGTACAATTCATACAATATCCAACTTCAGCACAAGGAGTTTTTTTGTTTAATCTTTTAGTATTAGCCGGCGCTGCCAACTGTCTATTTCTCTCTATTGCTTCATCTATACTTTTTACTATTTTATTTACTCCAACAACTACTATCACCTTATCTGGCCCATATATCATTGCAGCTACTCTATTCCCTCTGCCATCTACATTATAGAGCTCTCCTTCTTCTGTTATTGCATTACTGCTAGTAAAATATACATCTGCTGAAAAACTTTTTCTATATAATTCTTTAATATCTTCACTAGTCAATCCTTCTCTGTATCTGTCAAGAAAATTATACTTCCCATTTCTTAAAAAATCTATAACTCCTACTTCAAATAAAGTCATAGAACCTCCAACCGCTACTGTATCTCCCTCTTTTATTAATTCCTTAATTTTTTCAATAGCTTCCTTTTCATTTTGAACAAAATAACCATGCATATTATTTTTTTCTAAATTCTGAATAGTTCTCTCGACTCTTTTTTCGATGACAAAGGATACATTTTTATCCATAACTTCATCTCCTTTCTATTATATTGTCCTTATTATAATAATATTATATAAAATTCATTGATAAAATGATTTACTTTATCTCTAATCATAAAAATAGAAACTCAGCCAATCGACTGAGTTCTTACATTTAAACATTAGGAACATTTATTCCATAAAATATTTCTGTCATTTCTTTACTTAACTTTTGAATAATTTCTTCTCTTTCTTGTTGTGTTAAATCCTCTTCACTTATCTCAAATAGATAGTTTTCTAATTTTAAATCTTTTATTTTCATTTTAGTATGGAATATATTAGATTGATAAATATTCATATCTATTAGGTTATATCTAGCTATTGTCTCTTTTGATATAAAATTTTGGATTGAGTTAATATCATGGTCTATAAAATGTTTTCTGCCATCTACATCTCTAGTAAAGCCTCTAACTCTGTAATCTATAGTTATAATATCAGAATCAAAGCTGTCGATTAAATAATTTAAAGCTTTTAAAGGAGAAATTTGGCCGCAAGTAGAAACATCAATATCAACTCTAAATGTACTTATATTATTTTCTGGATGTGTTTCTGGATAAGTATGAACCGTTATATGACTCTTATCTAGATGTCCTACTATGTTCTCTCTTATAGGAGTCAATATCCCTCTATTGCAGGATGGGTCTAGTACGTATAATGGTACTTCTTCTTCAGAAATCAATAGTGTAACACTTGCACCTTGTGGATCATAATCCTGCTTCGCAATATTTAAAACATGAGCTCCTATAATATCTGTAACAGTTGTTAATATTTTGGTTAACCTTTCAGAATTATACTGTTCATCAATGTACTCAATATATCTTTTTCTATCTTCTTCTGTTTTAGTATAACATATATCATAAATATTAAAACTTAATGATTTTGTTAGGTTATTAAAGCCATATAGTTTCAACTTGTTCTCATTAGTCTTTATCAACTTAATTCCCCTTTTCTACCAAATTCTTGACTATATAAAAAATTTATATAGTTAAATTTAGTCTCCCAAAGTTTAAGCTAATTATAAATTATAAACTAATAAAATATAATAGTCAATTTCCATTTCATCTTAACAGAGATTTCGCATCAAATTTCCAGTAAAAAATTTGTTTTTACTAAAATTTTATTTTTTAACATTTACTTGAATAACTGGGAAGCCTGTAGACCGATAGGTCTTAAAAATAGTTACACCTCCCCCTACCCCAAGAAATTTTAATAATCAATTTCCAGTTTTATTTTAAATTATGTTTTTTCAAATATTGGATTTATCCAATCAGCTTCTATAGTAAATCTTTCATCTCTTATATCTTCAATAATATCTATCTGCAACATTCTTTTCTTTCTAAATCCTCTAATACACCTAAAGAAATATAATTGCATAAGATTAAATGCTATTATTATAAACATTAGTACAGTCT
>NZ_FQXO01000054.1 GCF_900129995.1 Caloranaerobacter azorensis DSM 13643 | reverse complement strand
TGCCTTACAAGCAGGAGGTCACAGGTTCGAGCCCTGTCGCGCCCACCACGGCCCGGTAGTTCAGTTGGTTAGAATGCCAGCCTGTCACGCTGGAGGTCGAGGGTTCGAGTCCCTTCCGGGTCGCCACTTATCTTGCTTATGCAAGAGATTGAAAATTAAAAATTTAAAATGTAAAATTGGAAGTTTCTTTTTCAATTTTACATTTTACATTTTAAATTCTCACAAGGTGAGTTTGTGCTGGCGTAGCTCAACTGGTAGAGCAGCTGACTTGTAATCAGCAGGTTGTGGGTTCGATTCCTATCGCCAGCTCCATAAGAAAAAGGAAGCATAAGATAAAATCTTATGCTTCCTTTTTCTTATGCTTATAACTAATTTATTTTTCACTAGATTCACTTGTCATACCTATAGGTCTTGAATATATTTTATTTATAGATACTAATCCGCTGATTAATATTAAAAGGCCGCCTCCTACCAATACAGTTCGAACGCCAAAAATTTTTGCTGCAAAGCCGCCAAAAGCTAAAGAAATAATTGATGATATATTTGTTAATATTGTATTCAGACTAAAGGTTCTACCGAGATATTGTTTATCACAGTTTTGCTGCATGATTGTGGTTCTTGAAATAGCAAATAATGCATTAAATATTCCATTTAGAAATTGTATTATAACTGCTAAAGTAAAGAGTGTGTTTAGTGGGAATATAGTAATTGAAAATCCTAAACCTATTAAACCTGCTTTAAAAGTAATATCAGTAGGTACATTTTTTAAGTATTTGTATAAAACTAATGAAGTTAAAATCATAGCTAATCCTTTAAATGTAAGAATTGTGCCATAGCCCTGTGAACCTGTTTTTAAAAATTCATAAACATACATAATTAGTAGTGCATTTAACATACCAGCAGCTAGTCCAACTATTGTATTTATTACTAATACATTATAAATAATATTGTTGCTTTTTATATATTCTAATCCTTTAACAAATGAAATTTTATCTGTTTGATGAAGTTTTGCAATTTCTTGTATTTCACATTTACTTGATTTAATCATATAAACCATAATCATTGATATTAGAAATGTTAAAGAGTCGATATAAAAACAATACTCTATTTTAAACCTAGAAATGATAACACCTGCTAATGATGGACCTATTACCATCATTAATGAACTAAATGAACTACTTAAACTGTTTATTTGCTTTAATTCTTTTTTTTCGACTAACTCTGGTAACATACTGCTTCTAGCTGTGTCATAAAATATAGAAACAGAAGATATAGCCAAAATTATAGAAAATACATATTCTTTAAAAAAAGGTATTATAAAAACCAAAATAGCTCTTATGAAATCTCCTAAAATTAAAATCCTTTTTTTGCTGTGAATATCAACTATTTTTCCAACAAAAGCTCCGAATATTATCGAAGGTAATAACATCATAACAGATAGAAATGACATATCTACAGGTGATTTATTGATATTGTATACTAATGTTAAAACAGCAATTCTATCTATCCAATTTCCTATATCAGAAATCACCTGTGATGATATGAAAAAAACAACATTCCTATTTTTATTCATATTTTCACCTTTTAAAATTATTAGTTTTATTAAGATTCCCATCTCAAATCAGGGCCAAAAAATCTAATTGGAGTAAATTTGCTTAGAATTCTGGAAAAAATCCTATCTGTATAAGTGTTAGATATTTCCATAGGTGAAAGATTCGTAGATATTATAGTTTTATTCCCTTTTATTAACCTTGAGTTTACTATGTTAAATATTTCGGTATTAGTAAAGGTGTTTACTAGTTCAGTACCTAAATCATCAATTATTAGCAAATCTGCATCAAATAAAAGCTCATAATCTAATTTATACTGCTCTTTGCCTGAATTTCTTCTAAATCTATATTCTTCTATTATTTCAAGTATTTTAAAAGCCGTCTGATATATTACTATTTTCCCTTTATCTAATAGAGCTTTAGCAATGCAGTTGCACATAAAAGTCTTACCTAATCCAGTCGTTCCATAGAACAATAGATTTTCTTCATTATCTTCATCAAAATTAAATACAAATCCTTCACAAATACTTAATATGTTCTGCATGTTTTCTCTTGGTGTCATCTTTTCATCTTCAAAAGGTTTATCGCTGAAAATGTTAATGTTAAAAGTCTGGAAATTCTCTTTATGAAGTATATGTTCAAGGTTAGACATCTTGTAAGCTCTATTAATAAGAGCTTGTTTAAAACAAGAACATTTACTGCCATCTTCCAAAAATCCTGTGTCTTTACATTTGTTACATTCATAATTTATGTTCATGTATTCTAGAGGGATGTTATTTTCAGTGAGTAATATTGCTTTTTCACGTTTTAATTCTTCTAATTTATTCTTTACTTCTTTTATTTTATCGTTATAATTTTCGGGATTATTTATAATCGCTTTGGATATCATTAGCCCTGTTTTAGAAATTTGTTTATCTATCTCTTTTAATTTGGGAATTTTTGAATAGACCTCATTTTGCCTTAATTTTTGTTCATATAATGCCTTATCTCTTTTTTTTTCGTATTCCCTTAAAATCTCGTTAATTATACTATTATCCATAAATATCCTCCTTAAATAAGGAAATTAAATATTTTTATTTTTAGTTTTCTTTTCAAAAATTTTTCTTACAATCTTATCTAGTTCATCCGAAGTATATTTGGAAGTTCTTTGTTCGAAATTGTGGAATTTAGTTGTAACTTTATTTTGGGTTGTAGATTTTCGATTAATTTTTTGCTTATCCTTTTCTTCAATTTCATTGACATTTCTAATTCCTTTGCTGTACCAAGATGAAAGTATGCCGTCTATATAATTTATGCTTGGATTTGATGTTTTCTTAGTATTTTCGCAGGCCTTTAATACGATATCTAAATCGAATTTCCATTCATCAAACCATTTGTCTATTACTTTTTTTTCTGCTTCACTAGGAAGTCTAAAATTAAAACCTAGAGCTTTCATTATTCTTTCGTAAATTTGGAATCTCTTATCTTTAGTTTCTAAATATTGTTCTAAAGCTTTTGAATTAGTAATATTCATATCATACCAGTTTCTTATTATCCCCTCTACATAATTAACATTTTTCTTGTTTTTTCTTTCTACTGAATAGAAGAAGGCTTTAACGATTATTTGAGGCTCCATATTGTAGTTGTATATCCATTCAAGAATTTTTTTCTTTTCGTTAGGGACTAATGGACGTCTGATTATTTGATTTATCGAGTAGAACATATCTTGGATTGTAGTATTTTTATTTGCTTCGATTAAGTCGTTTACGGAACAGGAGTAGTAGGTGTTTTCAGTATATTTAGTGGAGTTAGTCGTTATCGGTTTATAATTATTATTAATGTATAACTGTTTTAAATTTAAAAATTCGACAGTATAGTTGTACTGATCATCTTCTTTAGGATGCTTTTTGATTATACCTTTTTCTTCCCAAAAGTCCCAAGCTTTCAATACATCTGATAATGGTATATTTAGATGTTTTGCAATAGTTTCATTAGTAAGTTCAATATTGGAATCTTTATCATTAGCATATTTATATCCTAATAAATATACTTTGACATACGTACCATTAGCCATTGGCATGAAATCGTTAATAAAAATATTTTCAATTGGGGTATCACCTAAATCTATATCGGTAATCTCTTTATAAAAAGACAATATGCTCACCTACCATAAGATAATTTTATCAGTTTAATAATATAACTTCTATCTGTGGATTTCAATAAATTGTTCCTTAATCTATTTAAACCAAAGTTTTGTTTTACTATTATAACACAATGTCTGTATAAATTTATATCAAGTTATATTTTCTAATTGTTTATTAATATATTTTAGTAATAAATTCAAAAATGAAAGGTAAGTGAAATAAAATGAAAACTATTTTTAAAATTTTATTGCTTCTCATAATAACAATAACTCCAATTGTAACATATACATTTATTAGAGATGATGTCCAATTTACATTTAATGCAAACTATAAAACATTAAACAGATATTTTATTAAAGCAGAATTTGATCCTGTAAATAAGGTAATTTATGTTGATGAAAAAGTGAATTATATAAATAACACGGGGAAAAAGCTCAAAAAGATATATTTTCATATATATCCGAATGCCTTTAAAACAGCAAAAACAGCACCATATTTTGAAGAAGATTTTTATGAAGCTTATCCAAATGGATTTGATTCAGGATATATTGATATAAAAAAGGTAACAGTAGATAATAGAAAGTCAAAATATAATATTATAGGGCGAGATCATACAATACTTATGATTGAACTTGAGAAATGGCTTGAAAACGGTGCTCAAATTACTGTCCAGATACAGGGTAGAGTAAAAATACCAAATTCTAGAGGTAGATTTGGATATGACAAATATACTTTTAATATAACAAACTGGTATCCTATTTTAGCTGTTTATGATGAAGATGGGTGGAATTTAGATCCTTATTATAAATTAGGTGATCCGTTTTACAGTGATATTAGTAATTATAGAGTAGAATTTATTGTACCATCAGATTATTTTCCGGTTAGTACAGGCGTAATTATAGATAAAAAAAGATTAAATGATAGGATGAAATATTATATAAAAGCCGATAATGTCAGAGATTTTGCTATTATTTTAAGTAATAAATTTAAAAAACAAGAGGCTTGGGTTGATAATATCAGGGTAGTTTCTTATTGTTTTGATGATGCATATAAGAAAGAAGCTTTACAATATGCAGTAGATTCAATTAAAGTATTTAATGATTTATTTGGGGAATATCCTTATGAGGAATTTGAGGTTGTAGCAAGCGATTTTTATATCGGAGGTATGGAATATCCGAATGTGGTTATGATAGATAAAGACATATATTCATATGGACAGTTAGATATATTGGAATATATTATTGTACATGAAACGGCTCATCAATGGTGGTACGGTGTTGTTGGAAATGATCAAATTGACGAACCGTGGTTAGATGAAAGTTTAACTGAATATTCAACGATTTTATATTACGAAAAAAAGTATGGTCAAGAAGTTAAGAATAAGGTATTTAATCAGATGGTTATTAATCGTTTTAATAAGTATGAGGACTATAGTTTTATAAATAAGTCTATAAATAAGAGCTTGAAAAATTTTAATTCATGGAGAGAATATTCGGCTTTGGTATATCAGAAAGGTGCGATAAGTTTAAATGAGTTTAGAAGAAAAATTGGAGATGAAAAATTCTTTAATATTTTAAAACTTTATTTTGAAAGAAATAAGTTTAAAAATGCAAAAACTGAAGACTTTATTGAAATATGTAGAGAAGTATTAAAATTAAAGAACGATGAAACTATTATGAAGCAGTTATCTATTAGATAGAATATAAAATTAATTAGAAGAATAAAATAATTATAGACATGCTATTAGATTATTCCTTGTAAAATTTACAATATATGATATAATTTAATTTGAGTTTATATTACAATTGTGTTACAAGAAACTTTTTGGGAAGGAGCTTTAGAATGAATGGCTCGTACTTTAAGAAAGTTAATGAACTTATTAAGAAATTGAATATAGAGAACAATAGCGGAAAATTCAATAAAAAGGTTATGTTTATTGTGATAATAAGCATTTTAGTAGTCGGGTTTGCATTTGCTGGATATAGAAAAGAAATATATACAAGGGCTTTTAAGGTTACTTATAATGGCAATTACATAGGGACTGTTAGAAACAAGGAGATTGTTAGTGATGTTGCAACTGCTCTTAAAGATGAATTAACTACAGATTATGGAATCGAAGTTACTATTGAAGATGAGTTTGAATATGAATCTACTCATGCTGAAGATAGTGAGTTGACAAATAAAGAAGATATTAAGAGAAATTTAAAGAATAACATTGAATTTGATGTATCTGCATATGCTATTGAAGTAGACGGAAAGATATTGGGTATTCTTAAGACAGAAGATTTAGCCAAAAAAGTGTTAGATAAGGTTAAAGAGCCTTATATAAATTCAGTAAATGCAAAGAATTCTTCGATAGAGGATGTGAAATTTGTTGAAAACGTCAAAATAGTTAAAAAAGAAGTGCCTTTATCTAAAGTAGAGGATTTTGATAAAGTATTAAATTATATACAAAAGGGAACAGATGAAGTTAAGACTCACATTGTAAAAAAGGGTGAGAATTTTTGGACGATAGCACATAAGTATAATTTGACTGTAAATGATTTGGTTAAAGCAAATCCTGATAAAAATCCTAAACTTATTCATCCGGGAGATGAATTGAGTTTAATAGTACCTAAACCGTATCTAACGGTAGCTACTTATGAGGAAAAGAAATATATTGAAAAGATTGATTTTGATATAAAATACGAATATAGTTCTAAAATGTATAAGGATCAAGCGATAATAAAAAGAAGAGGCGCATATGGGAAAAAAGAAATTATAGCTAAAGTAGAAAAACATAATGGAATTGAAGCCAAAAAGGAGATTTTAAAGGAAACTGTTATTTCTAATCCAGTAACTCAAATTATTATTAAGGGGACTAAAGAAATACCTCCGCTAAAAGCAACAGGCGTATTTATAACACCTACGAGAGGAACTTTGACTTCAGGATTTGGTATGAGATGGGGAAGGATGCATGAAGGTATAGATTTAGCAGCGAGAGTTGGAACGCCTATTAAAGCGGCAGATGGTGGAATAGTTACTTTTGCAGGTTGGAAAGGTTCATATGGCTATATGGTTGAGATAGATCATGGTGGAGGATTTAAAACTAGATATGCTCATTGTAGTAAGATTTATGTCAAGAAAGGACAGAAAGTTTATAAAGGGAAGGTAATAGCAGCTGTTGGTAACACGGGTAGAAGTACAGGTCCTCATCTGCATTTTGAAGTTCGTAAATATGACAAACCAGTAAATCCGTATAAATATTTAGGCAAAAAATATAGATAGCTCAGTCTTTTGACTGAGCTTATTTAAATTCTTCTACTTAAAAGCAAGAACAATAATACAATGGCAATAAAGTTGTCACCGAATAAATTTTCTGTATATGGTTTTTCTTCGGGAATATCTTCCATAGGCTTTTCTTTAAATAATTTTTCTAGATTGATTACGCCACTTCCTTGATTATTATAGGTATCTTTTAAATCTACACATGACTTCATAATCATTGTTTTAACTTGGTTTGGACTAAGATATCCATGTTTACTGTATAATAAGGCGCAGGCTCCTGATACCATAGGGGTTGCCATAGAAGTACCGCTTAATGAGGTATAGCTGCTAAGATTGCTGTTTGATAATGACATGATATCGACTCCCGGAGCTACAACATCTGGCTTTTTAAACCCTTCTTTTGTAGGTCCTCTGCTTGAGAAAGGTGCAATAAAATCATCGCTCAATTCAGGAGTTTTATTATCATCTACTGCTCCAACTGTAATTACTTTTTTAGAATTACCCGGAGATAATATTGTTTCTTTAGCAGGTCCACTATTACCAGCAGCAACAACAACAGTTAAACCAGACTTGACAGCTTCTTCTACGGCCTTTACAAGAGGGTCTTCATAGTATGGATTTGTAGGTGGACTGCCTAATGACAAATTTATTATTTTGGTATTGTATACATTTTTAGTTTTTATTACCCATTCTATTGCTGCGACTATATCTGATGTACTGCCGCTTCCAGAACTGTCTAATGCTTTCACTCCTAAAATATTACATTCTGGGGCTATACCTGCATATTTACCTTTTGATGAATATCCATTTGAAGCTATTATACCTGAAACATGTGTGCCGTGGCCATTGTCGTCATATGGTGAGGTTTTGTTATTTACAAAATCTTTAAAACTTATAATTCTGTTTTTTGGTTTTGTAAGGTCATTATGTGGTGCAACACCTGTATCAATTACAGCAACGGTTATTCCTTTACCTGTGTATCCTAATTCATGAGCAAATTTACTTTTTATAGAAGATGTTGCAATGTCTAATAAGGCAAAAACTTTAGAATCAAAGCTTATATATTCGATATTCGGGTCTCTTGCTAATCTGCTTATAGTTTCGATATTTAAGCTGCAAGCTATTCCACCTACTAGAGGAAGAGAACGTTTAACTTTACTTGACATACCTAGTACGATGTTGCTAAGCCTACTAAAATTACCATTTTTAGCTCTAATAATAACAGGAATTTCTTCTTTAGATTTTGAATTGAGTTTAGCACTTACTATGGGATCGATTTTATATTTTCTCTGCCTTCTCATGCATCTCACCTTCCTATGATTTAATTTATGCATAAGAAGGCTAAAAGGTTATACTTTTAAGATTTGCATATATAAAAACAAAAATTACTAATGAAGTTTACATAATAACATGATATAATATCTACGTTCCCTCATATACATATCTTAAGGAAAGGGGGAACGATAGAATGAAAAAGCATATAAAAAATGTTTTAAGATTATTGATTGTTATAATATTTGTTTTTATATTTATTTCTATTACTAATTTGAAATTTATTGGATATCTACAGAGGTCTGTCAGTACTTTAATTAATAATGTAGAGAAGAAAAGGATACTGACTAATATAAAGGATTATGATACATTAGAAACTAGACATTTTATTATAAGATTTGATGGGAAAAATGATAAAATAGCATATTTAACAGGCGAAGTAGCTGAAAAATATTATAATGCAGTTTGTGATATGTTTAATTATTATCCTAAAGAAAAGAGCATTATAATAATATACAATGATGGAGATGAATTATTGAAAAATACACGTTTAAATAAACAGACGTATCCAATGGGGGTTTATTATAGTGGAGTGATTAACATATTATCTCCTAGCCTATGGATAAATGATGTTGAAGATTTTAACATTATTTATGAAAAAGAAGGACCTATTGTCCATGAATTTACTCATCTTATAGTTGACAAAATTACTCATGGGAATTACCCAATGTGGCTTACAGAAGGGATAGCGCTTTATATTGAATATAAATTGACGGGATTTGAATGGGGAAAAGATATCGAACATGTAGACGGAATAGATATAAAAAGTTTAGATAAAAATTTTTCTGAACTGGACCAATATATTGCATACAGAAAATCTTTTGAAGTTATTAAAAAGATTTCTGATGTATGGGGATTTGAGAAACTAAAAGATATATTAGTAACATTAGGGGAAGGGAATAATTTGAAAAGTTCTACTAAAGCAGTGCTGAAAACAAATTTATATGAGATAGAATAAAATGAAGTCAACCATTTGGTTGACTTCATTTTAGAAATTATGGGGGATGGAGAATAAAATACTACCATATTTTATATTTTACATATTCTAATATAAATTATATTATATAATTAGACAAAATTCTACAGGACTTTTGTCCTAATTGGAATAATAATGTCGTATTGTGTTGACAAAAAATACATATATTAGAATGATATTTGAAGGATAAACTGATTTTAATATAGAATTATAATAAAATAATTCTGTCTGGGAATTGATTTTTTCATAGACTATAATATTTGGGGTGATGATTGATGAGTAAAAAAATATTAGTTGTAGATGATGAAAAACCTATTGCTGAAATATTAAAGTTTAACATAGAGAAAGAAGGATTTCATGTTGAGCTAGCATATGACGGTGAAGAAGCTGTATTTAAGGCATTTAATTTAGAGCCAGATTTGATTTTGTTAGATGTAATGCTCCCTAAAAAAGATGGTTTTCAGGTACTTAAAGAAATAAGACATAAACTCAAGACTCCTGTATTGATGTTGACTGCAAAGGAAGAAGAGGTGGACAAGGTATTAGGATTAGAACTTGGAGCTGATGATTACATAACAAAGCCTTTTAGTATGAGAGAACTTATAGCCAGAGTTAAAGCTAATTTAAGAAGGGCAGATATGTCAAATGGCAATTTTAATGGAGAAGTAATAGTTTGTGAAGATTTAATCATAGATTTAAATAGATATGAAGTTAAAAAGAATAATAAGATTATAGAGTTAACATTAAGAGAATTTGAATTACTTAAGTTTTTAGCTACAAAATCTGGACAAGTATTTTCAAGAGAACAATTGCTTGAAGAAGTTTGGGGTTACGAATATTATGGAGATATAAGAACGGTAGATGTTACTGTAAGAAGGTTGAGAGAAAAAGTTGAGGATGATTCTAGTAATCCTAAGTATGTCCTCACTAAAAGAGGTGTTGGGTATTACTTCAGGAGGGCGTAATAATGTTTAAAAGTGTTAGATGGAAATTTATAACTATCTATTTTCTATTAGTATTTATGGCAATGGTCATAGTAGGAGTATTTATTATAGAGAATTTAGAGAAACATCAACTTAAACAGGTTTCTGATGATATGGAGTATCGTATTGAGGAAATCGTGAGATCTTCTGCAATACAACAGGATAATTGGGAAAAATCAAGGGAAAGTATACAGACAACTATTTCAAAATGGCCTTTAAAAACTACTGAAACTTTATATATATTAAGTAATTCACAAATACCAGAGATATTGGCAAGTAATAATAGAAAATTTCAGGGCAGGAAAGCTTTTGAGTGCAAACTGTTAAATTCGGCTTTAATATTATCTGCTTTAGATGGACAAAAAGTAGATGCTATTATTTCTAATTTTGATAGAGTAAATGTAAAAGAAAAACATTTAGCTTACCCTGTATTTAATAAAGTAGGGGAGGTTAAAGGTATTATATATCTTGTATCGGATTTAAAAGATGTTTATGCTACTATAGATGAATCTAAAATTATTTTAACCCAGGCAACGTTATTAGCCCTATTAATTACAGTTTTTCTGGGTTTTTTTATTGCGAGAAGCATAACAGGACCGATAAATGATGTTACAATAAAAGCCGAAAAGATGGCTAAAGGCGATTTTGATCAATTTGTTGAGGTTAAATCAGATGATGAAATTGGACAACTTGCTAATATGTTTAACTATTTGACTAAAAAACTTAAAGAAACGATATCTGAGGTATATAGTGAAAAGAGTAAGATGGATACTATTTTTACATATATGGCCGATGGTGTGATAGCAGTAAATAAAGATGGAGAAATTATACATGCAAATCCGATAGTTTTAGACTTATTTGGATTATCTTATGATGAGTTAAGTAAAAAAAGATATGATGATTTAGTAAGACCGTTAAACGAAAAATTGACGTTAGAATATATTCAAAAAATTGATAAATGGGAAGGCAGTGAAGTTATTGAATATAATTCAGTAATATATAGAGCTAAATTTGCACCATTTAAAAATGAAAACGGTGATTATGGCGGACTCATAGTAGTTTTGCAGGATATAACTGAACAGCAAAAATTAGAAAATATGAGAAAAGAATTCGTTGCTAATGTATCTCATGAGTTAAAAACACCGATAACAACTATCAAAAGTTATACAGAAACTCTTCTTGAAGGTGCAATCGATGATACACAATATTCTATGCAATTTTTAAAAGTAATAAATAATGAATGTGATAGAATGGCTAGGATAGTAAGAGACCTATTGCAGCTTTCAAATCTTGATTTTAAACAGACCAAATGGAATATGACGAAAATTTCTGTAAAAGAGCTTATAGAAGAAACTTTAAAAAGAACAGAGATATTTGCGAAAGAAAAAAGACAAAGTATAAATGTTCAAATAGAGGAAAATATTACAGAAATTTTTGCTGACAAAGATGGTATATTACAGGTAATACTAAATATAGTTAGTAATGCTATTAAGTATACTCCTGAAAAAGGTAAAATAGATATTTCTGTGAAAATGGAGAATGATAATGTAGTTATTACTGTTAAAGATAATGGAATTGGTATTCCGGAAAAAGATTTGGATAGGATATTTGAAAGGTTTTATAGAGTAGATAAGGCAAGGTCTAGAGCTTTGGGTGGTACAGGACTAGGTCTTTCGATAGCAAAGCAGATAGTAGAAGCTCATAATGGAGATATAAAGATAAGAAGTAAGTATAATGTCGGTACGGAAGTAGACATTATTTTACCTGTTGTGGGGGTGTAATTCAATTTTAATAACGTTGTAATATATCTGTAATAATATTGTTATATAATTATACTGAAGTATTATTTGTACCTTTAAGGAGGAATAAACATGTTTAGGAAGGTGTTAACAGGGACGTTAATAATAGCGATAATATGTACTTATGGAACAGTTGGTTACTCGGCTGGAGATGATGTTGAAATAAAAAATAGCAATACAAATGTTGAAAAGGCTGAAGAAGGGAGTATTATTAATGTAATCTATCCAGAAGATAATCTGATTACTACTGATAATATTGTTTTGCTCTCTGGAAGAGCCAAAAAGGGTCTCAAGATAATAATAGAAGTATATTCTTCTACTGGTTTACTTGATGTTGACTTTGATGTTGATATATCATCAACAAAAAATGATGGCAATGAGAAAAATGACAGCGATATAGAAGAAGTAAAAGAGATAGAAAACACAGAAGCAACAGAAGAAGTACAGACAAAAGAAACAAAAGAATCAGAGGATACATATACACTTGAGTCAAAAGAAGTATTGGAAGTAGGAGAGTTGGGTGTATTTGCTAAGGAACTAGAACTTAAACAAGGGAAAAACAAAATAAATATATATGTTATTGATGATGAAGATGAAGAGACAGAGATTATAACTAAATATGTGTATGTCACTGATATAGAGAAGGTTAAAGAGTATATTGACAAACTTGAAAATATGAATTTTTCTGAAACTATTAAAAAGATGATAGATTCATCAAATAATCAAGATACTAGCACAGAGCTTTGGAGATGATTTTAGATGCAAAAAGATAGAGCGAAGACTTTTTTGCTAGTATCTTTAGTTTTAGTTAGTATTTTTTTAACACAGCAGTTATGGGTACAGATTCCATTTTCTTTTGGGCCTTATTTAAGTAGAGATAAAGACAGAGGAATTAGGTATAATTATATTCTGTCTGATGTGATATCTCCTGAAAAATATCTAATTAACTTTGGCGGCAGTTATACTATATTATATTCGGGTAGTAGAGATGACTTGTGGTTAAAAATTAGGTCTTATCTGAAAGGAATTTTCCAAAATGAAGATTTAAGTTATAAGGAGATAGACGAAACGGAGATTATTAAGAATGATGTTAAGAAGTCTATAAATTTATTTTTCGCTGATGATATACCAACATATATGTTGTTGAAAATATTGGATTGTAAACTTTCAAGTTCAATTTATAGTAGTATAGAAAATGTACGGAATATCTATATTTATTTAGGAGTAAATCCTTATATAGTACTCAGTAATGGAACTAATCATATAAAAATATATAATATCAAAGTTGATACCAGTATTTTAATAAATACATTGGATAAAATAGAAAGAGAAAATGTGCTTGAGTATTATTCAATTCGAATGTGGGGTATAAATAAGGATGTCTATATACCTATTAATACATCAAGTCTAAGTTATATAATTCCTTATGTTTATGTTAATAATGAAATAAATACCGGAAACTATTTATCTATGGGGTCTGTAGCAAAGAATTTTTTCGGAGAGGATTTAGAATATGCCAGAAAGATAGTTGAGACCGATGGTTCTGTTATTTTTTTATATGGACAAAAAGGGCTGAAAATTTCAAAGAATGGATTAATTGAATACTTTAATACTCTAGATGAAAATGTAACAGAGAGGAACCTTTTTATTAGTCTAAATAAGGCAGTAGATTTTATTACAAAACATTTAGGATGGCCTGAAGAAGCATATCTCTCTTCTATTGAAGAAATAGAATATAAAGGGAATAAAGGATATAGATTTAGATTTGAATATAGAATTAACAACTTGACAATTTATTCTGATAAAAATAAATTTAATAGTCCTATAGAAATAGAAGTTTTCAATAAAAATGTAAAAAGCTATAGAAGGTATATAAGAAATATAAGTCAAGTCGAGTATAAAAAGTTTTCTAAAGATGAAGTTCTACCACCGGAAAAGGTTATAGAAATTAATTTGTCTATGATTAAGGCAGATTTGGCAAAGAAAAACAATTTAAAGATGGAAGAGATTGATAATTTTATGATTTTATCTTTTATAGATGATATTAAGTTGGGATATTTCGATTATTGTGATAAAAAATATAAACAGAAATTAATAGGGGTATGGGTAATTGATGTAGATGGAATTACTTATATTTTTGATATGCATGATGGAAAGTTTGTCAATGGGGGGTTAACGGAATAGCTAATTTTTGGATGGTGAACATAAATGGATTGGTCAAAGGCCATAAATATATTGATAATAGCATTTTTAATTACAAATTTAATTTTAGTATATGTGCTCGTTGATAATAAAAGGGATGATAGTGTCTATCTTACCGTGAAGGAAGAATTTACAAGGGAAGTAAAAAAACTTCTTTTGCAGAAGGGTATAAAGATTGAGACAGATATACCAAAGGCTGTTCCTTCTTTACCTCTATTGACTATAGAATATGAAATACAAAATCCTGAAAGACTGGCAGAAAAGTTATTAGGTAATTATAGTAAAGATGTTGTTGATGGAGAAATATTATATAGAAATGGAAATAAAACGTTACAGATAATAGATAACAAAAAAATAATATACAAAAATAATTCTTCTATTAAAATTTATGATGAACTTGATAAGAACATAGTAGTTTCGATTGCAGAGAATTTTATTAAAAATAATGATTTTACTAAAGATGATTATGAGTTAACAGACTATAGTTTTAATGGGAAGAGCTACTTTTTAAGATATACCAAAAAGAGTAAAGATATGCTGTTAGAAAAAAGTTATATGATATTTGAAATAGATAATACGGGAATTAAGAGATTCGAGAGGCTTTGGTTTGATTTTGTGAAAACAAATGAACGTAAGGTAACGATAAGCTCTGCCCCTGAATCTCTTCTAAGACTGCTTACGATGGAAGATGTTTATGGAAAAACTATAGTAGAGATAAATTTATGTTATTATTTTGATCCAGTAAAACATGGGGCAGGAGATTTAAAGAAAACATTAAAAGGTCAAGCAGGACCAGCATGGCGAGTAAAGTTTAGTGATGGTACTTTAGTATTTATAGACTGAATAATTTATATTTCAAGAATAGAAGAAATTTTTTCTTCTATTTTTTTTGTGTGCCGGGCATGCGTAACAACTAGGTGGTGAAAGTCCACTGTGGGGGTTGACCGTGCCAACCACTAGCTAAAGGCAAGGGTGTCCATCGCGAGGTGGAATCTGAAGGAAGCCGGAGGCAAAATCCTGGTCCGAGGTACACGAACCACATTCGAGGCTGTATAAATCGGGTGAGTTTGCAAAACAAAACAAAGCCCAAAACGGTCCGAAGGTTTATGCAGTAAATGTGGCGGATATATGGGAGGAAAGTGGTTACGCTTACCCCGGGA
>NZ_FQXO01000019.1 GCF_900129995.1 Caloranaerobacter azorensis DSM 13643 | reverse complement strand
AAATACAACTTTATAGTATTTCATATAGTTATGTTATTGATAGGATATATGTATTTTCAAATATACAAAAACACAGAAGAAGGGCAAAAGTATGCCAAAAAAAGTTTACCAGTAGCTATAAAGAAGTATGTATGTAAAAAAGAAAAGAAAGTAATAATCTACAGGGGTAGGTACTTTGCAATCTTCAACTTCCTAGAATTTATAAAATTGTATAGTTCTTGTAGCGAAGAGATTCAATCACTCCTTGATCCTATTTTAGCTTTAGTATAGCATAGATGAATTTAATTTTTCATATTACGAATTGAAGATAATTGAAAAGAATAGAATATTAAATTATATAGATCATTTGGGTAGATAATAGGAGGGAGATAAAACTGTTAAATATAAAAATTGGCAGTGTAGTAGATATAATAAAGCGATATGATAAAATGACAACAGTAAAGGTAAAAATAGAAGATAAATTTTATAAGGCAATTAATTACATAGATATAACGGGTAATGTAGAGATTGGCGATGTTGTCATATTAAATACAACGGCTATAGATTTAGATTTAGGTACTGGTGGCTATCATTTTATTATTTATAATATGAGGTTAAAGAAAAAAGAGAGTAAAAGAGATGGACATATTATAAAGTTGAGGTATACTCCTCTGCAACTAAAGTGTAAAACTGTCGAAGAACAAGAGAGGTATAAGAAAGTATTTGAAACGTTTAGTTCTTTAGATAACTTCATTGTAGCTGTGGGAACGTTGCATAGTATGCTAGCTCCTATAGCTTGTGTGATAAAATGGCTAAAACCTAAAGCGAGAATCAGTTATATAATGACGGATGGTGGAGCTTTACCGATTCAATTCAGTAATACTGTACGTGAATTAAAGAATAAACGAATAATAAATAATACGATTACAATAGGCCATTCATTCGGAGGAGATTATGAATGTATTAATATTTATACTGGATTGATAACTTCAAAGTCAATTTTAAAAAGCGATGTAGCTATTATAACGATGGGCCCAGGCATTGTAGGTACAGGCACTAAATATGGTTTTAGTGGTACAGAACAAGCTTATATACTGGATGCTGTTAACAAATTTAAAGGAATTAGTTTTGCAATTCCAAGAATTAGTTTTAGTGATAGTAGAATAAGACATAAAGGGATTAGTCATCATACACTTACAGTATTAAGTGAATTAATGTATTCAAGAACTAATATTGTTCTTCCTGTATTAGAACGAGAAAAGTTAGATTATATAATGAAACAAATAAAAAATTATAATATAGATAAAAAGCATAATGTTTTTTTAGAAGATGGTACAGATATAAAAAATGCTTTTGAGTTTTATGAAATTGATGTTACAACGATGGGAAGACATTTTTCTGAAGATGTAGAATATTTTTATACATTAGGTGCGGTTGCAAAGAAAATAGTTGAGTATCTTAATAATAATGACTTTACAAAAATATAAACTTTATTGATAATATATATAAAGGAGAATATAAACATAAAGGAAGGGGAATACCATGATTTTTGAAGAAAATACAATGAAAACAGAAAGAATATATGAGGGTAAAATATTGAATTTACGAATAGATACAGTAGAATTACCAGATAAAAAATATTCAAAACGTGAAATAGTAGAACATCCTGGAGCAGTTGCAATTATAGCGATTACGGACGAAAATGAATTGGTATTAGTGAAACAATTTAGAAAAGCGGTGGAGAAAATACTTTTAGAAATACCAGCTGGCAAATTAGAAGTTGGGGAAGAGCCTGAAGAATGTGCCAGAAGAGAACTTTTAGAGGAAACAGGTTTTACAGCAAAAGAGATGAAATACCTGTATGAATTTTATACTTCACCCGGTTTCTGTAATGAAAAAATGTATTTATTTCTAGCAAAAGGGCTAATCAAAGGAGAGTCTAATCCTGATAATGATGAGTACATAGAAGTGTATACAAAGAAGATAGATGAATTATATGATATGGTGATTAATGGAGAAATATTGGATAGTAAAACTATAATAGGCATTTATACTGCAAAAATGTTAATGTCAAATAAAAACTTTTAGATACAATTATGATTAGTAATATTATCCTTCATGTAAGCATACTATTTTTTAGGAGCTTACTTGAGGGGTGATTGTTTTGGGTGTTAATCTTAAGAAAATATTTAACAATCATTTTCAAAAATATATTTTTTTGTATTTTTTAGTTATTGTTTTTTTAATGATAGGCATTTCAACAGGAGCGATTACAATACGGACTGTAGATGATACTGCTAGAGAGCAAATTATAAACTATTTAGGCTCTTTTTCTAGTATTATTAGTAAAGATGCAGATTTAAATACAATAAAGGTTTTTAGGTATTCAATAACTAATAACATACAGACAATTATTGCAATTTGGTTATTGGGTATAACTGTAATTGGCGTACCTATAGTATTGATAATAATAGCTTTAAGAGGTTTTATAATCGGTTTTACAGTAGCATTTTTCATTAAGGAATTTAAGATTAAAGGATTAACTTTATCTTTACTTTATTTACTGCCTCAAAATGTTTTTCTAATTTTTGGTTTTATCGTAACATCAGTAATCTCTATTTTATTTTCTATTTCAATCTTGAAAAATAGGATTAATGTAATCAGACGGCCAAGTTTTTTGAATAGATTTGTTAATTACACCATAACTATGTTTATTATATCGATTATTATAATTATAGGGAGTTTAGTTGAGTCTTTTACAACTCCAATTTTCCTTAAAGTAATAAATAATTACTTGACAGTGTTTATGAAGTAATTTAATATAAATATGTTATTACGTTTTTAAGTAATTGTAATTAAAAAGGGGAAGTTTTATGGATTCGCTTTTAAATAAGTTTCTGGAGTATTTACTATATGAAAGAGAGGCCTCTAATAATACAATTGAATCATATAGTAGAGATTTGCGACAATTTAAAAGATATATTATGGAAAATAATATAAATGATTTTAAATTGGTTAATAAGACTACTATTATAACGTATTTGGTTTATTTGCAAAAAATTGGACGAGCCCCTTCTACTGTTTCAAGAAATTTAGCATCAGTAAGGAGTTTTTATCAATTTCTTTTGAATGAGGGTATAGTGAAAAAGGATCCAACTGTAAATTTACAATCTCCTAAATGTGAAAAAAAATTACCTCAAATTTTAACGCCTAAAGAAGTAGAATTATTACTAGAGCAACCAGATTTGAATACCTCGAAAGGCGTTAGGGATAGAGCAATGCTAGAATTGCTTTATGCGGCAGGAATAAGGGTGTCCGAATTAGTAGCCTTAGATATAGATGATATTGATTTAGAATTAGGTTTTTTGGTATGTTCAAGGAATTCTTCAAATGAGCGAAATATACCAATAGGAAGGTTTGCAATAAATATTTTAAATGAATATTTATTAAATCATAGAAAGAATTTTGTTAAAGATGACAGTATAAAGGCATTGTTTTTAAATTATCATGGTAAAAGATTAACTAGACAAGGATTTTGGAAAATTATAAAGTCATATACAAAAAAGATTAATTTAAATAAAGCTATAACGCCACATACTTTAAGGCATTCATTTGCAGTACATTTGATTGAAAATGGTGCCGATTTAAAATCTGTTCAGGAGATGTTAGGACATTCAGATATATCTACTACTCAAGTATATGCAAAAATTACAAAACCTACCTTAAAGGATGTTTATAATAAAACTCATCCGAGAGCATAGCTCCACATCATGTGGGGTTGATTTTTTCTGATTTTATTCTTATACTTTGGGGTATACTATTCTATTGAAGGAAGGTGAAATTATGATAAAAAGAGTTACATTGATTGTATTAGATAGTGTAGGTATAGGTGCACTTCCAGATGCAAAAATGTATGGAGATGAAGGAAGTCATACTGTTGACAATATTTCAAAACAATTAGGGGGATTACAATTACCTAATTTAGAAAGATTAGGATTAGGTTTGATAGAAGGGGTTAATGAAATAAGGAAAACAGATGAACCTATTGGTTCATTTGGCAGATCGCTAGAGAAATCAGCCGGTAAAGATACTACAACAGGGCATTGGGAAATTGCAGGTATTATCCTTGAAAAACCATTTCCTACTTATCCCGATGGATTTCCTTCTGAAGTAATATCTAAATTTGAAGAGGCTATTGGGAGAAAAGTTTTAGGTAATAAACCGGCATCTGGTACAGTCATAATTGAAGAACTTGGGAAAGAGCATATGGAAACAGGCTATCCTATAGTATATACTTCTGCTGATAGTGTGTTTCAAATTGCTGCACATGAAGAAATAATTTCTGTTGAAGAGCTCTATGATATGTGTGAAAAGGCAAGACAAATATTAACAGGAAAGCATAGTGTGGGAAGAGTAATAGCTCGTCCGTTTTTAGGTAAACCAGGCGAATTTTATAGAACTCCAAATAGAAGAGATTTTGCATTGAAGCCTATTCAGAGGACAATTCTAGATGAAATTAAAGATAATGGCTATGATGTTATGGCTGTAGGTAAGATTGAGGATATATTTGCTGGTGTAGGAATAACAGAGAGCGTTCATACAAAAAACAATATGGATGGTGTAGATAAAACTATTGAGTTTATGAAGACAGATAAAAATGGATTAATATTTACTAATTTAGTTGATTTTGATATGAAGTATGGCCATAGAAATAATGTAGAGGGATATGCACAGGCGTTAAAGGAATTTGACGAGAGAGTACCTGAAATAATTGAAAATTTAAAAGATGATGAGATTCTAATAATAACAGCAGATCATGGTTGTGATCCAACGACTCCAAGTACTGATCATTCAAGGGAGTATATACCTATTCTAGTATATGGTAGTAAAGTGAAAAGTGGTGTTAATTTGGGAACAAGAGAAACCTTTGCAGATATTGGAGCAACAATTTTAGATGTTCTAGGAATAGAAAAATCTATAAATGGCAATAGTTTTGCAAATTTAATCATAAAAAGATAGGAGTGAAAGCTATGGATTTGTTAAATAAGATTAAAGAAAGTACTAATTTTATTAAAGAGAGAATAGATATTGAGCCTAAAATCGGACTAATACTTGGTTCTGGATTAGGTTCATTAGCAGATGAGATAGAAAATCCAACATTTATTGAATATAAGGAAATTCCTCATTTTCCTACATCTACTGTTAAAGGACATAAAGGACGTCTTGTAATTGGAGAATTAGAAGGTAAAAAAGTTATAGCAATGCAAGGAAGATTCCATTATTATGAAGGATACTCACTACAAGAAGTAACTTTTCCGGTTAGAGTAATGAAGGCTTTAGGTGTAGAAAAAATAATTGTGACAAATGCAGCGGGAGGAGTAAATAAGGAGTTTACTCCTGGTGATCTTATGGTTATTGAGGATCATATAAATTTTGCTTTTGATAATCCGTTAATAGGAAAAAATTATGAAGAGTTAGGGCCGAGATTTCCAGATATGTCTCATGCTTATTCAGAAAGGTTAATAGATCTTACGTTTAAAGTAGGTGAAGAGTTAGGAATACAGATGAAAAGAGGAACATACGTTTTTATGAGTGGGCCTACTTATGAAACACCAGCAGAGATAAGAATGGCATCTTTTCTTGGTGGAGATGCAGTTGGAATGTCGACAGTTCCAGAAGTATTAGTTGCAGTTCATTCAGGTATTGAAGTACTAGGTATTTCTTGTATAACAAATATGGCTGCTGGAATATTAGATCAACCATTAGATCATAGTGAGGTTATAGAAACGACTATTAAAGTAAAAAACAAGTTTATAAAATTAGTTAAAAATGTTCTTAAAGAAATTTAATTGAGTTGAGGAGGTAAAAAGATGAAAAATTTAATTGAGAAGATTAAAGAAACTAGTAATTACATAAAAGAAAGGGTAGATTTCAGTCCTGAAATTGGTTTAATATTAGGTTCTGGATTGGGAACATTAGCAGATGAAATCGAAGATAGCATAGTTTTAAAATATGAAGAGATACCAAACTTTCCTGTTTCTACTGTTAAAGGACATGAAGGTAAACTTGTATTCGGAACTTTAGAAGGTAAAAAAGTTGTAGCTATGAAGGGTAGATTCCATTATTATGAAGGATATTCAATGCAAGAGGTTACATTCCCAGTTAGAATTATGAAGGAATTAGGCGTAAAAATGTTATTGGTAACTAATGCTTGTGGAGGTATGAATAAAGAAAAGCTTTACCCAGGAGCTTTAATGCTAATAGAAGATCATATTAACTTTATGGGAGATAATCCTTTAATTGGGCCAAATTATGAAGAATTAGGGCCAAGATTTCCAGATATGTCTCATGCATATGATAAAGAATTAATTGAAACAGCTAAAAAGGTAGGGGATAAGTTAGGAATAAAAACAGAACAAGGCGTTTATATTGCTATCAGTGGGCCGAATTATATGTCAAGAGCAGAGTTGAGTATGTTAAGAAAATTAGGTGCTGATGCTCTAGGAATGTCTACAGTTCCTGAAGTAATTGTAGCTAATCATGCTGGATTAAGAGTTTTAGGTATTTCCTGTGTAACTGATATGGCAATCGCACATGAAATTAAATCAATAAGTCATGAGCAAGTAATAAAAGTAGCTAATGAGACGAGGCCAAAATTTATACAGCTTGTCAAGGGGATAGTTAAAGAGGTGGTATTATAATGAGAATGTACGATATAATAAAGAAGAAAAGGGACGGTTTTGAATTAACTAAAGAAGAAATCGAATTTTTTGTAGAAGGTTATACAAAAGG
This sequence comes from Caloranaerobacter azorensis DSM 13643, assembly GCF_900129995.1. Lineage (GTDB taxonomy): Bacteria > Bacillota > Clostridia > Tissierellales > Thermohalobacteraceae > Caloranaerobacter > Caloranaerobacter azorensis. The sequence goes on along the minus strand of NZ_FQXO01000019.1, from coordinate 29,732 downwards.
AGATATTCCGGATTATCAAATTTCGGCACTTTTAATGGCGATTTTTCTTAATAAAATGACAAAAAGAGAAACTGTTGATTTAACTAAAGCTATGTTAGATTCAGGAGATAAAATTGATTTATCAAATATAGAAGGTATTAAAGTAGATAAACATAGCACTGGAGGAGTAGGCGATAAAACGACATTAGTTTTAGGGCCTATGGTTGCAGCTTGTGGACTTCCTGTAGCTAAAATGTCAGGTAGAGGGCTTGGACATACAGGAGGAACTTTAGATAAATTAGAATCTATTAAAGGTTTGAGAATAGAGCTTAGCAAAGAGGAATTTACGAGAAATGTGAATAATATAAATATTGCAGTTTGCGGGCAAACAGGGGACATTGCGCCTGCAGACAAAAAACTTTATGCTTTAAGAGATGTTACTGCGACAGTAGATAATATATCTTTGATTGCAAGTAGTATTATGAGTAAGAAGTTAGCGGTAGGTTCTGATGGAATTGTATTAGATGTAAAAGTTGGTAGTGGAGCTTTTATGAAAGATTTTGATAACGCATATAAATTAGCAGAGGAAATGGTAGACATAGGTAATAGTATGGGCAGAAAAACAGTTGCTGTGATTTCTAATATGGATGAACCACTAGGATATGCAGTAGGTAATGCATTAGAGGTTAAAGAAGCTATTGAGACATTAAGGAATAATGGGCCAGAAGATTTAGTAGAGCTTTGTTTAACATTAGGCTCACATATGTTAGTTATTGGTAATAAAGCTAAATATTTAGATGAAGCGAGAGAAAAACTAGTAGATGTTTTAGAAAGTGGTAAAGCTTATGAAAAGTTTATAGAATTTGTAGAGGCACAAGGTGGAGATGTTAATTACGTGAAGAATACTTCTTTATTACCACAGGCTGAATATGTTTTGGAAGTAAAAAGTGATGAAGATGGTTATGTGCAATCAATGAATGCAGAAGAGGTTGGTAAATGTGCATTATTTTTAGGTGCAGGGCGAGAAACGAAAGAGAGTGAAATAGATTTATCAGCAGGTATAGTTTTAGCGAAAAAAGTAGATGATAAAGTTTCAAAAGGTGAAGTTTTAGCATATGTTCATTCTAATGATAAGGGAAAAGGTGAAGAAATAGTAAGAAGGTTGAAGGATATAATCAAAATCGGTGATAAAAATAAAGATGAGAAAAAATTAATATTTACGATCGTAAAGAAAAATAGTTAAGAGGTTATCGAAAAGATAACCTCTTAATTTGTGTATTTTATAATCTAATTAAAAGGATAAACTATTTTAATTATTTTTTGAAAATTTCAACTATATTTTTTAAAATTAGATATAGATAACTATTTAAGCCTAAAAATTGACAGTCGGTAAAGAAAATTATAGAATTTACAAATCGATTGAAAGGGAGTAATATTTATGAATGTATTACTTATTTCATTTAGTGGAAGAAAAAGTGATGGAAACTGTTCTAAAATATTAGATTTTATAAGTAGATATTTACAAAAAAGGAATATTAATGTCTCTAAAATTAGAATGGTAGATTTAGATATAAGGCCGTGTGTTGATTGTGAATATGAGTGTTTTAATTCTTCTCCAAAATGTCCTAAAGATGATGATATTTACTTTGTATATGAAAGTATAATGAAAAGTGATTATACAATAATGGTAATACCGGTATATAGTGCAGCTCCACCGGCATTATATTTTGCATGGCGTGAACGTTCACAGATTATTTTTCAGACAGAAGAAATCTATAAAAGATATGAAAAAGTGAAGAAGGCTTATATTGTCATAGGAAATGAAGAAGCAGGTGGTAATGATGTAGTAAATATAATTAAAAATTATCATATTAATACTCAAAAAAACGTCAATATTCTTTTATTGCAGAGTAGTAAGTACGGGCAAAGATCAATTGAAGGTAATTTAATAAATGTACCTCAAGTTCAATTAGATTTAACGGATTTTGTAGATAATTTAATAGATAGTTAAATTATATATAATTACAAGTTGTTGTTTAATATAGTTACTTAATCTTCTGATAGCCTCCTTTTTTCTTTGAATAACTTGTTTATCTGATGGATAACATAATTATAAACACAATAGAAAAGGAGGTATTTGATGCATATAAAAAGAATATTTTCAGTGATAATTATGTTCATACTGATTTTTAATTCTTTGATGTGTTTTGCGGATTCTAAATTTGATATTCAAGCAAAGTCTGCAATATTAATAGATGCACTATCGGGTAAAGTTATTTATGAAAAAAATCCTCATGAAAAATTAGCTCCTGCAAGTATAACTAAAATAATGGTTCTTCTACTTGCTATGGAAGCTCTAGAGTCGAATAAAATAAAACTAGATGACGAAGTAATAATAAGTTCTAACGCATCGAGTATGGGTGGAAGCCAAATTTACTTGGAAGAAGGAGAACAGCAAACAGTTGAGGATTTAATAAAGTCGATTTGCTTACGTTCGGCTAACGATGCAGCTGTGGCATTGGGCGAACATATAGCAGGAAGTGAAGAGATATTTATAGAAATGATGAATAATAAAGCGAAAGAATTAGGTATGGAGGATACTAGTTTTAAGAATATTACAGGGCTAGATGAAGAAGGACACTATACTTCTGCCTATGATGTTAGTATAATGTCTAAAGAGTTATTAAAACATAAAAAAATACATCAATGGTTAACTTTATGGATGAGTTCGATAAAGGTAGGTAAAGAAAAAGATGTTATACAAAATCTAGTTAATACTAATAGATTAATACATGATTATAAAGGAGCCAATGGAATTAAAACTGGATTTACTAGAAAGGCAGGATATTGTTTATCTGCTTCGGCTACAAGAGGAAATTTAACATTAATTAGTGTAGTAATGGGGTGTAAAAATTCGAGTATTAGGTTTAGAGAATCTAAAAAGTTATTAGATTATGGATTTGCAAATTATCAGTCAATCATTTTAGCTAAAAAGGGTACTGTAGTAGGAAAAATACCTATTCAGAAGGGTAAAGTTGAAAGTGTAGAAGTTGTAGTGGAAAGTGATTTGAATTATTTGGCTAAAAAGGGAAGTTCAATAAATATAGAGAAAGAGGTTATTTTACCAAGTTATATTAATGCTCCCGTTTCGAAAGATAGTAAAGTAGGAGAAATAATTTATAAAGTGGGAGAAAAGGAGATTGGCAGAGTTAATTTAATTATTAAAGAAGATATAAATAAAGCTTCTGTTAAAGATTCAATAAGAAAGATATTTAGAACGATGTTAGGTACTATATAGATATATAGAAATTTTAAATCTTGAATGCTAGATATATTTTGATTTATTTCTAAAATGGTTGTAAAATATATCTAGCATGTTTTTTTAAGGTGATTGTATGAAATTAGAAGTTTATAGGAGAGAATTAAAACAATATACAATAAATACTGAAATTAAAAATATATTATTTATTGCAAGTGAGATAGCCAAAAAATATAATAAAGAGGTTTATTTAGTAGGTGGACAAGTTCGAGATATTATGCTTGGAAATGAAAGCAGTGATGTAGATTTTGTAGCAGTAGAAAATGCTATGGATTTTTTAGAGAAATTATATGAAAGGATAGGTGGAGAAAAAAGATATTATAAGAATTTTTTATCGGGCTCAATAGAGCTGAAAAATGGGATTAATATAGATGTAACAACGGCAAGAAAAGAAATTTATGAGAATCCCGGTGCATTGCCTATTGTTTTTAAGGGGAGTTTATCGGAAGACGTAAAAAGAAGAGATTTTACAATTAATTGTTTATTAGTTGACATAAAAAAATTACCTGATTTAGAAATATTAGATTTCGTTGGTGGAATAAGGGATTTAAATAATAAAAAAATTAGAATACTTCATGAGAAGAGTTTTATAGATGATCCTACAAGAATGATTAGAGCTGTGAGGTTTGCTTATAAACTGGGGTTTGAAATTGAAGAAGATACTAAAAAATTATTGTTCGATTCGGTTGAAAAAGGATATATTAGATTTGTCAGCGAGGATAGAATTTTTAGGGAGATAGTAAAAATCTTTCTATCAAATAAAAAATATATAGGTATTCGTATATTATATGAATATAGATTATTTCAAAATACATTTTTATCAGATTATATTGATGAAAAGATTATAGAATACTTTAGGATAATTGATGACGAATTACCTTTAATTTGTGAACTTTATAATATTACGATTGAAAGTATGCAAGTGATTAATCTATTAGTGTTATTTCATAATATAGGCTCAAATTATTTATTAGGATTATTTGATAAATTAAATATACCAAAGAAAATTAGGAAAATAATAGTAAGTATTAAGAATAACTATAAATATGTTAATAATCTTATAAATAAAGATAAGATTTCTACTGTAACGATTTATAAAATTATTGATTTAGTTAATATAGAGGGATTGATATATTTTGCTATAACAAATTTTGACAACAATATCTTTATTAAGAAATTGATAGAATATAGTGAAATTTATAACAATATGAAATTATTTGTATCTGGTGAAAATATTAAAAAATATGATTTAAAACCGGGGCCAATATATAAACGAATTAAGGATGAATTGATATTTAATATAATTGCAAAAAAAGCATATACAGAGAAAGAGCAATTAGAAATATTAAATGATATTATTAAGAAGAATAAAAGGTGGTATAATGATGGCGATAATTAACAAATTATGGACTACTTTAATGTATAAGGTTTATTTGATACCTGCTTTATTAATTTCTATTACTTTACATGAATTAGCACATGGTTATGTTGCTTATTTATTAGGGGATAATACGGCGAAAGTAAATAAGAGACTTACGCTTAATCCAATACGTCATATAGACTTTATTGGATTTATATTACTTTTAACTGTTGGATTTGGATGGGCAAAACCGGTACCTATAAATCCAAATAATTTTAAAAATAAAAAAAGAGGCATTTTTATTGTTTCTATTGCAGGCCCTTTATCTAATCTATTTTTTACTATAATTCTAGCTATTTTACTTACTAGAGGAATAGTATTAAATGAGGCGATACATCAATATTTAAACATATTAATGTGGTACAATATAGTATTAGGGATGTTTAATTTATTGCCAATACTACCTTTAGATGGCTCCAAGATATTATATAGTATTCTTCCTGATAAATTTGGCTCATTTTTAGTAGAATACGAGAATTATTTTTACCCTATATTGATATTTTTATTATTAACCGATACAATTGATAATGTATTAAATTCTTTAATAAATTTCTGGATTAAATTGTTAAACATTATCATATAAAAATAGAATTTACGGGAGTTTTCGATATGAGATATAATGTAGTACTAGAGATTTTTGAAGGACCTTTGGATTTACTATTACATTTAATAGATAAAAATGAAGTAGACATAAGAGATATTCCAATATCGAAAATAACTGAACAGTATTTGGAATATTTAGAGAAGATGAAGGATTTAGATCTTGAAATAACGAGTGAATTTTTGCTGATGGCAGCAACGTTATTAGAAATTAAGTCTAAAATGCTTTTACCCAAAAAGAAAGATGAAGGTAAGCAACTTGAAATTGAAGAAGTGGATCCTAGAGAAGATTTGGTAAAGAAATTAATTGATTATAAGAGATTTAAAGAAGCTGCAATCAAATTAAAAGAGAGAGAAGAACTGCAAAGAAAACTTTTTTTTAAACCTAGAGAAGAGATAGATTTAGATATACGAAATGAAAACCTAGAATTAGAAAATGTAAAAATTGAGGACTTATTTAAAATTTTTTGTAATATAATGAAAAGAAATAATATAGAAACAAGGAAAATCAATATACATGAAATAAAGAGAGATGAAATTTCAATAGAAGAGAGTATGAAGAGAATAGAGAAAATATTAAATGAAAAAAAGACAGTTACATTTTCAGAGCTATTTGATAAGAATTCATCTAGAATATATATAGTTGTTACATTTCTTTCTCTCCTTGAACTTATGAGGTTAAAGGTTATTGCTATTAAACAAGAAAAAAACTTTGGGAATATATATATAACATTAAAGTGTTAAAGCATTTGTAAATTCAAGGGGGTTAATGATGGACAAAAGAGAAATAAAATCTATTATTGAAGCTTTATTGTTTACATGGGGCGATCCTCTTTCGCTTAAAGATATTTCTTCTATTATTGGTATTTCAAAAGAAGATGCATATAATATAATAAATGATATGATAGAAGAATTTAACTATAATAGAAGAGGGGTACAAATAGTTCAGTTCAATGATAAATATCAATTAAGTACAAGGCCGGAACATCATGAATGGATTTCTAAACTTTATACACCTAAAACGAGTAAAGGTTTATCAAATGCAGCTTTAGAGACTCTTTCTATTATAGCCTATAAACAGCCTATTACAAAAACAGAGATAGAAGCTATACGTGGTGTCAAATGTGATAAAGCTCTTAATACACTTCTCGACAAGAAACTAATAAAGGAAGTAGGAAGATTAGAAAAAACAGGTAGGCCGATTTTGTATGGTACAACCGATGAGTTTTTATTACAATTTGGTTTGAAGTCTATTGATGAATTACCAGAGCTAAAAGATTTAACAGAGATAGATTTAGAAAATATTGAATAGTATTTTCATAAGAGAAAAACTTCGGACTCAAGTATGTGTCTGAAGTTTTTTTATTTAAAAGTAATTATTTTTGACTTATGGGAATATTAATAGATTTTTTTTTATTGGAAAAAATAGTAGTGTAGGTTTAATTTGCATTAAGAGGTGAAATAATGAAAATAATATTGATTTTTATTTTTTTAATTTTGATTTTACTATATGCACCAATAAGTATAGAAATAGAATTTTATAGAAAGAATAATAATAATGATTTGGAGATAAAGATAATATCTATATATGGAATATCTAAAATACAAATAAACATTCCGATGGTTAAACTTATTGATTATAATAGGAAATTGGCTTTAAGAATTAAAAATAAGATAGAAGTTGGACAAAACGAAAAAGATATATTTGTCGATAAAAATATAGTAACTTACAAACAGTTTATTAATATCTATAAAAATTTTATAAAAAAAAGAAAGTATATAAGAGAATTGACTGATTATATAATTGAAAATCTGGAAGTAGAGAAGATTGTTTGGATTAGTAATATTGGAACGTCAGATGCTTTTATATCCGCAATTACTTGCGGCATATTATTACAAATTAAATCATTTATTTTATCATATTTGCTGAATAAAAAAGAAATTAAAGAAATAGATTTTGCAGTTCATCCTTCATATAAGTCTAACAAATTTGATGTTATATTTGACTGTATAATTAAGATTAAGTTAGTACATATTATTATTGCGGGAATAAAGGGATTCAAGTATTTAAAGGTGGTGAATTAGATGTCAGAACATCCAATTGAAGGTTTAATGAAGACGACAATGGAAAGTCTAAAAGAAATAGTTGATGTTAATACAATTGTTGGAGATCCTGTTGAGTCTCCAGATGGGGCTGTAATTATTCCAATCTCTAAAATTACTGTAGGCTTTACTTCTGGTGGAGGAGAGTATAAATTAGGTAAGTTCAAAAATGGTAAAGATGATAAGTCTGATTATGATAAATTGCCATTTATGGGAGGTTCAGGAGCAGGAGTTTCGGTTCAGCCAGTTGCATTTATTGTAGTTGGTAATGGACAGATTAAGCTTTTATCTGTAGATCAAGGAGTTAATACATTAAATAGTCTGTTGGAGTTTATACCTAAAGTAACAGAAAGTTTGCAGAGCATTATAAAAAGCAAGGATAAACATAAAAATTCTGAAGGCAGTACGAAAGAGTAGAGATTATCTCTACTCTTAGCTTGTTGACAAAGTAAAATATATATGAAAATGACGCTCATGCGGACGAAAACTAAATTCTTTCAAGCATTCGCTTTCATTTTCATAAAATATTTTAAAAGATAAGTTTGTCAACAGTCCGAGAGTAGAGATTATCTCTACTCTATTATGCTTTATAAATAGAAGATAAGTGGAGTGGTTTGGATGAAAAGGTATAGAAAATTATTATTTGTTGCAATTATTCTTATACTTTTAAGTTCACATAATTCATATTGTGAACCGATAGAGCTTAATGCTAAAAGTAGTATTTTGATGGAAGTAAATACAGGGAGAATATTGTTCTCATATAATCCTCATATAAAACTTCCAATGGCTAGTACAACTAAAATAATGACAGCTTTAATAGCTATAGAGTATGGAAATTTGGATGATATAGTTACAATAAAGAAGAATTCGGTAGGGATTGAAGGTTCTAGTATATATTTAAAAGAGGGAGAAACTCTTACATTAAGAGATTTATTATATGGACTTATGTTAAGATCTGGTAATGATGCGGCGATGGCTATTGCAGAACATATTGGTGGAACAGTAGATAATTTTGTAAAATTAATGAATGAAAAGGCAAAAGAGCTAGGCGCTATTAATACAAATTTCACCAATCCGCACGGTTTACACGATGCAAATCATTATACTACAGCCTATGATTTGGCATTGATAACTAGAGAGGCATTAAAGAAAAAAGAGTTTAGAGATATTGTAAAATCAAAACTTTGGATTGCAGATAGGGATATAAATAAATATTTTTATAATAAAAACAAAACATTATGGCAATATGAAGGTGGCGATGGAGTTAAAACTGGATATACAAAAAGAGCTGGAAGATGTCTTGTGTCAAGTGCAACCAAAAACGGTATGCAACTTATAGCAATAGTATTAGACGATTATTCATGGTTTAACGATTGTTACAAGTTATTAGATTATGGATTTAGTTTGTTTAAACCTAAAGTAGTTTTCAATAAAGGCCAATTTATAAAAAATGTTGAAGTTATAAATGGAAATAAAGAAAAGATTCCTATAGTTACTAATAAAGAATTAATTATTCCGATGAAAGATAGTGAAATTGAAAATATAAAAGTAAAAATCGAGCTTCCAGAAAAAATATATGCTCCAATTGAAAAAAATCAAAAAGTAGGGAAAATAAGGATTTATTTAAATGGCAAGCTATTTGCGGTTAATGATTTAGTAACTAAATATAGAATAGAGGAGAAATCAATATTTGTAAAAATAACTGACTATTTAAGAAAGATTCTTAATAATTAACAACAAAGATTTTGTTTAATTAGCTATAAACTTCTAGCTAATTGCTAGAAGCTTTTTTTGTAACAAAAAATTGTTTTATTAAATATTTTAATATTATAGATTAATTGTAAAGGGGGATAAAATTGGTTCAACATAGAATAGAATGTGTAGATATTGGAAGTGAATATTGCCCATGCCATTTAGCAGAAACAAATGATTGTTTAATATGTTCTCATTTACAAGGTAAGGAATTTTGTGATTGTAATTGGAGAGGCGTATGTGTTTATCAAGAGTATGTTTGGAATGGGAATAAAAGTAAGAGTTTAAGAAGCGAAACTGTTTGTGAAATAGAAGAAAAAATAGAACATGAAGGTAATTTAACAATATTGAAAATAAAAACGTCAAGAACACTTTCTAGACAATTAAAAGAACCGGGAGCTTATGTTTTTTTGAGAGATGTTAATCTGCCACATTATTATGATGTACCTATGTCAGTTATGGATGCAGACGATATGAATGAATACATCTATATAGCATATCAAACAATAGGTGCTAAAACAAAAATGTTAAAAAAATTAAATGATAAAGTACTTGTTAGGGGACCATTTTGGAATGGATTGATAGGAATAAAATATATTAAAAGTACACGAAATGAAAATTGTTTAATTTTAGCAAGAGGGATAGCTCAGGCACCTACTTTATCAGTTATTAAGAAACTTAATAGAAACGGCTGTAATTTAAAAGTAATATTAGATAAAGGGAGAGTCGGCAAAATATTTTTATCGAAGTACTTAAAAGATTTAAAAATAGGTTATACTGAAGTTAATTTAATGGAAAATGAAGGGGAATTATTAGTTGATAGTATTTTGGCTAAAGAAAATTATGGACTTGTTTATGTTGGAGGTTCAGATTTATTGCAAAAACGTATTCTTGATTTACTAGAAAAAAATAATTGCAATTCAAATCTTGTTGTTACAAATAACGAGAAGTTTTGCTGTGGAGAAGGTATTTGTGGTAGCTGTACTACATTTACTGAAAATGGCGAAATAATAAAGGCTTGTAAATCTCAAATGGATGTTAAGAAGACAGTCGAAAGGAGGAATATGCTTGGCTAGAATTGTAGTGATTGGCGGAGGATGGGCTGGTTGTGCAGCAGCGATTACGGCAAAAAAGGCTGGTGGAGATGTAATTTTAATTGAAAAGACTGATATGTTATTAGGATTAGGTAATGTTGGAGGAATAATGAGAAATAATGGTAGGTATACAGCTACTGAAGAAAATATTTGTTTAGGAGGACAAGAATTATTTAATATAACAGATAGAGCTGCTAGACATGTTAATGTTGAATTTCCTGGACATAAGCATGCATCATTATATGATGTAATTAAGGTTGAACCTATGGTAAGAAGATTTTTAAAGGAGATTGGGATAAAAATATTATTACAAAAAAGAGTTAATGACGTTGAAATGGATAGTAAAGCTATTAAAAGTGTCGTTTTATCAGATGATACGACTATTTCTGGGGATGTTTTTATCGAAACAACAGGTTCAACAGGTCCTATGGGCAATTGTTTGAAATATGGAAATGGGTGTTCTATGTGTATTTTAAGATGCCCGTCATTTGGCCCAAGAATAAGCATAAGCAAAAGAGCTGGAGTAGAAGATATATTAGGACAAAGAGGGGACGAATCATATGGAGCTTTTAGCGGTTCATGTAAACTTAACAAGGAATCACTTAGCGAAGAAATTAGAGAAAAGTTGAATAAAGAAGGAGTTGTTATATTACCTGTTCCTAAAGAAGACGTTAATTTTGATAAATTAGATTTAAAGGTCTGTCAGCAATATGCCCTTAAGGATTTTGCAGAAAATATTATATTACTTGATACAGGGCATGTAAAATTGATGACTCCATTTTATCCTTTAGAAAAATTGAGAAAGATAAAAGGGTTAGAAAATGCTAGATATGAAGATCCTTATTCGGGAGGTAAAGGTAATTCTATAAGATATTTATCGATAGCTCCAAGGAATAATGCAATGAAAGTTATAGGGGTAGATAACTTATTATGTGCGGGAGAAAAATCAGGTTTATTTGTTGGTCATACAGAAGCAATAGTTACAGGTTCTTTAGCAGGGCATAATAGTGTGAGATTAAGTTTGGGAATGCCTTTACTTGAATTACCAAGAAGTTTAGCAATAGGGGATTTAATAGCATATGCAAATGAGCAAATTAAGACGAAAGAAGGACTCAAAAGGAGGTATACTTTTGCTGGGGCTGAATATTTTGAAAGGATGAAAGAGAAAGATTTATATACAACAGACAAAAAAGAAATTAAACGAAGAGTACAAAGATTGGACTTATTAAATATTTACGAAGAAAGACTTTTATGATATTTTAAAGATAAATATTATATTTATGTATCAAAAACTAATGAAAAGGAGAAGGATAGTTTGAGATTACAAAAATACTTAGCTATGTGCGGAATTGCATCTAGGAGAAAATCTGAAGCACTAATTTTACAGGGTAGAGTAAAAGTTAATGGGAAAGTAATTGATGAACTGGGTTATAAGATAGATCCTGATACTGACATAGTATTGTTTGATAATAAACGGGTTATAAAAAAAGAAAATTATATTTATATAGCACTTAATAAACCAGAAGGTTATATTACAACAGTTAAAGATCAATTTAATCGTCCTACTGTACTCGACTTAGTAAAGAATATAAATGAAAGGATATATCCTGTTGGAAGGTTAGATTATGATACTTCGGGGCTCATATTTCTTACGAATGATGGGGATTTGACATATAGATTGACTCACCCTAAACATGAAGTTGAAAAAGTCTATATTGCTAAAATCAAAGGAATTCCTACTGAAGAAGAATTAAATAAATTTAGAAATGGATTAAAAATTGATGACTATATAACGTCAAAGGCCAAAATAGAAGTGTTAAAAAAATATAATAATTATTCTATAGTAAAAATAACGATACATGAAGGTAAAAACAGACAGGTTAGAAAGATGTGTGAAAAGATAAATCATCCTGTGATAAGCTTGAAAAGAGTAGCTATTGGTAAAATTAATTTAGGAAATTTAAAAAAAGGAAATTGGCGTTATTTAAGTAAGAAGGAAATTGAATATTTAAAAAGTTTGTAGTCATTATGACAAAGTCATAATGACTTTTTCTTTAAAAAACAAAAATATTTGATATAATAAAATTGTTTAATATTTGATTTTTGGAGGTAAGAAAATGATATCTGCAAAAAAGATAAATAAAAGAGAAGAATTAGCAGAAGTGAATAAGCTATTAGTTAAAAATGGATTTCAAGAAGAAACTGATTTAAGTCAGATTATATATGTTATGAAAGAAAATGAAGAATTTATTGGAGTTGCTAAAATTACTGTTATAGAAAATATTGGGGTATTGAATTATTTAGTTATAGATTCGGATAGAAGAGGAGAAGATTTAGGAGATTCTTTATTAAGGGCTATATTAAATTATTGTGATTTAAATTTTATTAAGAAAATATATTATCCTTATGAAAATTCATATTTACAAAAGAAAGGGTTTAAATCAGCCGATATAGATGAGAAAGAATTTTTAAAGGTAAATAATATAAATTCAGATAAATTAATAGTTTGTAATACTGAAGAGTTTTTTAGGGATGGCTGTTGTCAGATGAGAAGGGGATGTTGAAATGAATAGAAAGTACTTTACTAAGGCTACAGATATAGCTAAAAAAATAATAGAGGCTAGAGTGAAAGAAGGAAATGTTGTTATTGATGCTACTGTAGGAAATGGCTATGATACAGTTTTTCTAGCAAAATTAGTTGGAGAGACTGGCAAAGTATATGGATTTGATATACAAAGTAAAGCTATAGAGAATACGAAGAATAAATTGACGGATTCTAATTTGTTAAATAGAGTAATACTTATAAAAGATAGTCACGAAAATATAGATAATTATGTAAACGAAAAAGTGGATTTAGTAATTTTTAATTTAGGATATCTTCCTGGTGGTAATCATGAAATAACAACGAAACCTGATTCTACAATTAAGGCGATAGAAAAGTCTTTAGGAATTCTAAAGGAAAACGGTATCATAGTATTGGTAATATATCATGGGCATGAAATGGGTGAATTAGAAAAAAACAGTATAGAACAATTTGTTAAAGAATTAAATCAAAAACAATATACAGTTATTAAGTTTGAATTTATCAATCAGATAAATAATCCACCTTTGATTATTGCTATTGAAAAAAATTTATAGGAGGTTATTTAATGAGTAAAGTAAAAATTACAGAAACAATATTTAGAGATGCTCATCAATCATTAATAGCTACAAGAATGAAAACTGAAGAAATGCTGCCTATTGCAGAAAAACTTGATAGAGTAGGATTCCATGCATTAGAGGTTTGGGGAGGAGCCACATTTGATGCATGTTTAAGATTTTTAAATGAAGATCCGTGGGAAAGATTAAGAAAAATTAGGAAAGTTATAAAAAATACTAAACTACAGATGCTTTTAAGAGGACAGAATTTGTTAGGTTATAAGCATTATCCAGACGATGTGGTAGAGGAATTTGTCAAAAAGTCAATATATAATGGTATAGATATAATAAGAATTTTTGATGCTTTAAATGATGTAAGAAATTTAGTTACAGCAGTTAATGCAACTAAAAAAGCTGGAGGTCATGCTCAAACAGCGATATCATTTACCATAAGTCCTGTGCATGATATTGACTATTATGTTAAAAAAGCTAAAGAAATGGAGGAAATCGGGGCAGACTCTATATGTATTAAAGACATGTCGGGGATATTGTTACCATATGCAGCTGAAGAACTGATAAAAAAAATAAAAGAAGAAGTAGATTTACCGATAGAGTTGCATTCTCACTTTACTAGTGGTATTGCTAATTTGACATATTTGAAGGCGATTGAAGCGGGTGTAGATATAATTGATACTGCTATTTCGCCTTTTGCATTAGGAACAAGTCAACCGGCAACTGAACCTATGGTTGCATCTTTAAAAGATACTCCATATGATACTGGTCTTGATTTAAATTTATTAAATGAAATAGCTGAGTATTTTAGACCTATTAGAGATAAATATTTAAAAGAGGGACTGCTAAATCCTAAAGTTTTAGGAGTGAATGCTAAAACGCTAATATATCAGGTGCCAGGTGGAATGTTATCAAATTTAGTTTCACAATTAGAGCAACAGGGTTCTTTAGATAAATTTGAGAAAGTATTAGAAGAAGTACCTAAAGTAAGAGAAGATTTAGGTTATCCTCCATTAGTTACACCAATGAGCCAAATGGTAGGTACTCAGGCTGTGTTTAATGTTATTTTGGGTGAAAGGTATAAAATGGTGCCTTCAGAGATAAAAAATTATGTAAAAGGATTATATGGTAGACCTACTATACCTATATCTGATGAAATAAAGAAGAAGATAATTGGCGATACAGAAGTTTATGAAGGTAGACCAGCCGATTTATTACAGCCTCAATTAGAACAATTAAAAAATGAAATTAAAGAGTACATAGAACAAGAGGAAGATGTTTTAACATATGCTCTGTTTCCACAAATTGCAATTAAGTTCTTCCAATATAGACAGACAAGTAAATATAAAATAGATAATACACTATTAGATATAGAAGAAAAAACATATCCGATATAAATGAACATTAACAATTTTTATGAAGAAAAATGGTCGTCGGTTTATTACTGGTATATTTAATTACTTTTACAATAGAATTGTTAGGAATACTATTACCGCATTTTAAACAGACAAAATTGGATTTATTTAAGAATTGTGTGGAAACCTCAGTTTTGAGGTTTCCATATTTTTGCCAACTTTTCCAGCCCGTCTTGCAGAGATGACATCTATTTTCATAATCTGCATATACCCATTTAAGTATTTTATGAAAATGAAATGGATACTTTGTATATCTAATGAATGTTATAGGCAGCCCAAGTTTAATCATATATTCTTCAAATGTAGTTTCGATTTTAGTTTGTAACGGTTCACCTATACTTACACTTTCATAATTATAATTTTGACTATTTAGCCATTTTCTAAGATTATCAAACATATATCCTCTACATACAAGAATTTTTTCATTTTTATCAACATCTAATTTTTTAAACAGTTTTTTGACTATAGTTACTACATAATCTAAATAATATTTACTTTTAAAATTCTCTTTTGAATAATACTTAATGGGGATAATATCGTAATAAAATTCGCCAGTTTCTACTCTCATAGCTCCAATACAAGTTCCTCCAACAAGACTTCCGCTGCCTGCATCATCAATTTGTATCAAGATTATCACTCCTAACTAACAGTATAATAATATTATTATTTACATATGTGAAAATAATATTAAGTTGTATTCTATTGTAATTTTTATCTACTTTTAAAAATAGAATGTGAAAGGATAGCAAAAATTTCTTGCAGAATTATAAAAAGTTTAATTAAAAAAGATTTACCAAAAATATTGGTTATAGAATAAATTAAAGATATTGAAACTATTGAGCTAGAGATAAGAGATATTTAGATTAGTTTGGAAACTGAAAACTTAAAATTAGTATTTTATTAATTTTGCATAAAATGAAATAAAACTTGCAAAATGAATTAAAATAGTTAAGAAAATGAAAAATAAATTGCAATATGATATATATTTTGCTATCATAAAAAATGAAAAAAGTATAAAGGGGGTCTTAAAATGCCCACATCTATAACGAATAAAGAACTTATAATAAAAAAAGATTGGTGTAAAGGATGTGGAATTTGCGTAGAATTTTGTCCAAAAAAAGTTTTAGCATTAAAGGATGGTAAAGTAGAAATAATCAATTTAGATGCTTGTATAAAATGTGGTTTATGTGAATTGAGATGTCCCGATTATGCAATATTTCTTAGGGGGGAGATATAATGGATAAAAAGGTCAAGTTAATGCAGGGGAATGAAGCATGTGTTGAAGGAGCAATAGCTGCAGGTATGAGATTTTTTGCTGGTTACCCTATAACTCCTTCTACAGAAATAGCTGAAATTTCAGCTCAAAAATTACCTAGAGTTGGTGGGAAATTTATACAAATGGAAGACGAAATAGCTAGTATGGCTGCTATAATAGGTGCATCGTTAACTGGTTTAAAATCAATGACAGCAACTAGTGGACCAGGTTTTTCTTTGAAACAAGAGAATATTGGATATGCTTCTATTGCAGAAGTTCCATGCGTAATTGTAAACGTACAAAGAGGAGGTCCTAGTACTGGATTACCTACATCACCAGCTCAGGGAGATGTAATGCAAGCGAGATGGGGGACTCATGGAGATCATCCTATTATTGCTTTAACACCATCTTCTGTACGAGAAACTTTTGATTTAACTATAAGATCGTTTAATTTATCTGAAAAATATAGAGTGCCAGTAATATTATTATTAGATGAAGTGATTGCACATATGAGGGAAAAGATAGAAATACCTAATGAGGATGATATAGAGATAATAAATAGAGAAAAGCCTGAAAATGATATAGGAGAATATAGACCATATGAAACAAAGGGAGAAAGATTAGTACCTCCAATGGCGTCTTACGGAGAAGGATATCGTTTTCATGTTACGGGATTAATACACGATGAAACAGGTTTTCCAAGTAATAGTCCTATTGTAGCTGAAAAATTGATAAAAAGATTAATTGATAAAATAGAAGTGAACAAAGAGGATATAATTTCTTTTGAAGAATATAATTTGGATGATGCTGAAATTGCAATAGTTGCATTTGGAAGTACCGCTAGATCGGCTAAAAGTGCGATTGATATGGCAAGAGATATGGGAATTAAAGCAGGTTTATTTAGACCTATTACAATTTGGCCTATTGCAGATGAAGAGATTGACGAACTTTCTAAAAAAGTTAAAACTATAATAGTTGTAGAAATGAATTTGGGTCAATATGTTTATGAGGTAGAAAGAATTGCAGGTAAAAACTGTAATGTTATAGGTTTCGGTAGAGCTAATGGAGAATTAATAACTCCTGACGAAATTTTAGATAAGATTAAGGAGGTTTAAACTGTGGTTAGTGGACTTATTGAAAAGTATTTTAGATATAATAGATTGCCTCATATATGGTGTCCTGGATGTGGGCATGGGATAATTTTAAGGTCAATAGTAAAAGCTATTGATGAACTTGGCTATAACAAAGATGAAATTTGTGTAGTTTCAGGTATAGGATGTTCTTCAAGAGCTCCTGGCTATTTAGATTTTAATACACTTCATACAACTCACGGTAGAGCTTTAGCCTTTGCAACGGGTATAAAAATGGCTAATCCAAATTTGAAAGTGATTGTTATAACTGGCGACGGGGATTGTGCCGCAATTGGTGGCAATCATTTAATTCATGCAGCGAGAAGAAATATAGATATAACTACAATTGTATTTAATAATAATATATATGGAATGACAGGCGGACAATATTCACCAACTACACCAAAGGGAGAAAAGGGTACAACTGCTCCATATGGTAATATAGATAAAAACTTTGATTTGTGTGAATTAGCAAAAGCTGCTGGAGCTACTTACGTTGGTAGAGCTACTGCATATCATGCAAAATTAATTACTGAATTAGTTAAAAGTGGTATTCAAAATAAAGGTTTTTCTTTTATAGAAACGGTAAGCGTATGTCCTACCTATTACGGTAGAAAAAATAAAAAGGGAGACGCAGTTAATATGATGAAATTTTTAAAAGACAATGCAATTAATATAAAAGCTGCAAAGTCTTCGGATGCAGAACGATTAAATGGAAAATTTCTTATTGGTGAATTTTATAAATCTATTGAACCTGAGTATACTGATGAGTACAATAAGATTATAAATATTTTCCAAAAGGAGAGATAGTATGTCAAAGAAAGTTGAGTTTAGATTAAGTGGAGCAGGAGGACAAGGATTAATATTAGCTGGTATTATATTAGCGGAAGCTGCTTTGAGAGATAATAAAAATGCAGTACAGACTCAATCGTATGGTCCTGAAGCTAGAGGTGGAGCAAGCAAATCTGAGGTAATAATTAGCGATGATGATATAAATTATCCTAAAGTAAGAGAAAGCGATGTACTGTTAGCTTTAACACAAGCTGCTTGTGATAAATATATGCAAAACTTAAAAGAAAATGGTATACTAATAGTAGATGAAAATGTTGAAGTTAAAGATAGGGATAATATAAAGATTTATAGATATCCAATTTTACGAACAGCCTCAGAAATAATAGGAAATAAAATGGTTTCTAACATAGTTGCTTTAGGAGTTATACAGGGAGTTACTAATATAGTTTCAACAGATTCATTAAGAGAAGCGATATTAGAAAGAGTTCCTAGAGGAACAGAGGAATTAAATAAGAAAGCTTTTGAAGAAGGTTTTAAGTTAGCTAATAATTAAATAGGGAATGATGGTATGGAGGAAAAAAATAAAGATCTTATTACTTTAATACAGATTAATTTTTCAAGATTGAGTAAAGGTCAGAGATTAATAGCTGAATATATATTGAACCATTATGATAAAGCGGCTTTTATGACTGCATCAAAACTTGGGGAAATGGTAGGCGTTAGCGAATCGACTGTTGTTAGATTCGCTAATGCTTTAGGTTTTGCTGGTTATCCTAGTTTGCAAAGAGCCTTACAGGAATTGATTAAAAATAAACTTACAACAGTACAGAGATTAAGTATGTCTAATAACTATTCAGATAATAGTAATTTATTGAAAAAAATATTAAAAGCAGATATGGATAATATAAGAAGTACAATTGAAGAAATAAGTAATGATGAATTTGAAAAAGTCGTAGATTGTATTTATAATGCTAATAGAGTCTATATAATAGGTTTAAGGAGTTCAACGACATTAGCGAATTATTTAGGTTTTTATCTTAGTTTGATTCTAGACAATGTAAAAGTTGTAACTTATGGTATAAGTGATATATTTGAACAATTACTCAGGGTAAATAAAGGCGATGTTGTAATTGGTATCAGTTATCCTAGATATTCGAGAAGAACATTAGAAGCGTTAAATTATGTAAAACAACAGGAATGTAAGATTATAGGGATAACAGATAGCTTTCTTTCACCAATATCAGGAATAGCAGATTATACGTTAATAGCTAAAAGCAATATGATTTCTTTCGTTGATTCTTTAGTAGCTCCGCTTAGTTTAATAAATGCATTAATAATTGCAATTGGAATGAAAGAAAAAAACGAAATAGCTGAGTATTTTCAGAAACTAGAAACGCTTTGGTCTGAATATAATGTATATGATTGTAAAGATAAAAAAGATTTATTTTAGGAATACTAGCTGGCAGAAGCCAGCTTTTAGTTGTTTTTATATATCATATAAGAGCTTATCATAAATGATAAACAAAAATATATCCAAAATACAAAATAAAAAATAAAAAATAAGAAAGGTTGATCTAACATGAAAAAAATAATAATTACTAGACATGGACAAACTAACTGGAATTTAATAGGTAGAATACAAGGACAAAAAGACATTGAACTAAATGAAGTTGGAATAGAACAGGCTAAAAAACTTGCACTTAAACTCTCTAAAGAAAAAATTGATATAATCTATACTAGCGATTTAAAAAGATCATATCAAACAGCTAAAATAATTTCTGACACTATAAAAACTAATATTATCATTGATAAAAACTTAAGAGAAATTCATTTCGGGAACTGGCAAGGATTAACATTATCAGATATTAAAAAAGATTTTAATCAAGAGTATATAATTTGGAGAACAGAGCCTCATAAACTCAACTTACCAGGAGCTGAAAGATTGATAGAAGTACAAGAGAGAATGAAAAAAATAATCAATAATATATTACACACTGACTATCAAAATATTTTAATTGTTTCTCATGGTACTGCAATTAAAGCATTAATTTTAGGAATTTTAGACATAGATTTAGTAAAATTTAATAATATAAAGATAGACAATACAAGTATATCTATAATAGAATATCATAGTACAGGTCCGGTGATTAAATTATTAAATGATACTTGTCATCTGAAGGAGGACTAAAATGGAAACAGTAGCTGTCATTGGAGCCGGCCCTGCTGGCATTTTAGCCGCAGGGACTGCTTCCAAACAAGGTAGGAAAGTTTTTTTATTTGAAAGAAATTCTGATATAGGTAAAAAACTACTTATTACAGGTAATGGTAGGTGTAATATTACAAATAAATGCGATATTGAAGATTTTATCAAAAATATAGTTAACAATAATAATTTTATGTATAGCGCACTTTATGCTTTTACAAATATTGATACCATAAATTTACTTGAATCCTTTGGAGTGCAAATCAAAACGGAAAAGGATAATAGATGCTTTCCAAAAACAGATAAATCAATTGATATAATAAAAGCTTTTTATAAATATTTGATATCCAACAAAATAACTATATTTAAAAATACTAGAGTTAAAGATATAATATTAAATAAAAATGATACTTTTACTATTTATTTAAATAATAAAAAACCTATGATATTTAATAAAGTTATTTTAGCAACAGGAGGTAAGTCTTATCCGCAAACTGGTTCTACAGGTGATGGATACATTTTTGCACATAAATTTGGCCATACAATTATTGAACCAAAACCTGCTCTAGTCCCGATAAAATTGAAAGATGCAAAAGCAAAAAAATTGCAAGGGGTATCTTTGAGTAACGTAAAACTTACAGCATATTTAAATGATAAAAAAATACATGAACAAATTGGTGAAATCATTTTTACTCATTTTGGTATTTCCGGCCCTGTAACCCTCTCGTTAAGTAGTTATATTAATAGATATCCGACTGATAAAATAAAATTAGAAATAGATTTTTTACCTGACTATACATTTGAATGCTTGGAAAGTATAATTAAATCTCTATTTATAAGATATCATCAAAAAAATATATGTAATACTCTTTGTGAATTATTACCTAAAAGGATTATAAACTACTTATTAGATACTTTAAACATTCCGCTTGATAAGAAAACAAATAGCGTAACTAGAAATGAAAGACATAAAATAATAAGTAATTTAAAAAGATTTAGATTGATTTATGATGGATTGAGAAATATTGAACATGCAATTGTAACATCTGGTGGGATTTCTACAAAAGAAATAAATCCATCGACTATGGAATCTAAATTAATAAAAGGACTTTTTTTCGCTGGTGAAATAATTGATGTAGACGCTTTAACTGGAGGATTTAATATACAAATAGCTTTGTCTACAGGTTATCTAGCAGGTTTAAACTGCTAAATTTAAACTCTGTTGAGTAGAATTTTGTTATAATATATAATAAAAAAAGAAAGCGGGGTTATTATGTGTATAGTAACAATCCGGGGAGCGATTACAGTTAATAACAATACTAGGGAAGACATTATTAAATATACAAGAAAACTTTTAGAAGAAATAATAAAGCAAAATAATATTAATAAATCAAATATAATTAGCATTCTATTTTCTGCAACCAAAGATTTGAACAAAGCATATCCAGCAATAGCAGCTAGAGAATTAGGGCTTAATAATTGTGGATTAATGTGTTTTCAAGAAATGGATGTTGAAAATAGTCTTAATAAGTGTATAAGAGTACTTGTATTTTTAAAAAGTAATCTAAGTCAAACTGATGTTAAACATATTTATTTAGAAAAAGCAAGTGTGCTTCGGCCGGATTTGAATTAATTTTCGATAATTATAAGGAGGTAGAATATGGACAAGATCGTAATTGCAATAGATGGCCCAGCGGGAGCAGGAAAGAGTACTATAGCTAAAATTATCGCAAAAAAACTAAATATAAACTATGTAGATACAGGAGCAATGTATAGAGCCTTGACATTAAAAGCTTTAAAAAACAATATAGATTTTAATGACAAAAATTCTTTAATCTCATTATTAGATAAAACTGATATCGACTATTATGATAATCATATTTATTTAGATGGTAAAATAGTCGATAATGAAATAAGAAGCAATGAAGTCAGTAAAAATGTTTCTAAAGTTGCTAGAATAAAAGAAATCAGAATAAAATTAGTAGAAATACAAAGAAAAATAGCTAGTAATAAAAGTGTAATTATGGACGGAAGAGACATTGGAAGTCATGTTCTACCGAATGCCGACTTCAAATTCTATGTAACTGCTTCAGTTGATGAAAGAAGTCATAGAAGATATAAAGAACTTATTTCTAAAAATGTTGAAATTTCTCTTAAGCAAGTTAAGGAAGAAATAAAGCAGAGAGATGAAATTGATAAAAGTAGAGAATTTTCACCTCTGATTAAAAGTGAAGATGCTATTTTAATTGACACTACTAGAAAAACTGTAGAAGAAAGTGTTAACGAAATATTAAATATCATAAAGAAAGGAATGTAGAATATGTCTTTCTACAACTTTGCCAAAAAAACATTATCATTATTTATGAATATTTTTTATAAAATCGAAGTTATCGGTAAACATAATTTTACTGAAAATAAATTAATAGTTTGTTCTAATCATATAAGCATATTGGATCCTATTTTAGTAGGTATAATATCTCCTAGAAAAATACACTTTATGGCAAAAAAAGAGTTATTTAAAAACAAAATTTTAAATAAGATTATTGCAAATTTAGGAGCCTTTCCAGTTGACAGAGAAAAAGGAGATATTTCTGCAATAAAAAAATCATTGAAAGTATTAAATGAAGGTAATGTTTTAGGTATTTTTTTAGAAGGTACTAGAGTTAGAGATGAAAACGTAGAAAATGCAAAACCGGGGGTTGCTATGATTGCAGTAAAAAGCAAATGCAACGTATTACCTGTTTATATAGATGCTAATTATAGATTATTTTCTAAAATTAAAGTTATTATAGGTGAACAAATTTCGTTTGAAGAATTTTATGATAAAAAACTGAATATTGATGACTATAAAAAAATTAGTCAGAATATATTAAAAAGGATTTATGCATTAAAATAATTTGATAGGAGAGATACAATGGAGTTGCTAATTGCAAAAAACTCAGGTTTTTGTTTTGGAGTTGAAAAAGCTGTTAAAACTGCATTGCAAACATTAGATGAAAATAAACATAATGTTTTTTCTTTAGGACCAATTATACATAATGAACAAGTTATTAATTTACTTGAAAGTAAAGGTTTAAAGATAATTAATGATATTAAAGATATTGACAGGGGGAAAGTAATAATTAGATCTCATGGGATTCCTTTAAATGTTTATTCATACGCTAAAAATACAGGAATAGAATTAATTGATTGTACTTGTCCTTTTGTAAGAAATGTTCAAAAGAAAGCAAATGAATTTTTTAATAATGGCTACACGGTTGTTATAATTGGTAATCCAAATCATCCAGAAGTCATAGGAATTAATGGTTGGTGTAATAATCAAGCAGTAATTGTAAATTCTAAAGACGATATAAATAAAGTTCCTATTATTGATAAATTATGTATAGTATCACAAACGACTATGACTTTAGAAAAGTTTCAGAAGCTATCTAATTTAGTACAAAGAAAAGGTAAAATAGCAAAGATTTTTAACACCATATGTAATGCTACAAGTTTAAGACAAGAATCTACAAAAAAAATTGCTAAAGAAGTGGAAGCTATGATAGTTATAGGTGGATATCATAGTTCTAATACTCGTAAACTAGCAGAGATAAGTAAAAAATATTGTGGCAATGTATATCATATAGAAACCATAAATGATTTACCTATTAATAAACTAAAAAATTTCAAAAAAATTGGGATTACTGCAGGTGCTTCAACTCCTGATTGGATTATTAAAGATGTTGTAAATAACTTGAAGGATATATCTAGTAAAGAATAAGAAATTTCGATTAAAATGTTAGGTTTCATATGTATAATTTTTTTTTGGAAGACAATAATATCTAGTGAACCTCATTAATATCAAGACCCCCTTTACATTCATATGTGGCATATTGCCACATTTTTTTTAATATGGTAGAATTACATTGACTAAAATTTTAAGTAAAGGGGATAAGAATGGACAAGTACGAGAGTTTCAAAAGGGATTTTTATAAGATAACTGGTATTAATTTGAATTGTTATAAAGAAAAGCAGATGAAAAGAAGACTTACTTCCTTATTAAAAAGAAATAATTTTTCTGATTTTGATGATTATTTAATAGGCATTAAAAAAGATAATAAACTTTTAAATGAACTTCTTAATTATCTTACTATAAATGTTTCGGAATTTTTTAGAAATCCAGTTCAATGGCGTGTTTTGGAAAAAGAAATTATACCTGAATTGATTAAAAATAATCGGAAAATAAAAGTTTGGAGTAGTGCTTGCTCTACTGGGGAAGAACCTTATTCATTGGTAATGTTATTAACAAAATTTTTCCCTCTAAAAGAGATAAATATATTAGCGACAGATATTGATGAAGGAGCGATTCAAAAAGCGAAAATTGGAATTTATGATGAAAAAAGTTTGAAAAATGTACCGAATGAATATAAAAATAAATTTTTTACCAAAATCGGAAATACATATAAAATAGATGATAAGATCAAACAATGTGTTGATTTTAGAAAACTCAATTTATTAGACGATATATTTCCTAAAGGATTTCATTTAATTTTGTGCAGAAATGTTATGATTTATTTTACCGAAGAAGCTAAAATAAAACTTTATAAAAAATTCTATGAATCGCTTACAGACGATGGTATATTTTTTGTTGGCAATACTGAACATATAATATTACCAGATAAATATAATTTTAAGCCAATAAAATCATTTTTTTATAGTAAATTATAGCATGTAAATACAACTAGATATAACCTCTAGTTGTATTTTTTTAACTATTATCAGATTTATTTGATATAAATCAAAGGAGGATTTACTTTAAAATTGAAGAATTAAACAATTATAATTTATTAGGGGGATTAGGGGGAGTGGTAAATGATAGAAAAGAAGTATTCTATTTCTGAAGTTTCAAAAATAACTGGATATCCTCAACATATACTCAGATTTTATGAAAAAGAATTTAAATTAAATATTCCAAGGACTAAATCTAATCGTAGATATTACACATATAAAGAAATAGAAAAAATTAATTATATTAAAGAATTGCAAAACAAGGGTTTTACAAATAAGCAAATTAAAATAATTTTAAATTCTCCTGAAGAAGTTATCTCCGATAGCTATAATGAGTCTGCTATTACATTAGCAACTTCCCAATCAAATGATATAAGTAGTGTAAAGAACTTTATAGCTGAATTTCAAAACAATCTATTAGAAATAATTCAAGAAACTCTAAAACAAAATAATATTAATAATATAGAGATTTTAAAAGAACTCAAAATGGAAATTGAGCAATTGAAACATGAAATTAAAAATAAGGAACATGATGTATTGATTTGTGAAAATGCTAAATTGAAAATGAAATTAAAAGAAAAATCATATGAAGTTGCAGAATTGAAAGAAAAACTTAAGCGTGAAAAAGAAGCTAATAAGAGTATTTTTAAAAAAATATTTAAAAGAAAATAAAATTTCTTTTTTTGAATAATGTACAGTAATTTGGTAGAATTATAATGTATGGGAACAATATTACGGCTATGGAGGATAAATATGAATATTGAAGAAATCAAATTGCAATTAGATAGAAGTTCAGATCAACATCTATACATACAATTATATAGTAAAATAAAAAAATTAATATTAGATGGTATTTTAAAGCCTCATACCAAATTACCTCCTATAAGAAAATTAGCTAAAAAATTAAATGTAAATAATATAACAGTTGTTAATGCTTATAATTTACTTCAGAAAGAAAACCTAGTTTATAAAAAAGTTGGAAGTGGTACTTTTGTTAATGTAATAAATTATAATACAGATACAGAAATTGATTATAAACAATATCTACATACTTTAGATGAATCAAATATAGAGTATTTGAATATGTTCGGAAATGTTATCGATTTTTCAAATACAACTCCAACAAATGATCTTTTTCCTGTTGAAGATTTTAAGTATGTTATTAACTTAGTTTTAGACAGAGACAAAGGGAATGCATTTAAATACCAAGAGAGTCAGGGATATTATCCTTTAAGAGAAACTATAAAGAACTATCTATCTAATTATATGATTAATTGTGATATTAGTAATATCCAAATTATTTCGGGGGCTCAACAGGGAATAGATATTCTATCTAAAGCATTAATAGATTATGGAGATATAGTCTTTACAGAAAGCCCAACTTATACAGGAGCTATAGCAGCTTTTAAATCAAGAGCAGCCAAAATTATAGAGATTCCTATTAAAAAAGATGGTATTGATTTAATTTATTTAGAAAATAAACTTAAAAGTTTCAGACCCAAGTTTATCTATGTTATGCCCAATTTTCAAAATCCAACAGGATATACTTATTCTGAAACAAAAAAACTAAAACTATTAGAATTAGCTAATAAATACGATACATTACTAGTTGAAGACGATTATCTAAATGAACTTTCGTTTAATAACAAATATCCGCAAACATTAAAATCATTAGATAAGAACAATAGAGTTATTTATATAAAAAGTTTTTCTAAAATTTTTATGCCTGGATTAAGATTAGGTTTTATGATAATACCTATGTCGATACAAAAAGAAATTCTTGTAGCAAAACATATATCTGATATATCAACATCTGGTCTTATGCAAAGAGCCTTAGATTTATATATTAAGATGGGTTTATTTAAGAAACACATCAATGAAATTAATAGAATATACAAAAAGAGATTTGAAATACTAGTTAAAAGTTTATCAGATTATATGCCTAAACAAATTAGTTACTTTATACCTGAAGGCGGCTTGAACTTTTGGCTTTCATTGCCACAGGGATATCTAAGCGATGAATTACATGATTTATGCATTAAAAGAAATATACTTATAACCCCTGGGTCAATATTTTATGCTAATAAAATTAAAAGTAATGCTTTTAGAATTAGTATTGCATCGGTTCATGAATCTGTAATAGAGTCTGGTATTCGTCAACTTTCTGAAATAATAAATGAGCTACTTAATAGTTCAAATATTAATAAATACTACTTCAACCCTATAACTCATCTATAATAAAATTTTATCTTTTGCGATATATATTAAAATATCCTTTGATTTTAAAATTGTATTTTTACTGGGATTTAAAAAAACTTTATTATCTCTATATATACCTATGAGAGTTGCTTCTCTATTTAAAAACTCAATAGCAATTTTCTCATAGGTATTTCCTATATACTTTTTGTCGAGAGCTATTTCATAAATTTCATTTCCATAAGAGTTAGTAAGTAATTCTTTTATGGCTCTGCTTACACCTTTATATAATGCACATCTCATCATAATTTTACTTTCAAATTGTGTGCTAATAATAGTTTCATCCACATTAGCACGCTTAAAATGTATTACATTTTTCTGTTCAATGACTTCTGATACTAAATAAATATTTGGATTAATTTTATTTATAGCCAAACATATTAACACAGACCTAGCATCTATCATTTCACTATTTTCTAAACTCCTATCTGCTAACACAATTGCAGATTTAGCATATTTAATATTAGCCCTTTCCAGAACATTATCCGTTGTAGGATCTCCTTTTATATAATAAACACTATTGTTATCATATGGATTATGAGAAATATTAGCTACTAAAACAATTTTTTGTTTTTTATCTTCTCTTAAAAGTTCTTCAATAATAGATTTTGCTTGATAATTCCACCCAAAAATAACTATATGTCCATTAAAGTCAATATCCAATAAACCCATCCCCTTTCTTAAATTTCTTTCTACAAATACAGAAGCTATTGAAGCTGTAAAAAAGCCAAAGAAACCGATGCCCATAATCATCAGAAATATAGCTATTATACGGCCAAGTTTAGTTCTTGGATAAATATCTCCATATCCAACTGTTGTACTCGTTACAAAACCCCACCATAATGCATCCCATAGAGAATTAATATTAGGGTTTTCATTATTTTCTACTAAATAAAATAAAACGGAATTAATTACTATAAAAAATATTACCAATAAAATTGCTTTATAAACTTTTGTTGTTTTAAGTGAAATATGAAGTTTTTTAATATATATGTTGAAGTTTGTAATTTTTACCACCTCTTTAACAACTCTTTGATAATTTGAACAAAATCTATTTTTAATTTTATCTTGTATAATATTATTTCCTGTAATAGTTTAATAATGATGTAGAATTTAATACTATTTAGTAAATATTTTTTAAAATTTGTAGTAATTTATCAATTTTTTTACATTGCCCCGGCAATATACAACACCCATAATATTCAATAGTATGTAAATATATTTAAAATAAATTTATTATATATTCAAAAAAATAATTAAGAGGAGGTTTATATATGAATAGCAATAAAATAAATTCAATAGAGTTACCTGAAGAATTAATAGAATTTAAAAAAATATATTTGAACAATAAAGATCCTATTAAAAGAAAAGTACTAAGCTTTTCTGAAGTCTCTTATTTTATGAATAAAATTATTCCGCTGCCTATAAATTCAAATAGTTATTATAAAATTAGATATGAATTTTATAATAACGATGAATATCTACTCCTGTTTTTAGCTTATAAATATATTATTTATAAATTATTGTTAAGAAGAATAAATTTATACGAATTAAAAATTTCTATTGAAGATATTATTTTTACAACAAATTTTATAGATTTATTTTTTCAATATAAATCACCAATATTAGATAGAAACAGTAACATTGTATGGATTTTACCAAAACAGAAAATGAAACAATACATTTATGAATCAATCTATTTCAATAATTTTAATAATTATTATTACGAAGAAGAAACTCTTTTGAATCTTATATATATAATAGCAGGATTTGCTAAATATGAATATCAAAATATAGAGGTAGAAAAAATTGATAAAGTAGAATTATTAAA
Source organism: Caloranaerobacter azorensis DSM 13643 (assembly GCF_900129995.1). Lineage (GTDB taxonomy): Bacteria > Bacillota > Clostridia > Tissierellales > Thermohalobacteraceae > Caloranaerobacter > Caloranaerobacter azorensis. The sequence goes on along the minus strand of NZ_FQXO01000019.1, from coordinate 666 downwards.
CTACCCTACTTTAATTTTTGCAAATATTAAACTTTATGAAAAAGGTGTAATTGAAATTATTGAAGAGGATAATAGAATAGGTATTGTATTAAATTTTAATTCTTCTAATAATCAAAATGCCATTTTCAGTAAAAATGAGGACTTATTAAAAAAGAAGATATTACAGGTAATAAATAAAATAGATAGTGTAAATTACAATATAAATGATTTCTTAAATTAAAAGTTAATTATAGTGTATTTTGAATAATGTTATAAGTATAATTGCATATTAAAAAAATAAATTGATATTTTCAAGAAAATTATGCAGTATTTTTTGTGCGTATTTGCATTTTTCTGAAAATAAACTTGACATAAAATTTTTATGATGTTATAATATAATCAGAATACTAAAACAGATAGTGTAAAAAGAAATATGAAAAGTTAGAGAAAAGATTGGATATACTTTAAGATGATATTTTAAAGATTTTACCCAAAAAAGGGCATAAATATCCCGTAGGGTGTAATTTAACTTTAAATTTTAACTGTTAATTTGTCAAGGTGCATTTTAAAATTAAGCAGCTTCTTTTAAAATATTGCTTCTATGCTTTTGATTTTCTATGGCATGTAGTTGTGCTAATTCAATTAGTTTAGCCCATTTTGCTGGCATTGTTTCGTATCTATTCAGCT
>NZ_FQXO01000123.1 GCF_900129995.1 Caloranaerobacter azorensis DSM 13643 | reverse complement strand
TTAACCTAATGAACCGCCGTATACCGAACGGTACGTACGGTGGTGTGAGAGGTCGGTAGATGAATTAATCATCTACCTCCTACTCGATTATTGATTAAGAAATTCAGAACTCCTCCTTTTAAATAAGCATAACTCAAGTATGTGTTATGTTAGAAACACTACTCTAAAATCACCAATAAAGGAGGAGATTTTTATGGCAAAAGTAAATTATAATTTAACATATAACGAAAGAGTTGTTGAGGCAGCCAAAGAATATTTGGCGAGAAAAGAAAGAAAAGTACATCCAGAAGGGTATTTTGATAATGGTGGAAGATGGTTTCCTTCAGAAAATGAAAAATTGATTTGCTGTAGTAATATTAGGCGACCTAGCGTAAGTTGGCCTTATTCACTTATGAAACATTGCAGAACTATGGGACATGTTGCAGGTTTATTTGGAGTTTTAAAAAAGGATGTAATGAGGTATTTAAACAAAGGAATACTACCTGAAGTTGAGGAAGGGTACTATTATAAGTTAGTAGCAGTAATTGATAATAAATATTTTTCAATTTTTGATGGTAAAACACAGTATGAAATAGGAAAAACATTAATCGAAGAAGTAAAGCCAGATTTTGAAGGTGGTTTTTATGTATATAAGACGATTAAAGAGGCACAAAATGCTGTTTTTCCAAGTACAAGTAAATTACTTAAAGCAACTAGAGCGATACTAAAAGTAAAATGCTGTGGAAACTATTGCAAGTATGAAAATGGTAAAATTGCATTTTCAGAAATAACACCTGTGGAAGTTGTATGTAAAGAAGTTAGTAACGAATAGTTGATGTATAGATTTTAATAATATCCAGCCCTTCGTTTGAAGGGCTAATTATATTATAAATACATTAAAATATTTGAGAAAATAGCAGGTAAAATTATGAAAATGAAGAAAAATTATATATAAAACATAATATTTTATAAAATTTTAATGAGAAATATGTAGCGTATAAAGGCTATAAGTTTGAACAGAGGGTAGAGAATAATGATAAACCATACAAAATAAAATGTTATGAAACAGAAAACATAAAAATAGTTGTATTAGTTTTGCAGATGTAACGGAATTAGTTTTATCTATCATTAGATATTCTAAAAATGTATTGATAAAAAGAGAGAAGATAAAGGTTATGTAGAAAATATATTTGAAAATATTAATAATGAGTTAAAAAATATCAGAAGTTAATGGAATTTTTAAAGATGAGATAGAAGATAGTAATATGTTGAGTATTATAATATATAGTTTGAAGTAGGTTTAATAGTTTACAAGAAAAACGATGTTACAATTAGAACTATTATTGAAATATAAAATAGTTTGTTTATAAAGAGGTTTTATAATTTTGAATATATTGTAAAGGGTAATTTATTAAATATGGGAGTGAAGAAAAATGAGTAACAATAATATAAGATATTTTGACAATCCTTATGAATATTTAAAATGGGAATATTCTCGTCAAAAAAATAAAAAATTGGATTTGAAAAATTTAAATATAGATATTCTGTTCAGTTTAATTAAAAATGAGTATGATGATATTGAATTTTATGAAAAAGATAAAGATCTATTTAAAAAACTCAAAGAAATTGCAATAAATTTAGATATTCCTATTACAGAACAAGATAGTTCAGGGTATTTTATATTAAAAAGACATTCAGAAAATATTATTAAGATAGGGGATAAGAATAATATTGCTATACCTAATGATATTGTATTAGGCACTTTACCTTTAAATTATTTAGATGCTTTTACATGTGTATTCCCACAAGGTCAAAGATTAATAGCCTTAAGCGAAGGGCTATTATTATTTTTATACTCTATGGGGAGAGTCGTTTCATCATTCTTTTCAAAAATTAATGATGATATTAACAGGTATAAGAGTTATGTTACATTTGATTTTAATAGTGATTCAATTAATAAAAACTTGAAAATGAATAAAAAGGGACATGAACATTTCTTAGAAACACTTATTGTTTATTTTGCATATGAGAATCTTTCTTTTTCAAAAATTTACTATAAAGAAGATGCCAATATAAATCTTTCAGCAGTATTATGGGATACAGCAGAGTTGTTTATTGTAGCACATGAATATTCACACATAATATTGGGGCATTTGCCAGAAGAAAAAGATTTTATAAGGAGGTTTTTAGATGATGATTCTATGTTATATCAAATAGTTAGAAATTGGAGTGAAGAGTTTTCAGCAGATTCACTTGCTTTTCAATTAACAATGGCTAACAATCAAAATACAGGATATGGATTGTTTGGATGTTATCTTGGAATAGAGTTTCTATTTGCATGTTTAGATATTATTGAGAAGGTATATAATATTGAGTTCACTGAAACTCATCCTTCTGCCCAAATGAGAATAGAAAATTTAAGACGATATTTTAAAAATACCTTACCTGAAACATCACAAAATATTCTTAAAGGAAGCAGGATAATCCAAGAAATTATAACAACATTATGGGATTCAAATAAAGATAATTTCAATTATACAATAAATCATATTTTCAAGAATATTAATTTTAAAAAAGATTAATTATTAAACTACATATTTAAATGAAAAAGGAGGTAAATGCATGATACATTTTTCAGCAGAGCATAATGATATTGTTGAGGATTTTATTAATCATGGAATATCAATTGATAGACCTGGCTTTTATGATGATCCAGAATTTATTAAAATAGAAAGACGTAACAATAAATTTTTATGCAATTATGCACGATATGTACAAACAAAGCAATATTCAGAAGAATATTTAAAAAATGCTTATAAAATAATTCCATATATTTGTAAATTACTCTATAACGAATTTTTGACTGATTCAAAACCAGGTGAATGTATTAACATATCAATGATTCTTTCAAAAATATTAGAAAAAGAAGGGTTTTGGAACTATATTGTTAAGGGTGCTTTGACCATTAATTTTCCAATTGAAGCCAATATTACTCCTAAATTCTTTTGGCCAGTTGATATTTATCCAGTAGATGCTGGACATGCATGGGTAGTTGCACCTCCATTCAATGTAATAGATTTGACAGTAAAGATACAGCAATATTATGAGAATGAGGAAGAGTTTTTGCCGGATTACGTTATTGAAGATAAGATTAATATTGGGGAAATTACATATCAAGACATTTATAGTCCTGAATGTAGGAGATGGTTAAGAAATCGAGGGGTAAGAAATTCAGAGATGTTAAAACGTTGCAATCCAGATGTTATTGAATTTTCAAATGTTTTTAAACCTAATATTATAAAATATAAAGGAACAGAATTAAAATATATACCAGTAGCATGTAGTGCATCAGATGCACCGTTGGAAAAAATGAAAAACTTATGTATAAATGGTATGTATCCTATAGATATTTACAGAAAAGTAATATTACCAAATTTAAATAAAATTAAAACTGTATAATTAATAAGTAAATAATCGAATGGTAGGAATATTATTAACCTTACTTCTTTTTATCCTTGTAACTATGTACACTACAAAAAAACTTCTTTCACTAAAAATAAAGTTGTATCAAAAAACATGGTTTAAAGAAGACTAAATATCTTCTTGAGCCATGTTTTTT